>JACJNV010000110.1 GCA_014695175.1 Microcoleus sp. FACHB-DQ6 | reverse complement strand
AGTAATTCTTGATTTTGCTGCTGAATTTCGGCATAGGGATCTTCGGGAATTTGGCGCGCTAGTTTGTCAACTAATTGATTTAGTTCGATCGCACTCAGCGCAGGCATATGTTTGGAAAACTGTTTAATTAATTGTACAGCCGTTCCGCGATCGGGCCGAGAGTCGATTTTCACTTCGTCCATCAACCGTTTCGCAGCAGCTAAACCGAGTCCCGCGCCGGTTTGCGATCGAAAATTGGGGCTTAACACAGCCGGTAAATCAGCAATTCCCGGTCCCGTGTCGGAAATCCGAGTCCGAAAAACTTGGGGCGATTCCCCTTCCACAATGAATTCTACTTTGCCACCGCCGGCATATTTGAAAGCATTGCGGGCAATTTCGGAAACTGCTGTGGCGATGCGGGTTTGTACTTGGGAATCGAATCCCAGCCCTTTAGCAATTTGGCGAGCTCTTTGGCGTACTTGTACGATGTCTTGTTCAAAGCGGACTTCCGTCGTCAGGATTGGGTAACTCACGCTGCTTCTCTCATCTTGGCTACTATAACTGTCATGTCATCGCGAGTGCGTTTGAAATCCCGGTAGAGCACGGCTGCGATTAAAGCAGGATGTCTGGAGGCTAAACCCGGGTAGCGGTTTAAATTCCACTGCGCCGCCAAACCGTCAGAGTGCATGATGAGTAGGGACTGCTCCGACCAAGGATAGACAAATTCTGCTACTTTTCGCATCATATGTCCAACTGTGCCGTTGTAGGAAACCATGCTGCGGCTTTGGTTATCTGTGACAACTACACCGCTGATGTTGCCAATTCCGGCAAAACAAATTGTTTGTTGGGTACGATCGATTTGGGCGATCGCCGCAGCCGCTCCTCTGGTATTTTTTAAAGCAGCGTGCGCCTTCTCTAAAATTGCTTTCGGCCCGAGTTTAACGTTTTCCTCAAATACCCGCACTGCTTCGCGAGATGCTTCCTCCGCCAAATCCCCGTAGCCGAGCCCGTCTGCAACTAAAATCAGGTTTTTGTCAAGGTGATTTTCTGTCGCCCACGAATCGCCGCAAATTTGCTCTCCTACTTTCGGCAAGTGGATGACCCCAAATTCCAAGTAATTGCTGTTTTGGAAGGCTTCCCGGCTATTTTGGGTCGGTTCCAGCCGCGCTAATAAGGCTGTCCCCAGTTTTGGTACAGAATGAATATCAAAAAAAGTAGAGAGGCGTTTAATTGCCCCCAGTCCAGTTCCAGGGCTTCCCGCTGTAGAAAAACCGTCCCGCAGACACAGCGCGACATTTGCCATGCCCTGCCCCCGATCGAGCGCTACTATTTCAATGCTATATCCTGCCGTTGTTTTTAATGTTCGCAGCAAAAGTTCTCCTTCGCGGGCGTGCTTGACCACGTTTTTTGCTGCTTCGGTGGTAACAATTGCCACTTTACCGCGATCGGTCTCGTTAAATCCGACTTCGGTCGCGAGGGCGACAGCGATTCGGCGCGCTTCTCCGACTTGACTTTCTTCTGTTACGGGCAGGGCTACGGCATCTATCATTTTTTATCAGCTCTAATCATGAAATCCTCCATACGCCAACCCTCTCCGGGTATGGGCTGGCATTCCAAGAATCACTTCTTGGCTTTGCTGGTTGCTTTTTATACCAATTTAAAAAAAGAATGCCACTATACGCAAGCTCCAAACCCCGATCGTCCTCAGTCATTCCCAATGCTGTAATCTAAAATCTCAACTCTCAAATCGTATTACTTACTCACCGCCAGCGGACGATCGCAATTTTAGTTCCCTTACCCACTTTGGAAACAATCTCAAATTCGTGCATCAACCGTTTAGAACCACTGAGTCCCAAACCCAAACCGTGATTAGAAGTATAACCGTCAGTCATTGCCAATTCGATGTCTGGAATTCCCGGGCCCTTGTCTTCAAATATCAGCCTCAGCCCTTTGCGGGTGCCTAATTGGAGCGTTTCGAGAGTTACAGTTCCCCCTTTGCCGTAGTCTACAGTATTGCGGGCGAGTTCGCTGGCTGCGGTAACGATTTTTGTTTGGTCTACTAAACCGAATCCCATTGCTACAGCCCAAGTTCGCACTTGCTGTCGGACGTGGACTATATCGGATGACGATCGGATTTCTAGTGTCTCACGTTTTGACATGGCTGCTACTGTACCAAAATAGAACTTCTCCACAAAATATAGGACTTACCCTCGTCAACTTAGTTTCTCCTAATAGGACTTACGCACTTACTACGATTTTCTCTCAATAGAGAACATATTGAAGCAATCTCAAACCCTTGATTTAACTCTCTTGAGTGCGTAAGCCCCGTCCTCAGAAATTTTCAGTTTGTCAACAAGGTATCTCCAAACAAACTAGGTTTCTTTACTGCCTGTACCTCAGTCATGGGACAATTAATCGACTGCTTACGGTTGCTCGTCAGGAGAGAAACCCAAGGATTTTCTCAACAAAACCATGCCTTTTTCAACGCTTAAAGCTGTGCGAACTCCTGTCAGGGAAAGCCCCAGCTCAACGAGCGTAATCGCAACTGCTGGCTGCATCCCGACCACAACTGTTTCAGCATCTAAAATTCGCGACATACTAGCGATATTGTTGATAATGCGACCTATAAAGGAATCTACAATTTCCAGGGAAGATATTTCTATTAAAACACCTTTAACACCTGTTTTGACAATGCGGTTTGTCAGGTCGTCTTGCAGCGTCATTGCTAAGCGGTCGTGCATATCTACTTGAATAGTTACTAGCAGAAATTCTCCCATTTGAAGTATCGGTATACGTTCCACAAATTGACCTCTATTTTAATTGTCACTTAAATTTTTAGGCAAAGAGGCAATATTTTTTATCTTTCCTCTTGAATATTTCTTATAGTTAAACCTTGGCGCTGCAAAGCGACTTTAAAAGCATCTGCTAAAGTAGCTTTGGTGAGAATATCCTGCAAGTCAACTCCCAAGTGAACTATGGTTTGAGCTATTTGCGGGCGAATGCCACTGATGATGCACTCAGTACCCATTAAACGGGCGGCTGCTACAGTTTTTAATAAATGTTGAGCAACTAAAGTGTCAACAGTCGGCACGCCTGTAATGTCTAAAATCGCAAATTCTGAGCCGGTTTCCATGATTTCTTGCAACAAAGTTTCCATTACTATTTGAGTGCGGGCACTGTCGAGAGTCCCGATCATGGGTAAAGCGAGAATGCCTTGCCAAAGTTTGACTACGGGTGTTGACAATTCCAGCATTTCTTGCTGCTGGCGTTCGATGACTTCTTCGCGAGCTTTGAGAAAGATTTCTGTCACCCAAAGGCCAAGCTGGTCTAATAAACTGGTGGAAAGCCAAAGTTGTTCGACAAGTGCGTCGCGGTTTTCTGTTAGTTCATGACAAAGCCGATCGAACAATGGCTTTTTGAAGCATAAAATGAAACTCGCTATCTCTGAGGGAGTAAAGCCTCTCTGAACGCGCGATCGCGAAACTTCTGCTAGCAACACCCGCATATTTTCCCATTCGGGTGTCTGGATGTCGCTAAAGTTACCGTGTCCGACTGCAATGTGGAGCAATTGCAAGAACTCTTGACACTCGGAGCGCAATTCTTTGGCTCTCATCAAGTCGTCCCGGCGCAGCCCGGTATTTTGCAGTTCTTTGAGCCAGTCTGCCAGTAACTCTGCTTTGTGTCTTTGTATGATTTCCGCGATCGTGTTATTGCTTATGAGTTCCATTAAAATTATCTCCTGCTTAACAATTGGGATGAAGTTGTACGAGCGATTCCCTACGGGATAGCTTCGCACGCGCGTACCAAGCGTGTTTTTTGATGGGGCAACTTCTGAGTTTAGCTCACTGTTTGCTGTTTGCGATCGAGGGTTAAGTACCTAATTGTAAAATGCGTTTGACGATCGCACTGGTAGAACTCGGAACTTCTATTTCGATTAAGGAAATCTTGCCACCTCCGGCGATAACGGCCGGTGCTTCCGGCAGAGTTTCGACTTGATAGTCGCCTCCTTTAACGTATATATCAGGCTTCAGGATATTTATCAGTTTAGTTGCTGTAATCTCCGAAAAAATTACTACGGCGTCTACTGGTTTGAGAGCGGCTAACACTTCGGCTCGCTGATTTTCCGGTACTATCGGGCGGGGTGGCAATCCCGGCTGCTGCGGTTTGATAGCTTGCACGCTGGCGTCGCTATTCAAGCCCACAACGAGCGCTCGCCCCAAATTTTTTGCCGCCTGCAAATAGCGGACGTGACCGCAGTGCAGGATATCGAAGCAGCCGTTAGTAAACACCATCGGACGCCACTTGTCCGGATCGGATGCGATCGATCTTTCCAGTTCTCTCAACGTGTAAACATCAGAAATCATTGCAGTCATTACCACCAAATTTGAACAGCGGTCAAAATTATCCTATCAAAAAATGTGAAGCTTTGCACTTTTACTATTGAATAATAAATTCGTCAACCTGACCATAATTAATAGTTGCCGATGAGTAAATAGTGATTAGTAATTTGTGACTATTAAGCAAGAATGGATAAGTAAAGATTACCTGCGACGAACCTGATATGGTAAACAGAATTCCCAAGTAAAAAAACCCTAGTTGTGTATTTGTGACTGGCTTATCGTGCTGTCGGTAATTGGATGTTAAAAAGGTTGGTAAACAATTATTTATTCCCGCCCTCTCTTATATCAATTACTATAAGACAAGGGATGTAGTTCCACCCCCTCGGGCAGGCGATCGGGTAGTGGGAGCCCTAGGGGGTGAAACCCAACAAAAGGCGCTCCTCCTGTGTCTATTATTTCTGGCACGGCCGCGCGAGCGAAAGCTAGTTAAAACCAGGAACCCAAGTGTGCAGAGCTCATCTTTACGCTGGATTCGTCAGACTATAGAAGAAGCCAGCAGTTGCTTGCTGCAGTTTCTGGGCGCTATCTTGACCAAGCTTTACAGCCAGCCCAGAAGCCTACAGCCTCCTGTGTCCAACTCTGGATAGCTGCTCAGAAACTCGACCTTTTGGCTCGCAACTGCAGTCTGTGAAAACCCAGAGGAAAGTCGAGTTCGGTACCCGAAGCAGCTATTTTGGTGGAAAATAGCTTAACCGTTCAACAAAATCCACTCAACTACCCCCTTGAATCTAAAGGTGTAGAATTATCTAACACGAATTATGAAAGCAAGTAATAGCCGTCAATTTTCTTCAGTAGCTGCTCGAACTCTAAAAGTAGTCGGGATTATCTTGATTCTCTCTGCTTTGCTTGACTGCATTGTTCTGTCGCTGCCGGGAGAAAGTTCAGACCTTCTCAATCGAGGCTGGCAGTTGGCTGCAGCAACTCAGATAGTTGACAGGGGCATTATTCCTTTGATCGGTATCGCCCTGCTGATGACTGGCTTTTGGGTAGACAGCAGCAGTGGAGTCTCTATTGAGCGACGCAATGTTGGGCTGGACTTGCGATTCTGGGCGCTGTTGATTTCCAGCTTGTTAGGTCTAGTTTACCTATCTCTGGTTCCCGTTCACCTCAACAATACTCGTTTGGAACTCAAGGATGCTCTGGCTCAAGTCGATCAAGAAGCCGGACAAGCGGAAGGTCAACTTGAGGCACAACTTAAAAGCCCTCAATTTAAAGCTCAGGTAGAACAGCTCAAAAGCCAGCGTCGCACCCAGATAGCCGCGCTGCTGGAAGACAACGGGAAACTGCAACAAGCACTCAAGAGTCCAGATGTTCCCAAGGAATTGAAAGCTGTGCTTGAGCAGTCGAAAAATGACCCGAAAGCCCTCGACAAGTTCTTGGAACAGCAAGCTCAAGAACTTCCCACTCAAGCTCGCAACGAGATTCGCACCCGCAAGCAACAAAAAGAGAAAGAGTTAAGAACTCGATCGAGAAATTCGAGTTTGCAGACGGGAATCACCAGTTTGCTGTTAGCGATCGGCTACATTACTGTTGGTTGGACGGGATTGAGAAGTATGGGAATTCTGCGGTTCGGCCGCCGCAAAAATTGACCGGCGCTGGCAGGGATCGCGCTGGTCGAGACATCCCTGAGAAATAGTTTGTTTACCCAATAGTTTGCCTTTACTAAAAGCTGGGAATGTTCTCAATTTATATTCTGACTTACAACGAAGAGATTGATATCGCCGCTTGCATTGAATCGGCACTGCTTTGTGACGATATCATTGTAGTTGATTCTTTCAGCACCGATCGCACCCTTGAGATTGTTCAGAACTATGCCGTGCAAACAGTGCAGCACCGCTTTGAAACTCACGGACGCCAGCGGACTTGGATGCTCCAAGAAGTCCCGTGCAAGTACGAATGGGTTTACATCCTCGAAGCTGACGAGCGGATGACGCCTGCACTGTTTGCTGAATGCTTAAAGGCGATCGAAAGTCAAGAATATATCGGCTATTACGTAGCTGAAAAAGTAATATTTATGGAGCGCTGGATTCGCCGCAGCACTCAATATCCCCGCTATCAAATGCGCCTGTTTCGCAAAGACCGAGTGTGGTTTACTGACTACGGTCACACTGAACGGGAAGTCTGCAACGGGCCTACTCACTTTTTGAAGGAAACTTACCCTCACTATACTTGCAGCAAAGGTCTTTCCCGCTGGATTGAAAAGCACAACCGCTACTCGAGTGACGAGGCGGCTGAAACTCTCCGTCAATTAGAAGCGGGTCAAGTAAATTGGTGGGATTTATTGTTTGGCGCGTCGGAGGTGGAAAGGCGCCGCGCTTTGAAAGATTTTTCTTTGCGCTTGCCTTTGCGGCCTGTGGTGCGCTTTTTCTATATGTATATTTTACTGGGCGGATTTCTTGACGGCCAAGCGGGATTGGCTTGGTGCACGCTGCAAGCTTTTTATGAATATCTAATTTTGCTGAAAGTTTGGGAAATGAAGCATCTACCACTGCCAACTTTAGAGGCAGTGGCAGAACAATCTATTTCGGAAGTTGTAAAAGTTGAGCCGTCAAAAGTTTCTTATAATCTTGGCGCTTCCGATACTCGAAATTAAAAATTGAGAAGTAAAAATTGGGCATTAAAAATTGACATTGGTAATTAATACAACTTAAAAACGAACATGATTTACGCACTTCCCTGGATTACAACCCCGTCAGAACATAGATATAATCAAGAACATAGCCCTGATACACATCTGAAAAAAGGGTAGTTTATTGCGCCTAATTATCATTAATTCGGCTTGGCACAATTGGAGGATGATTGTTGTGGGGAGTATGGGTTAAGCGTTCCGCCTGCTGTGAAAATACACGCCTTCGGGGGTATGACCACACCTACAAAAAAAATCAAAATCCTCCCGCTATTATGCCACGTTCCGCCCTCAGTAGGTCTTTTGACGGGTTTGTCACCCCGTCGAGATATTCACCACCACAACAAAGCAAAAAAAACCCGATTTCTTGGAGAAACCGGGTTTCTGAATACTCTCAAATTTTTAGGTTTGATAAAGTTTTGATTCTTCTTAACTCAAAACTCTCACGACTCATATCAAATCCGTTAGCATCGGAATAGTACATTCGAGTTCACTGTTGACGGTTCACGGCGTCAACGGTCAACAGTCAACCGTCAACATCATTCCGGTGTAACCGGAAATGATATCACAACTTAAAACTCTTGAGATTTGGCCGTTGTTTTTGCCCGATCGAGCTTTAAAATTAACACGCCCAAAGGTGGCAAACACAAGTCGATCGAATAAGCACTGTTGTGGAACCACCACTCCTCAGTCCACTTGCCCCCCAAATTCCCCATATTGCTGCCGCCGTATTCCCGGGCGTCGCTGTTAAACAACTCCGTATAGAAACCTGGTTCCGGCACTCCTACGCGATAGTGAGAGTGGGGCTGGGGCGTAAAATTGCACACGATCACCACAAACTCGTCGCCATCCTTCTCTCGGCGCACAAATGCCACTACACTGTGTCGGTTGTCGCTGCAATCAATCCACTCAAACCCATCCTCAGCAAAATCTTGACTGTAAAGTGCCGTTTCGCTGCGGTACAAATTGTTCAAATCTTTAAAAAACAGCTTCAACTTTTGGTGTGGCTCGAATTGCAGCAACTGCCACTGCAAATCCCCCCAAACGTTCCACTCGTGCCACTGGCCGAACTCCATGCCCATAAAGATCGTTTTCTTTCCGGGATGAGCAAACATAAAAGTAAACAAACACCGCACGTTTGCAAACTTTTGCCATTCGTCCCCCGGCATTTTCCCGATAATGTGAGCCTTGCCGTGGACTACCTCATCGTGGGACAAAGCCAGCATGAAATTCTCGCTGTGGTTGTACCACATACTGAAAGTTATGTTGTTCTGGTGGAACTGGCGGAACCACGGGTCCATGTGGAAATAGTCGAGCATATCGTGCATCCAACCCATGTTCCACTTCAGGTTGAAGCCCAAGCCGCCTACATAGGTCGGCCAAGATACCATCGGCCAAGAGGTAGATTCTTCGGCGATCGACAGCGCACCTGGGAAATAGCTAAAAATGACGTGATTCGCCTGCCGCAGAAAATCCGCCGCCTCAATATTTTCACGCCCTCCGTATTGGTTGGTCAGCCATTCTCCGGGTTCGCGGCAGTAATCCAAATAAAGCATCGAGGCTACGGCATCTACGCGAATCCCGTCGATGTGGTACTTGTCAAACCAAAACAGAGCGTTTGATACTAGGAAATTCCGCACTTCGTTGCGGCCGTAGTTAAATACTAGGGTTCCCCACTCTTTGTGTTCGCCCTTGCGGGGGTCGGCGTGTTCGTACAAGTGAGTTCCGTCAAAGAAAGCCAAACCGTGGCCGTCTTTGGGGAAATGTCCCGGTACCCAGTCCACCAGTACGCCAATGCCGTTGGCGTGGCACTGGTCAACAAAATACATGAAATCTTCAGGTGTGCCGTAGCGGGAAGTTGGGGCGAAATAACCGGTGACTTGATAGCCCCAAGAACCGTCGAAAGGATGTTCGGCGATCGGCAGCATTTCGATGTGAGTGAATCCCAAATCTTTGACGTAGGGTATCAGCCGATCGGCCAATTCCCGGTAAGTCAGAAAGCGCGCCCCGAGATTCAGTTCCGAAACTTGCACGGCGGGTTGTATTTCCCCATTTGGTAGCACGGCGGGTTCGTCAGTAGCGGCGTGCAGCCAAGAACCGATGTGGCATTCGTAAACCGAAACCGGCTGCGTCAGTTGGTCTGTGTGCCGCCGCTTTTCGATCCAAGCGCTGTCGTTCCAAGTGTAGGTGTTTAAGTCGGTGACAATTGATGCTGTTTTCGGCCGCACTTCTTGCTGGAAACCGTAAGGATCGGACTTTTCGTAGGGATGTCCGTCTTGGTTTTTCACTTCGTATTTGTAGGAAGTTCCCACGGATAGTCCCGGAATAAATAATTCCCAGATGCCGTTTTGCGATTTCCGCATTTGATGTTTGCGGCCGTCCCAATAGTTGAAATCTCCTAAAACTGATACATTTCGGGCATTCGGGGCCCAAACGGCAAAATATACTCCTGTGATGCCGTCTACTTCGGTGAGGTGTGCCCCCAGTTTTTCGTATATCCGGTGGTGGTTGCCTTCTGAGAATAAGTGAATGTCGAATTCTGTGAGTTTGGGCGATCGAAAGGCGTAGGGGTCGTAGATAAAGCGCTCGTGTTCTCCTTCTTTGACCCGCAGTTGATAGTTTGCTAGTTCTGGGGTTTCGATCGTACATTCAAAAAAGTGAGGGTGATGCTCTGATTTCATCGGGTATTCGGCCCTGGCCTCCGGCACAACTACCGATACCGCATCCGCATTCGGCAGATAAGCTCGGACGACCCAGACTTTTTTGCCATTTTCTTCGATCGCGTGAGGGCCTAGCACTTCAAATGGATCGTGGTGCTGATTCCAAACAATGCGGTCAATCTGTTCAAAGGGGACGGTCGCGGGCATAAAACTATTTACCTCAATCTTTTAACTAAATGGCTTTCAAAACCTAGAGTGGCACTGCACTTTACATTTCGATACATTTTTGATCGCTGATCCTACCACTGATTAGCACGATCTTGCCTGCTGCTCCAGCGCGCGCCCTTGTACACACAGCAGGCTGTTGCCTTGTCGGCCGCCGAGCTGGGGTTTTACTGGTAACATCTAAGTATAGAAATATTAAAACAAATTGAAAAATTTATCTTATCTCCCAAATTTAATTGACTTTTTATTTAAAATGTGATATGAAAATTTTTCCAACTATTGTCTATTTGCCACTGCAGGAGGGTCAACACTCTCAGTGTTGGAGAGCAGTTAATAGTTTACCTGGAATTTTCAGGCAGGGACGATCGCCCGATCGGTAGAATTTCACCTCCCGGAGGCTGGGTTTCCCCACAAATTCGGTGAATTGGGGCAATACGCTCAAACAGCGAAGGATGCTCAACTCGGTATTGAGGAATCAAAGCTAAAGGACTCAGCATGGCGACAGCAGCAAGCAATATCTGCCATGCTCAAGGCATCGCCTAGCAAACTAGCACCATCCTACCAGCGACGGTGCAATAGGTTTAAAGCAGCACTGAGGCGCAACTGGAGCGAGTTTTGCTGAGGCAGGGTTAATACAGAACTGGCGCGGCGCCAATTGAATCACTAAACTGGATCAAAACAGACGGGTCGATTTGCTTGCCCGCACCGGCGCGAAACTCTTAGTAAACAAATCGAGTAGCCATGCGGATGCTCTCATCGAGGAAGTCTTCGACGAGCATCCAAGGCTCAGATAGCTTTCCTCTCGTCTGCGAGCCACAGTGGCGGGGAAAGAAAGGGAGACTCGATTCGAGCGAGTGCAAAATTTGCCTCAAGTCTGCGATCTCCTCCGGTTGACCTTCGAGTTGAGGCAGAAGCACTGGCACTGTCCTCAAACTTCCCGTCAGAGGCTTGAGTTTCAAAACCTGCATCCCGGGAGTCAAATTTTCTACTTGAAAGCTAATGCCCTTGTAACCCAGCGCTAAGCGGACTTTGCGGCACTAAGGGGACGTACTGAAACTTTAGTAAAAGCATCAGACTAAAACTAACACCCAACTTGAGGCCTAGACCTCTGAGATGAAAAAATGCGAGGAGCGAACGATTTTTCACCTGGAGGCTAGGCTCGTTGGGCAAACACTATCGGATCGCCCTAGTTAGGGAGACTTTTTAGGAGAAGGAGAAGCTGTTCCACCAGCCCCAGCTCCACCAGCCCCAGCTCCACCAGCCCCAGGAGTGGACTTTGGAGATGGAGAAGAAGTAGGAGAAGTAGTAGTAGTGCCAGCGCCGCCAGTGCCGCTAGGGCCGCCCGGAGTGGGGGTAGAGTTAGTGTTGCTGCCCTCTCCGCCGCAGGCGCCGAGGGCTACTGCCAAACCCACTACCAAAGTCAAACGAATTAATCCCTTGTTCATAAAAACTCCTTAAGACTGAAAACCCATCGCAAGGAAGGGAATAGTGTACTTCAGAAACAATGCTGGCACGAATAGCTCAACGATTCGCTCGTTGATTACAATACTGCATTTATTCATAAATTTCACATAGATTATCGCTAACCAGCAAAGATTTCTTTTTTTTTGGCAAATCCTGAAGTCAAAGAGACCAGTGGTAGGATGGGTTGGTTGGCTTGTGAGGTATCTTTGGTAAGGATAACCGATCGAGCCCAGATTGCCACAACTGGCGCTCTGGAGACAAAAAACTCTTAACCTCAATCAAGCTGAAGCTACCCCACTTTACGTATTGGTGAACTCTATGACCGCTGCTATCAGATCCCCGGATTCTCCCCGCTCCCGATCGACCCGCAAGCCCTCTGCTGGCCCAGCCAAAAGCAAAGTTACTTCTATTGCCCGGGCTAGGCGGGCGAAGACAGGGCCGGTATTGCCCAACTACTCGCCAGCAGACGAACAGGCTCAGGTTCGGCAGTCCGCATCGGTGATCAAAGTCCTGCCCGATCGCCAGCAGCAGCCAATGTGGTTGCGATCGCTCCTGCAGGCACAGCGCGCCTCCTCAGTAGCAGCACTTATGCTTTTGGGCGGTGCTCTGAGTCTCTACGGCTTGACTGTTTACGGCGAGCAGCGCTGGAGCCAGGAGTATCAAAAACTGGAAACTCTGCGCCTCCGGGAACAGCAATTGAGTGCTTCTAGTGAAGTCTTGAAACACCAACTTGCTAAAGAAGCCCAAAATCCCGAAACCGGTTTGGCTCCGCAGAATCCTGGGAACACGATTTTCTTGCAGCCGGCCCCTGAAACTCGATCGCCCCTTACGACACAAAATTCTCAGCCGGCTCTCAAGAAGGGAGGCGGTGTGGAAACACCGCTGGGCTATTAAATCTGTGTCAAAGCGTAGAGCGCCCGAGGGCCTGAGTGTCCGAGGGCCTGAAAATTCGAGGCTCTAATTTCCTTTTTGACTTTTTTGCAAGTCGCGATCGATTTTCTGCTTCCAACCGGAAGTTATAAATTAAAAATAATTAACACCACTTCAAAAAACAGAATGCAACTGTAGGTGTGAACCCAACCCTGATAGGGACTGCTCATTCCCAAGTCGTGAATTTTATATTTTAAGATTTAAGTTATAAATTATAGATTCTAAAACGCTCTAACTTGCTATTGAATTTTTAATGCCATGAGCTACGACCCCCGTTTTGACCGCTACAGATCGCCGAATTTCAAACGCACAAAACAGGCAGGCGAGCGCACTGGGTGGGAAAAACCAGCCAAACCTAGATCTTCGGGCAGTTTCGGCCGATCGCCACAACAGAGGGCTGCATCTTGGGGGCGGCCGGTGGAGCGTTTAAAGCGCAGCAAGTTCCGTTTGTGGGCCGTGTGGGCGGTGTTGATGCTGGGGGGGCTGGGGCTGGCTGTGAATTTGTTTTATTTGCAGGTGACGCGAGCTCCGGCGCTGCGTAAACAGGCCGAGCAGCAGCAAACTCTCAAAACGAAGCCGTTTGTACCGAGACGCCCGATTGTTGACCGCGCAGGGAATGTTTTGGCGATCGACAGAGAGGTGTACACGCTCTACGCTCACCCGAAGTTGTTTAACCACTCGAAGGCGGAAATTGCTGCTACATTGGCTCCGATGCTGGCGCTCGAACTGAGTCCGGGCACTACGTCGGAAACTGAATTGATACGCAGGTTTAATCTTGGTGAAAGCGGTATTACTATTGCGGAGTCTCTGCCTCAAGAGGTTGCCGATCGCATCGCTGGGATGCAAATTAAAGAGAGTCTGGTGGATGGCTTGGAGTTGCTGCGGCAGCAGCAGCGTTTTTACCCGCAGCAGGAGTTGGCGGCGGATATCCTCGGTTATGTGGACGGGGAACGGAAGGGACAAGCTGGGGTGGAATACAGCCAGCAGAATTTGTTGGAACGATCGATGCCGTCGATTCAGTTTAGCAGGTCGAGCAATGGGAGTTGGGTTCCAGATCGGCTGACGGCGGGATTTGTGCAGCTTGATGACTTGAAATTGCAATTGACGATCGACACTCGCTTGCAGCGGGCAGCCCGAAGTGCGCTTAAGGAAAAAATGAAGGAACACGATGCGAAGCGGGGCACGGTGATTGTGATGGATGCCCGTAACGGGGAATTGCTGTCAGTTGTAGCGGAACCTTCTTATGACCCGAATCAATATTTTAATTTCGATTTGTCGCGCTATAAAAATTGGGCTGTAACTGATGTTTATGAGCCTGGTTCGACTTTTAAAGCGATTAATGTCGCGATCGCTCTGGAAGCGGGTGCGGTGAAACCTAATAGCGTATTTAAGGACGAAGGTCGGATTTTCATGGATGGCTGGACTATCCAAAATTCCGATTACAAACAAGCAGGGGCGCGCGGCCCTTCCACTGTTACTGAGATTTTGAAACATTCTAGCAATGTGGGGATGGTGCACGTAATGAGAAGTATGAAGGCTTCTCTTTACTATCAAGCTTTAGAAAAACTCGGACTGGGACAAACTGCGGGAACTGATTTGCCTTTTGAAGTAACCAGTCAGCTTAAAAGTCGAGAGCAATTTATTAACTCTCCGGTGGAAGTTGCTACTACGGCTTTTGGGCAAGGTTTTTCGATTACTCCGATGCAGTTGGTGCAGCTTAACGGGGCTTTGGCTAACGGTGGCAAGTTGGTGACTCCTCACGTTGTGCGGGGACTTTTTGATAGGGACGGTGAAGCTTATTGGAAGCTTCCGAGGCCGGTTCCGAAGCAGGTTTTTTCGCCGGAAACTACTAAGCAGGTGTTAGAAATGATGGAAACTGTGGTTGATGGTGGTACGGGGAAAGCTGCACAAATTCCTGGGTATCGGATTGCTGGAAAAACGGGTACGGCTCAAAAAGCTAATGCTGGTGGGGGTTATTCTGACAAGGCGATTATTACTAGCTTTGTGGGGATAATGCCTGTGGAGGCGCCTCGGTATGTGGTTTTGGCGGTGATTGACGAGCCGAAGGATGGTTCGGGGGGGACGGTGGCGGCGCCGATTGTGGAGTCGGTGATGGAGTCGCTGATTTCTATTGAGAAGATTGCGCCGAGTAAGAAGTAGTTGATTATATCTCAGAGGTGGCGTCAGGAATTGACATCGGATATAAGCATCGACAACAAGGGTATTGAGGACACGGCAATGCCCATTGGTGTCAAATTAACGTACAACCAATAGTCCGGCAGGGGTTGAAACCCCTGCCTCAAAGCTAAAGTCGTCTGAAGACGACTCATGAGTTCTTCAGTCCTCTTTGAGAGGACTTTAGCTATTAGACAGGGAATTCATTCCCTGGCGGACTGGCGGACTCGCGGACTGGCAGATGGTTGGCTGATGTTGACACGCCTTGGGCACTGCTGTGCTCTGATTTCGGGTAATATCGTTTCCGGTTGCATCGGAATAATAAAATCGAGTCAACAGTTAACGCTCAACCATTCAGTTTTGCGACTCGCCCGTCAACATTCAACAGTCAACAGTCAACAGTCAACAGTCAACAATAATTCCGGTGCAACCGGAATTGATATAATATCGTTTTCCCTGACGCACCCTACATCAGTGACTCAGTAACAATATCTTTTGTTTTCGTTGGGTTTTGATTGTCTTTGGGAGGTGCGTTTATGTCCTAGGAGAGTGGAAATGATGATGCAGCGTTGGCTGTTTTTTAAGTTGGGATGATATAGCGTTAGGGTTCCTTTGGCTCTTATACTCGTTAGGGTGCAGTCGTGGTCGCTTCGAGATACGGGGCAACCTCGATGGTTGAACATGACGCGCCGGATTGGGCCGTTTGTTTTTTGCTCGTTGCTTT
>JACJNV010000011.1 GCA_014695175.1 Microcoleus sp. FACHB-DQ6 | reverse complement strand
CTCAAGACCTTCTAAGGTCGCTATTTCTGCTGAATCTGTATTCCTGTAGAGGATTTGCGCTATCTCGTCAATACAGGCTGATAACCGTAATTGTTCTTCGGGAGTTATGCTCATTTTTTTCCCCTGATCTATTCTCTTTATTTTAGCTGCAGGCAGTCTATTTGCAAAATCGGGATGCTCCCGTTTGGGACTGCCTCGAAAGTGCAAGTCATCCCATTTTCTTAACCTAATTTTTCCGAGTTTGGGTTCAAAAGATTCTAGAGTTTGTTCTGGTTCCCACCAGCTTTGAGTGTCGTTAATCTTAAACTGGTTCCCATGAATTTTTGGTCTGCCTCTACCACTATAAGATAGAGGTGCTGACCACAAACAACGATTAGAACGAATACGCATCAATTTATCGGCGGCGACGGCTGCGGTTGCTTTGACAAAAGGGGCACACCCATACTCACTATCAAATAAGGCGATCGGTCTATTCTGAAGATATTGACATACTCGCTGCCCATTGTTGAGCGCCAAAACTAATCGGGTTGTCCCAACTGGTAATACGTTCGTGTCTTAACGGCAGCGCCCAACGAGCGCTAATCGTTGGTATCAGTGCGATCGTACTATATCCTTGGCGAATACCAACAGGTATACCCTGGGGTAAGGCTGTGGGTTGATCGTTCATAGGTACGTTCTTTGAGGGTACGTGCATGGGGCCTCAACCATGCCGTATGATCGATCGCTAATACTGGACGTTCGACTTGTGATATCTGTTGGATGTATAGTTGCATCAATTG
Organism: Microcoleus sp. FACHB-DQ6; assembly: GCA_014695175.1. Lineage (GTDB taxonomy): Bacteria > Cyanobacteriota > Cyanobacteriia > Cyanobacteriales > Microcoleaceae > Microcoleus. Next base: position 2,153 of record JACJNV010000011.1, on the reverse strand, counting down.
GTCTGGCTCTGGTCTACAATCTTGCAGCGCTTCGTAGACGCTCGACCACTCACGCCGAAATAAGGGATTGAGGGCTAAATCTCCTAAACATGAGACGTGGCGAGTCGTCATTATCGCGTCTGCTAGTTCAAAGGTGGCGTATGCAGGCATTGCCGAGACATTCATAAGCTTGTTGACGAAATTCCCGTAATTGTTCAAACTTTGCAGGCAGGTAGATTTGAGATTTTTAGCTGAATTCTCAATCTTCTACCCTTACGCTGTCTGTTGAAACTATCGCAGACAGTTTTTTTTCGGCGTTGCAAGTCTCCGAGAACGTCAACGGTCGCTGGCATCTATCTTATGGTTGAGCCTGATAGCTGGTCGCCAGCGACCATTGCCGTTCTTGAGAACTGTTCGCTAGTCTCACAGCGCTCGCACTTTTAGACCTGCTTAGTCTAAACTCCAAATTTAATATAAGTGGCGCTTATATTTCAGTCAAATTGAGGCAGGAAACACTCATCTTTAACTCGGTTTGAATATATCGATCACTCTCGAGCACCAGAAAGCGATCACTTATTCAGCAAGCCCTATTTAGATAGCTCGAATTGTGGCGGGTTTGCTCGCAAACTGCTGTAAGTGCTGCTACGTCTTCTTTTTGGGAATTGTCCTAATCGTTGTGACCACTGCTGTAACAGTCAACTGTTAACAGTCAATTGTTAACAGTTAACAGTTAACTATTTTCAAACCATCTCTGGGGAAACTTGCATGGCCGGCTGCGGCTGGAACTGGAACAGCGAATAAACCACATTGCGGCGGATATCCGTCATCATGTCCAAAAACAGCTCGTAACCTTCAGTTTTGTACTCAATCAGCGGATCTTTCTGGCCGTAACCGCGCAGCCCTACCGACTCGCGCAAAGCATCCATTTGTTGCAAGTGTTCTCGCCACAAAGTATCAATTTGCTGCAAAATAAAGAACCGTTCCGCATCTCGCATCAATTCAGCTCGGATTGCATTAACTTCCGCTTCTTTAATGTCGTAAGCATTGCGGACTTGTTCGTGCAGGAATGTTTTAATTTCCTCAACGGACAAATCTTCTAGCTGATCCGGTGTCATGTCAGCGAGCAGATAAACAAATTCCTTCACCTTGCTCACAAGTTTGTCGAGTTCCCATTCTTCCGAAGGTAAATCGGGATTGATGTATGCTCCCACGATGTCGTCCATCGTCTGTTCGGCATACTTAATGACCTGTTCTTTGGAGTCCAAACCTTCCAATACTCGGCGGCGTTCCGCATAGATTGCTCGACGCTGATTGTTCATCACTTCGTCGTATTCAAATACCTGCTTGCGGATATCGTAATAGTAGGTTTCAACTTTTTTCTGGGCGCCTTCGAGGGAACGAGTCAGCATTCCAGATTCGATCGGCATATCTTCCTCAACACCGAAAGCCTTCATCAAACCGGCCACCCGTTCGCCGCCGAAAATCCTGAGCAAATTGTCTTCCAAACTCAAGAAAAACCGCGTAGAACCAGGGTCTCCTTGGCGTCCCGCCCGGCCGCGCAACTGATTGTCGATCCGGCGCGATTCGTGGCGTTCGGTACCGATGACGTGCAAGCCTCCCAACTGCACGACTTCATCGTGTTCGGTGCTGGTAAAAGCATCGTATTCGCTGCGAGTTAAATTGTAAGCTTCCCGCAATTTTTGAATTACCGGGTCTTTTGTCGGCGCTTTTTCCGAAGCTATAGCCACGATATCATCGGCTTGCAATTCCGTGAGCGATCGCGCGCCGTACTCCTTCACCGCCAATTCCACCGCCGCCACAAGCATTTGTTCGGCATTTTTCGATAGCTGCGTCGGGAAAATCTGCGCCGAAGCTTTCCAAGACTTTACCTTTTTCTTAGTGGGATCAAAACCTTGAGGTGCGGGGCGGCCACTAATCCCCGGTACTTGCACCACCGAAAACCCGTCGTCATCCTCGGGTTGCACGATTCGGGGCATAAAATACTCCCGCAACTTGAGGCGCGCCATGTACTCAGAATTACCGCCCAAAATAATATCCGTACCGCGTCCCGCCATGTTTGTGGCGATCGTCACAGCGCCTTTGCGTCCGGCTTGAGCGATAATTTCTGATTCCCGCTCCACATTTTCCGGTTTAGCATTAAGCAAATTGTGAGG
>JACJNV010000109.1 GCA_014695175.1 Microcoleus sp. FACHB-DQ6 | reverse complement strand
TATACTGGCGATTGCTAGACAAAAGAGGATGTAGTAATATTGACGAACAAAAAGCTCTACTCACTCCTGTGTTAGAGTTGCTATCAGATTATGAAGTGATTGTGTTAGGCGATTCCCTACCCTACCCTACGGGAACCCCTACGGGGAACGGGAACCCCTGCGCGGAACGGGATAGCTTCGCTTCACGGGAATTTGGTAGTGTAAAGCTCGCATCGTGGCTCTGTGAGAGACAAGTAAAGTTTATTTTTAGAGTCAAACAAGGGCGCTATATTCACGAGGAGAACTCTGATTACATTCGCTTATCTGACATGGGTTTAGTGCCGGGAACCAGCCTTTATTTAGTCGAGACAAAATTTACCAAACAAAAAGGTTTTGGGAATTTTGATATCGCTGGTTATTGGCGACGAAAATATCGAGTCAAACAAAAGGATGAAGGTTGGTATCTTTTGACTAATGTCGGCAGTTTAAAACAATCGATCGATACTTTCAAATGTCGCAGTGGGATTGAAGCGATGTTTAAAGATTGTAAAACTGGTGGTTATAATAAGCGAGAGAAGTCACCCTAATAACCAACGATTAAGCAGTTTAATATTATTGATACCGCTCGCCTACAGTTGTGCGATAATACAAGATCAAAAAATCACGAAAATGGGAGTGCAAAAATATGTAGGTAGGGTAACAGAGTGCGGGCGCTCGATACGTCGTCATAGTAGTTTTTGGATAGGATTGTACGGTCAATCTTGGGTAATTAACATGAAATTTTGTCAAGATAGTATTACTGAATTAATGAGAATTAGGCGCAATAAACTACCGTTTTTTCAGAGGGGTCTAAGGGCTATGTCCTTTATTTTATCAATGTTTAGACTCTTGTTGTCACCCCGTCAAGCTGCAAAGCTGACCAGAAATGTCTTGTAGCCATTTTTGTCACCCTTTCAGCTCTTCCCCTTTCCCTCTTCCTTCGATATTTTGGGATTATTTCAAGGAACAAATCCGCACTCTGACCATCGTGCCACTGCTATTCAAAGCGCACAGAAATCAGCTTCTTTGTAAAACTCCACAGTTCATTTTTCAAACAGTAGTCTAGTTCTTTTGCCCACTTTCGTTTTAAGAAAGCCTTGATTTGTTACCTTCCACTGAAAAATTAGGCAGGGTTACGCCACGGTGAATCTCCGGTGTAAGCTAAAGCTACTCGTTTTGGCTCGCGACTATTCCAGTCATCTTCTGCGATTTGAACTTTAGTTTTAGCAGTTTCCCGCGTAAAAGGTGGCAGTGGTGGTTTAGTTTCCATCGGGTTGAATGATTTTGCTCCTTTTTAACGAGTCATCGAACTTAGCATAATAATGAACACAGCACAAGACCACTATAACCAGCAACTTGCTGCCGTTTACAGTTGGATGTCAGGAAATCCTGAAGCAGCGATCGAACGAAATCACGCTCTTTTTTGTCAATTGGGGCTCGACTCGGCACCGCGAGGATTAGCCATTGATTTAGGTGCAGGCTCAGGATTTCAATCTATTCCTTTAGCGAAATTAGGCTTTTCCGTAGTAGCTATAGATTTCTGTGATGCCCTACTTTCAGAGTTACGCGATCGCGCTAAACATCTTTCCATCCGTACCATTCACGACGATCTGCTTAATTTCTCGCAACATATTCAGGAACAGGCGCAGCTCATTGTTTGCATGGGCGACACACTTACACACCTAGAATCATTGAGTGCTGTCGATTCATTACTTTTGGACATTCAGCGCTGGCTGATTGAGAATGGGATGTTGATTTTAACTTTCCGCGATTATGTTTCAGCAGAGCTTCATGGAACTCAGCGTTTTATTCCTGTACAAAGTGATGAATTTACAATCCTCACTTGTTTCTTGGAGTATCAGGAAAACAGCGTAGCAGTCCATGACTTACTCTATCAAAAACAGGGCGATCGGTGGTCATTCAGTGCCAGTTCTTACCAAAAACTGCGGCTCAATAAAAATTGGTTGTGCGATCGGCTATCTGAAATAGGTTTACAGGTACTTCAGAACGAGATGATTAATGGAATGGTTTGTATCATTGCCAAGAAATTTTAACCTGAAGTTCCCTCCTGCGGGGAACTTCAGGTTAAAAAGTCAACAGACGATGCTTCACCACGACCAGAAGTTACTGAAGGCGCTTCTGATCGACTTCTGATGTTAGCGCGATCGCAACCCTTCCGTCAAAGACTTGATTTGAGCCGCATTTGCCTCTCGCTGTTGGGCGATCCCCACCTAGAACGCGGCAAGGGGGCGGACGCTATAATCGAGGCGGATATATCGAGCTCCGCGAGTACCGCCAATGATTTAGCGTCCGGGGAATTGCCGCCAATCAATAAATTGAGCGACAGCGAATCCTTTGAGTCAGAATGTATATTCATAACCGTCAGCCTTATGAATGGTTCTTAAATACTTGGGATGTATAGCATTTCTCAGAAAGATGAGGTATGATATAACTGACTTGAACGGAGTGAAAAATATAGAAACCTAAAATGTTATGCAGCTCTAATTAAATGGAGCGATCTGCGAGCA
>JACJNV010000108.1 GCA_014695175.1 Microcoleus sp. FACHB-DQ6 | reverse complement strand
TTCCGGCAAAGCAGCACAGCATCCCTGACTTTTAGGAATCACAACCTCGCAACCGTTAGCCGTCAAAACTCGCACCGTAGCTTCATTAACTGGCGAAAATAACAGCCGCTGCACGCAGCCTAAAATCATGCCCACTCGATAGCGTTTCTCCCCTTGTGCCGGAATTACCTCTGGCAAATTATCCCGGAAAGAATCGACAGTAACTTTCGGCAAAATTGATTCCATCGCCGCCAAGCGGGGAAATACTTTTTTCAGCAAACCTGTTTTGCGGACAAGTTTTGGCAGTCCTAATTTTTGATAAATAAACAGCGGTACAAGCAAAGGCCGCAATCTGTGAGGATAAGGGAAGAGATTAAAAATCAGAGTGCGAATTACATTGTCGGAAAAAGTGCGTTCCTGATTTCTGGCAACTTGGTGGCGAGTTGCGGAAATTAATTTGTCGTATTGTACTCCAGAAGGGCAAGTTGTAACGCAGGCCAAACAGCCCAAACAAGTATCGAAATGCTGTGAGGTTGCTTCGTTTAAAGGTGCCTCGCCTTCGTTAATTGCATCCATTAAATAAATGCGGCCTCTAGGCGAATCCATTTCTTTGCCAAGTACGCGGTAACTCGGACAAGTTGACAAACAAAAGCCGCAATGTACGCAAGTATCGATTAATTTCGGGTCTGGCGGGTTCTTGGCATCGAAACCGGGAAGTTCGAGGGTTTCTAAGTGGGGATTTTGTGCTAGAAAATTGCTTTCTTTGGCAGGTCTTAAATCGTCGCTGGGAACTTGAGATTTTTCTGAAGTTTGCATAATAATATATTACCTAATTGTTTTGGTTCGTAGTAAGGACTTTAGTCCTTTCAAATTGCCAGCCTCAATCCATCAAGCAAACAAAAACTTCTCTTCTTTTCTCTTCTTTTCTCTTCCTTCGCGCTCTTCGCGCCTTCGCGGTTCGTTAAAAACAAATCTAATTCACAAATAGACATCTCCCGAAAAGCCAGTATTGAACAGGCAGGATGCCTGTTCCACAATAATTATTCCAGAGGTCTAATGATTTAGGCCGGGATTCAATAAAAACTGAACTCCTTACTACAAACTTTAAACTAAATACCGCTTATAAAACGATGTGGACTCAAAATATTTTCCGGGTCAAACTGCTGTTTAATCCGGCGCATTAAATCGATCGCACTTCCATTATAGCCCCAAACATCTAACTGTTGCTTGATGTCGGCCGGCGCTGCTAAAACAGTCAGAAAACCGCCTTTGGCTTCGCACCCTCTGCGTACCTGCAACACCGTGTCCGCAGTCGCATTCTCAAACCGCAAAACCCCCAAACCGCTGCCTGCATGAATCAAAGCGTCCTGTACCGGCAATTCGTTAATGGCCGTTACAGCTTCCGACGGTCGGATTCCTATTTTGCAAATAATTGCCGACTTTGTGGCAGAATCCCACATTGTTTCTGGCAATCTTTGCCATAACTGATGCTCATCATTTTCGCAGCAGCTAGTGCCTTGCAAACCCAACTTTTCGCCAACTTCCAGCAAGCGGGCTGATTGTTGTTTAACACTTTCTGCGATACTTTGAAATCTGACGATTAATCCCGTGTCCTTTCCTAAGCCTAATTTTGCGACTAATTCAGGTGACAGCAAATCAACGGCTGTCGGAGTCAAAGCAGAGGATAATAAGATTTGAGCCGTTTGGGACAAAGCATTAATTTCCCCTGTCAGCACTACGGTTCCCGATGATTCTGGCAGCGGATAAACTCGGAAAGTTACTTGACTTATGACGCCCAATGTGCCGTAAGCACCAGTAAACAGTTTCATCAAGTCGTAACCGGCGACATTTTTAACAACTCGACCTCCGGCTACCGCAATTTTACCGTCCGATCGCACAAAGGTAATTCCCAACAGCAAATCGCGAACCCCGCGATAGCGATGCCGCAAGGAACCCGCATCAGCAGTAGCGACAATGCCGCCCAAAGTTGCCTGTTGCGGATACGCCGGATCGATCGGCAAAAATTGACCTGATGCCGCTAAATTTTCCTGCAAATCCGCAAACTTCATTCCCGCTTCCGCAGTCACGGTTAAATCGCCCACAGCGTGTTCTACAAGTCGGTTCAGACGCGCGGTGCTCACGGCAATTTTGACTCCCTTGACTAAACCGCCCCAATCAAGTTTGCTGCCACTGCCACAAGGCAAGACTGCACAGCGATTTTGCCCAGCCCAAGCAATGACAGCCGCCAGTTCTTCCTGAGTATTCGGGTAAACGGTACAATCTATTTTCGTGTCGGGGGCCACTGCTTTTTCTACCCGTTCTTGCCAAAATACCTCTGTGTACTGCCGCAGACTGATCCCAGCCTTGCCGACAATACTTTCTAATTCTTGTGTGCTAACGTAATTTTCGGTAGAAAAAGATTTCATGAAGGTTATCAGACGCCCGGTAAAAAAAATTATCAAAACACTGCCTAAAACCATTAAATATTAATACGGGCCCGATATTCAAAACATGAAAAAACAAATGTCTCAAAACCGAATTTCTCTGGGAATTACCGGTCTCAACGAAGTGATTGGCGGCGGCCTAATTTCTCAACGCTCTTATCTGGTGCGTGGCGGCCCGGGTACTGGCAAGACTACACTGGGCTTTCACTTTTTGGCAGCAGGTGTGGCTGTGGGAGAAACGCCCCTGTTTATTACTTTAGGAGAACCGGAAGCGCAATTGCGGGCCAATGCCGCAAGTCTCGGTTTTGATATTGAAGCGATGGCGTTCCTGGATTTGAGTCCATCGTCAGAATTCTTTACAGAAGTTCAGACTTATGACATTTTCTCCCCCTCCGAGGTTGAGCGAGAACCGACTACACAAAAGATTATCGAGCGAGTCCAAGCTGTCAAGCCACAACGGGTGTTTTTGGACGCGATCACTCAATTTCGCTACTTAGCTGCGGATGAGTTTCAGTTTCGCAAGCAAGTTCTGTCTTTTCTGCGGTTTTTGGTGGAAGGGGGGGCGACGGTGGTGTTCACCTCCGAGGGCACTTCAAGTGCTCCCGACGACGATTTGCAATTCATCAGCGACGGAGTAATTTATTTAGAACTGCGCCCTGAAGGACGCACCATGTCTGTCACCAAGCTGCGAGGCTCCAACTTCCGCAGCGGCCGCCATTCGCTCCGCCTGACTCAGGCTGGTATGGAGGTATTTCCGCGACTGCTTCCAGACAACTATCAACAGGATTTTGTTGCTGAAGCGATTTCTGCTGGGGTTCCAGAAATCGACGAACTACTGCACGGGGGACTGGAACGGGGGACTGTGACGGTGATTAGCGGGCCTAGCGGCGTGGGTAAAACTACGGTGGGGATTCAGTTTATGAAGGAAGCCGCAGGAAGGGGGGAGCGATCGGTAGTTTACATTTTTGAGGAGTCAAGTTCTACTCTGCTGCGCCGCTGCGAATCAGTTAACATCCCGGTTGGGGCGATGATGGGGCAAGGAAGTCTTTCCGTGATACCCGTGGAACCTTTGCTTTACTCGCCGGATCAGTTTGCCTGTATGGTACGCCAGGAGGTGGAGCAGGAAAAGACGCAGATTGTGATGATTGACAGTATTTCTGGCTATCAGCTTTCGATGCAGGGGCAAGATTTGGTGAACAATTTGCACGCTTTGTGTAAGTATCTGAAGAATATGGGAGTCACCGTTATCTTGATTAATGAGGTAGAAGCCATTAGCGGAGATTTTCGGCTGACCGAGATCGGAATTAGCTATTTGGCGGATAATCTTCTGTTTATACGCTATCTGGAACGCCAACTGCATAATAGGACAGAAATCCGCAAGGCGATCGGAGTAATTAAAAAACGAGTCAGCAATTTCGAGAGAACTCTGCGAGAACTCGAGATTACTCGCTACGGCATCAAAGTCAGCAAACCGATAGCGGGGCTGCGCGGCATTTTGGGTTCGGCGCCGGTGTGGAGTGAGGGGGGAGCGGATGAAGATTGAATCGGGGTTTGTCGTGTTGTTTTTGGGCAATTGCAGCTAATTTTGCAGTCGTGAATCTACTAATCAGTAGGGTGTGCACCGCGCACCTCACCACCAGCCTAATTCCTGCAAAACTTAAATATATTGGTAAAATTGTGTATTTTTCGACTTTTATAGCAGTTTTCAATTCTATGAAATACAGTAGAGGCACGGGGCCGTGTCCTGTGCCAGAGCATCTGTACTTCACTCAACTGAAAACCGATGTAATAGCTCGCCGAAACGTAAGCTATAGCAATCCTAAATCATTTGTGTAATTCTTGTAGGGGCAAACCCCCCGTGGTTGCCCCATGAAGCCGGGGTAGGCACTCTTGGCACTACCCCTACATCTTTTTACGATTCATTTAGGATTGCTATAATACCAAATAAAAAAAAGAATCCCACTTTAGGCCACCTCCCAACCCATATATAATCAGTCACTCCCCATTCTAAAATCTAAAATCTAAAATCTAAAATCTAAAATGGTATAACCCGTATTCAGAGGAAGCTGATAAATGACTGGCAAATCAATAATTTTAGCCGTAGATCGCAATCAGCGAAACTTGGAACTATTAGCACAATTTCTCAACAAAGAAGGATACCAGATGATTGCGGCTTATAACTTTGAAGATGTTGCACAAGCTATCAGTCAGCCTGCTAGGATCGGGATGGCTTTAGTAGATATTTCTGGTTTCGACCGCCGGATTTGGGAGTGCTGCGAACAACTGCGAAATCACCACATCCCTTTTCTGATACTCTCGCCCAAACAAAGCGCTGCCATTCAGCACGAAAGCCTCTGCCACGGTGCTCGGAATATGTTGGTAAAACCTTTAATCGTTAGAGATTTGCTGGGAATTGTTCACAGCTTGCTAGGAGAATCTGCGTGAGTCAAATTTTATTGCTTGTCGAACAGAAAGAAAATCGCCGGCTGTTATTAGAATGGCTAGCTGTTTACTATGAGGTATTGCTGCCACACTCAACAGAAAATAGTGAGGAGTTTTTACCATTTAATCAATCTTTTGACCTGGCGATAATTGACGGTATTTCCCTGAAACGCCACTGGCAATGGGTGGCCGCCCAAAAACAGGCAGAACACCCGGTATGCTTGCCTTTTCTTTTGATTACATCCCGCTCGGATGTAGGGATGGCAACGCAATTTATTTGGCAAAGTATTGACGATTTGATTATCGCTCCGATCGAGAAGATTGAATTGCAAGCGCGGGTGGAGATTTTGCTGCGATCGCGCCAGTTGTCTTTAACTCTTAAATTGTCTCACGACCAACTCGATCGCACTCTGCAAACAGCCCAAGAACTCAACGAGATGAAAACATCTTTGCTGTACATGATTGCCCATGACGTTCGCAATCCTTTGAATTTCATCATCGGCACTACACAACTTCTTACCAAGTACAAGTTGACATTAACAGAGGAGAAAACACAAGAACTGTTAGACAAAACTCAAGCAGCCGCCAAAGGTATCGATCAGTTATTAGACGATGTTCTGCTGCTGGGCCGTGTTGAGTCAGGACAAGCCGGGTTTTGCTTGCTACCGCTAGACTTAGCAAAGTTTTGTAATGAGTTGGTAGGGGAATTTCAGAGCAGCCTGAAGTTGAAACCTCAAACAGATCGGGTGGCGCTGATTTTTGTGAATCACAACAGTCAATCGGCGATGGCGTCTTTGGAGGTAAGCTTGCTCCGGCGAATTCTGGGCAATTTGCTGTCCAATGCTATTAAGTATTCTCCCCCAAATACCGAAGTAATCTTTGAATTAAAGCTTACTGAAACCGACGCAATTTTTTCTGTACAGGATGCAGGAATTGGCATACCTGTAGCAGACCAAGGACGGCTGTTTGATTCATTTTACCGGGCTAAAAATGTCGGTCGAATTCCCGGTACAGGACTGGGGCTGAGCATTGTTAAAAAATGCGTGGACTTGCACGGTGGTGAAATTACTTTGATCAGTGAAGAAGGCGTCGGCAGTACATTTACCGTAACGCTGCCGCTCGCAAAACCTGCAAAAAAGCAAATCTCGCCTGCAACGCCTTAAACTAGATGCAGGCATTATCTTGGGATATTCATCGATGAATTTGACGCCTGGGTGAGGCTGTACGTGGTAGTGTGACCATGAGATTTATCCTCAAAAAACTGACGAAAACTCTCGCTATTTTACAACGCCCGAATGTGAAGAACCCTTAACAGGCGATCGTCAACTGCTGAAATTGAGCATCGCCGTTCCAGGAGCGAGCGACGAGCGGAAGAATTGGCGATCTTTCCTCAAAGCTCGATCGGCATCGTAAAAAATGTTGAACGCACCCAAAAATAATTAGATACCATACAAAACTTATCCCGATTGGCCAGACTTTATATTTATGAAAAAAAGCGAGCCAACAACCGTCACCTCTTAGAGGATCTGATGAGTATTTTAACAGTTTAAAAATGGTTGATAGACTATTTTATGAATTACTTGGGGATTATTTTTAATGGTCTAGTAGTTACAGATGTGGTGCCGGCGTCTTATACTCTCCCCGAAGTGACAAAAAATGGCTCATGAGAGCAAACGCGAGATGCCTTTTTCGGCACACTATATGTAGTGTGCCGACGTAATTCCTAACTTTGATATAAAAGAGGGCAAAATTTAACTTCAGTACAGCGGGACGGAAATTGATTTTGCAGAAGAATTGGTGCAGTTATGCGTAGCCAAAAACGACATCGTACTGGGGTTTCACTCGCCTTTTATGCGAAAATTTACAGAGTATGCAGTTCAGAGCTAAGGCGCGCCTTTTGTGCCGTACAATCAATCAACTGTTGAAGACCGATCGCCTGAGCTTTCAGGCGCAGAGCCCAACTGTTCAACTATTAATGGTTGAAACCTGATGTCTCCAGGTTCAATCGCCACTCTTCTCCACCAAGCGGGCAACAAAAGCAGCCAAAACTTACCCAAAGAGACAGAACGCTGCTCGCGAACAAAAACCAAGGGCAGGAGAGCCGCCAGTCGTAAGACGGCTGAGAGGGCAAACACCCCTGGCAAGCCACCGAGATTGGTCAAAGTGGCGATAAAGCCACCAAGGGTGATTCCCATTGCCCCAGTGACACCAGGAACCGCCGCGGCGATCGCAAAGTAAAGGGACTGATTGCGTAGTGGTGTCACCGACATCATCAGATTACCACTGCACAGGTCGATCGCCGCCCACGTTGCACCGCCGATGATGTGCAACAGCGGGAACCAGACCCATATAAAAATTGGAGCCGTTCCAGCTTCTAGCCAGAGCAGAGGGGTCAGAGCCACCAAGATTCCCACTACTATCATGATCGGGCGGTTCCCAACCCGGTCAGCCAGTTTGCCCCAAAAAACCAGCATCAGTAAGTTAGCACCCGCTCCTAAGCTGTTGTAGAGCGTTACCACGCTGACATCTATATTTATGTCATCGAGCAAGTAAAGGTTAAAGAAGGGAGCGCTGACGTTAACAGCAAAGCTCCATAGGCCAGAGTAAAGCAAAAACTTTAAAAAATTGGCTTCCTTGAGAAAGCTAAAAATTGCCCCTATGGATGATTTTTCGCCTATATCTGAATGCGTGACGTGTACAAGCTTTGGGTTCACATCGGTCATAAAGAACTGACAACCTAGACTGATGATGCCAAGCACAATTCCTAAAACCAAGATGGCACTGTAACCTTGGAGCCTTCCACCAGGCCAGTTCGATACCACTAGAGCCAGCAACGGCACACCAATGAGATTCGTCAAGCTGACAGCACTATTGCGAAAGCCAAAATACCGCCCGCGCAACCGCTGAGGTACTAAAACCGCCAACCAGCTCAAGAAGGAAGCACGACCTAAAGATTCTAAGACTTGAGTTACCCAGATGATTGCCAATGTCAACTGCACTACCTGATGTCCAGCGAGCTGAAATGAGCCTCCCAACCACATTGCTGGCACGAGAATCAGCCACAGCAGTCGCGACAGTCCGAAAATCCAGAGGGAATACCAGTGGCGGCTCTGCAGTCGGTCTCCTATATAAGCTCCGAACGGTTGGAGCAGATTTACCAGTTGAGGAATGGAGGCGAGCATACCAATTTCGACTGGGCCAGCCCCTAAATCCAGCAAGAAATTACTGAGCAACGCGCCGCCGATGATGCTGTAAAAAAGCGTAGCGAAGACACTCTCCAAAGTTAGTGCTCTGAGGCTTGACCGAGTTTCCGGTTTGGAAAGTTTTAGAGGCGGAGTGGTCAGAAGTACCGTCTCTGGTAAGGCTATATCCTCTTCGATTTCCTGAAGAGGGAGAGGACTCGTTCTGTAATCTTCTTCTTGTGTTTCGAGCATACTGGATAGCCAATAGATGAGCTGCTACGCAGCTTAATTGTATAGTATAAGATTAAATATTTTAAGTAACACAGCCAGAGATGCAAGCTAAAAATCACCTCTCTAAAAAGCCAAAAGAAGGATTACTTAAATAAATTAGGGAAAATAATAATGCCCAAACTAGAGAATAATTATTAATTGCATTATTAATAGTTAATCAATAAATAGCTAAGTTTTTATAAATTTTATATGCGACAGTAGCTTACTGGTTTTTTCAGGGTGAACCCGATAAAATAGAGAGCTTTTCAGATGGAAGAAGTCAAGGAAACTTTCGGAAACCCACCTCTTGGTATGAATAAAGGTTGCTAAAAATGGGAACAAAATCAAAGTTCTAAAGGAGCAAGAGCGTTCAATAACTCTTCTAGGATAAATCGCAGCAAAGATTGAGTTGCTAATATTAAGCCCAAGCGGGATTGGGCGAGTTGGGGCTGTTCTATTTTAACTTTACCCCAAATTCGGCACTGGCTGTAAAAAATCTGAAATGCTTCGCTCAAACTATTGGCTAATTTGAAATAATTGATAGGTTTTTCGCGGTTCTTTACATCAAAAGTAGGATATAAATTGTCTAGCACTGTTAACAGTTGCGATATTAAACTGCGTTCTGCTGGATGCACTAGCCGCAGTCGATCGCCCTCGTCAATCCAAGGGATAGGATTTGGACTCGCTAGGGACCAAATTTGCGGCGCTGTAGTCACATCGGGCTGGGCGATCGAAATTATCCGATCGCGGTGGGCCATTCGCAGCAGGGAACAGCAGCGCGCGTGGCTGTACTGAATGGGAAACAGTCGATCGGCACATACAGCAGAAGATAATATTTTAGATTCTGAAACTGGAAGGTTCGTTTGGGCTAAACGCTGCAACCAGACGGCTAAACCTGCATCAGTCAACTCCAACTCAATAATTCCCGCCGGCGCTACTTTAACGGCGAAATCCGGGTAGCACAGCGGTTCGAGTGTTTCGGCCAACTCGGCCGCGATTGTCTGCGGTTTCTGCTGCCAAGTTTTAGCCAATTTCAGGGCGATCGCAGACACGTACAGTACCCGCGCGCTATCTTTACTCCGATTTAACGGAATTATTGCACTATTCTCAATAAGCTGGTTATGGGCGGGCAGGATGCCCACCCCACAATCAAATTCACTGTTTTTGGAACAGGCATCTTGGGCGGGCAGGATGCCCACCCCACAATCAAATTCACTTTTTGTGGAACAGGCATTTTGCCTATTGTTGAGAATGGTGCAACCTATGAGATTTAATGGAATTTCCCCTAGTGTCTCTTGCTGGGCGATCGCGCTTTGGAACTTGGAAAGCAAGAAACACTTCACTGTAACTTCCGGGCACTGCGAGATATTTGCTGTATCCATATCGGCTGCTCCTACGGTAACAGCGACGATCGACTGTTACCGCTTGCACTGTTCTTGTACGTTAAACTGCTGATGTCAGAGATAGTCGATCGGCTCCCCCGGGCGGGGCTACATCGAATTAATGTGCTTTCTAGCGATTTGTTTGCTAACTATACAATAATTTACGACAAATTTTTTGCTGACCTCTACCCTTTTGATGTATTTTTTGCTACATTAAATTTTTAGGTAAAAGACAGAAAAGTCAGCATAGTTAAGAAGCGTGCAAGCTTGATCGGGGGTTGGTTGTCTCACTTTGTATCGCACTGCTGGCAGAAGCTGTTTTTCTCACTATTAAATATATCCCAGAGCCTCACTTATGCAATCAACTTCCACACCTCTAGAGACTATCGATCGACCTTTTATCACTTGGCAGCGAATTATCGACTGGGCCCAGGAACACTACCGCTGCCGGACTTTTAGCAAAGACGAGCGGATTCCCGCAAGACCCGGACTGCTGTATTTAGTCCAGAAAGGTTCTGTGCGGCTCGTAGGCAGCGCTCAAGTTAGCGCAGCAGCGGCGAAGTCAAAATCCGCTGACAAAACTACAGAAGAAGCTTTTTTGGGCTTCGTCGGCGCCGGTCAGCCCTTTGAACTGGTTGCTCAGTCTCCGTTTACTCTCCAAGCTTACGCTCATGCCGATCAAACTCACGTAGTGTGGATGTACTGGCACGACTTAGATAATTGGCCTCACTTCCGCAGGGAAATTTTGGATGCGTTTCGCTACCAGCACCAGCGGAAACTTCTCTGGCTGAGCACTTTGGGACAGCGCCGGACGATCGACCGACTGTTGGGATTTCTCACTTTGTTGATCGAGGAGTTCGGCGAACCTTACGTAGGTGAGGGCGAACCGGATGTGGTTCGGGGCTATCGGCTGCCTTGGGCCTTGACTCACGCTCAAATTGGCAGCGCCATCGGCTCAACGCGGGTGACGGTGACGAGGCTGATGGGTAAGTTGCGATCGAAAGGTTTGATTAATACTGAGGATGATAATTTAATTTGTTTGCCGGCTAAGTCTAACCCCCAAAAGACAAAAAACCAACAGCAGGACGTAGAAGATTCCTTGGAAGATTCCCTGGAAGATTCCCTGGAAGATGAAGATTCCCTGGAAGATGAAGATTCTCTAGAAGAATATGCATAAAATCCTGCGGGAAATTGCCAACAAACAGCGCGTCACTATTAGTTTTGGGCAGTCGCGCTCGATCGCTCGACAATGTACGATGAATTGTGTAAACTTTTCCCGTTCTCGAAAGGTGCGACTGACAATGACCGATAACAAGCAAAAATCTACTATCCCGAACCGTCAGCAACGGGTGGTATTCTGCGACTTTGACGGCACGATAACTGTTGAAGAAACTTTTGTGGCAATGCTCAAGCATTTCGCACCGGAACTGTCGTCTCAACTGATGCCTGAAATATACGCTAGAAGGCTGAGTTTGCGATCGGGAGTGCGGCAGTTATTAGAGTCTATTCCCTCGGAATGTTACGGGGAAATTGTGGAATTTTCGAGGGGAAGGCTAATGCGGCCCGGATTGTTGGAATTGCTGGATTTTTTGGACGAGAAAAAGGTAGATTTTGCGATCGTGTCCGGCGGTCTTCGGATTATGGTAGAGACGGTAATGGGCGATTTGGTACACCGGGCGAGCGTTATTTACGCTGTGGATGTGGACGCTAGCGGCCCTCGGTTGCAAGTCAATTCTGAGTTGGAAGGAGATGAGGAATTGGTGGCTAAGGTGCGGGTGATGGCGCAGCACCCGGCCGAAGAACAGGTGGCGATCGGAGATTCGCTGACGGATTTTAATATGGCTTTGCAGGCTTCCTCGGTGTTTGCGCGCGATCGGCTTGCCGAGTATCTAGACGAACAGCAAAAGCCTTATACTAAATGGGATAATTTTTTTGATATCTTGGAAAGTTTGTCCCAGAAATGGAATTGAAACTCTAGCCTTTCTCAACAAAGGCTATATGTGTATTGGTAAAGTGGGCAGTACCAAGCCTAGGTTTACATAAACCCCCGACTACTATTGTCAATAAGCCTTTCACGGGCGGGCGAAGAAGTGTTCAACCCACAAAAAAATTACTCTTTGTGGAACAGGCATCTTGCCTGTTCTTGAAAATAGTACAAAATTTCACTATTAACCTAAAAAGTAGATAAAAAACTGAGGATTTGTAAACAATGAGTGGCGATTTGAGATCGGATTTAATTGCAGCAGCCAAACATTTTTACGATCGCGGTTGGATGGTTGGGACTGCTGGCAATCTTTCAGCCCGCTTGCCAGATGGCAGTTTTTGGATTACTGCTAGCGGCCGCGCGAAAGGGCAGTTAACTGAACAAGATTTTATCAGAATGAACTCAGACGGCGCAATTGTCGAGCAACCTGTTGCCGACAGCCGCCCTTCGGCCGAAACCAGCATTCATTTAGCCGTTTACAATTGTTTTCCAGACGCTAAAGCTTGCTATCACGTTCACTCTATCGAGGCAAATTTAGTTTCTCGGCTAACAGCAGGAGATGCCGTGCCTTTACCCGCGATCGAAATGCTGAAAGGTTTGGGGGTCTGGGAGGAAAACCCGCAAGTGTCGATACCCCTCTTTACAAATTATTTAGAAGTCCCTAAGATAGCCAAGGAAATTGGCGAATTCTTTGCCATTTGTGCGCCCTCTGTACCCGCTTTGTTAATTCGCGATCACGGCATCACAGTCTGGGCAGACTCGCCAGCCGCCGCTTACAATTACGTAGAAATTGTAGAATACATTTTTCGCTATACGATCGCCGCCCGCCAATTAAATTTAGATTGAAGATTTGGGATTTGAGATTGAGCGGTGCATGAATTCGGAATTATGTAGGTGCGCCCTAAGCAGCTTACGGCTATTACCGCTATGATTAGCCTCTCAAACCACTTTTTGTATCCCGGACTGTAGGAAACGAGCAAACATTCAGAAGAGGCAACAGTTATGGCTAAATATACCAGAATTTTATCCATAGATGGAGGGGGAATTAGAGGAATTATTCCCGCGCAAGTTTTAGTTAGCGTTGAGTCCAAGCTGCAACAGAAAAGTGGCAACCCAGATGCGAGAATAGCTGACTATTTTGATTTAATCGCGGGTACAAGTGCGGGAGGCATTTTAACTTGCATCTATTTGTCTCCAGATGCCCAAAATCCCAGCCGGCCTCGGTGGTCAGCCCAAGACGCTGTTAATTTTTCGATTCAGAGCGGCCGCGACGTTTTTAAGAGTTCATTTTGGAAAAAACTCAGATCTATAGACGGTTTGATAGATGAAAAATATCCCGGCGATCGCTTAGAACAATTCTTTTTGGAAAACTTTAGAGATTGCAAACTCAGCGAACTGCTGAAACCTTGTTTAATTTCCAGTTACGACATCGAAAGGAGAAAAGCTCACTTTTTCGATCAAATAGATGCTAAACAATATCCAGCAGAAGACTATTTTATTAGAGATATCGCCAGAGCCACATCTGCAGCTCCCTCTTACTTTGAACTTCCCAAAATCCGATCTTTGACCAATGAATCCTACGCTTTAATTGACGGGGGAGTTTTCGCAAACAATCCCGCACTTTGTGCCTATGCAGAAGTCCGAAATAAATTCAGAATTCCCGACGAGCGCCCCGATAAAGGCCCGACAGCAAAAGATATGGTAATTTTATCGCTGGGGACAGGAGAAGCTCAGAATAAATTCCCCTACGAAGAAGTGAAAAATTGGGGTCAAGTTGAGTGGGTTCAGCCTTTGATTAATATCATGATGACGGGAGTTGCTGAAACTGTAAATTATCAACTAATCCAAATTTATGATGCGGTTGAAAGACCCAATCAATATTTGAGAATTACTCCCGATTTGAGCCACGAACAACCGCTGCCGATTGATGATGCCTCGGAAGAGAAAATATCCGACCTGCTGAGAATTGGCAAGGATCAAGCCGAAAAGAATAATGAACAGTTGGATAACTTTATCGACTTATTACTTGCGGAGTAGTCCTAGGGTTTGAGATTTTAGATTTTAGATTTAGAAATGAGTGATGATGACCACAGAATCAATCAGTGCCAATCTAAAATCTAAAAAGGTATACCGCACCAACCGCAGAGCAGGCAGACTGAAAATATATGTTGACAAATCGTGCAATAATTGCTGTAGGATTGCCTAAAATCTTTATGTGGCAGTGCTTCGCCCTGTTTGCAATTAATCGCGAAGCCTCCGTCAGTGGTTAAGAAATACCAAGAAAAGCACGATCGCCATTTAGATGAAACCTTCAATAACAGGTGGTTTCAGCGGTTTTTTGTGGCGTTGTTCCTGGGCGGTAAAGTGCTGCTACGCATACTCCAAGGCAAAATTGACTGTCGCAAAATCATGGAACATTTAGTAACAGTAGGCCTGGATTCTTTCCGATCCCTGCTGCTAATAGCCTTTTTTGGCGACATGATTTTTACATTTCAATCAGCCAGAGAATTGGTGCGCTTTGGGGCGGTTGGGGCGATGGGAGATGCTTTTGCTGTGGCATTTTGCGACGACGCTGGGCGGAGGCAAAGGAGTAGGCAAAGCTGCCACGGCAGCGGTGGTAACTTCTTGGGTGTTGATTTTTGTCGCGGGTTTATGTTTATCGCTGTTGATGTTTCACGAGTTGGGAATTCCTAGAAGTTGATAATCTTGGCGATTATAGCAGGAGTCAGGAGTCAAGATGCTTAAATACTAAGGGTTTGAACAATCATCAACGCCCTACGCCGCCAAGGCGATTGCTATAAAATAAACATGAAGATTTTTTGAGCCGCAGATGAAGGCAAATAAACGCTGATGCAATTTGAGCGGCGTTTATTTGCCTTCATCCGCTGAACTCTGCGGTTTAAGACTCTCAACTTTAGATGGTAGATTGGAGAAGGGAGGGCGATACACTCGAATTGCCTCAATAGGAACTTTCCCATCTGTTTCGGGGACGATTTCGAGGGTGTGTTTGGAGTTGCTCAAATTCTGAGCCAATGTTGTAGAATACTCGCGGCTTGAATCTGCAATTTGTGGAGGAACGTATGAATCCACAAACATTGGTCGCACCTGCCAGGAAATCTCAAAGCCTTTAGGCGTCGGTTTTTTAGAATATTCATAAGAATTTTTCAGCCACCAGTTTCTCGGTTCAATCACGACGCGGCCCGAGTTTGAGACAAACATTGCGTCGTTTATACCGCTGCCGTCGTAACCTGTTTTAGAACCTACAACGTCAAATTTAAACTTGCTGGCGTCGCTGTTAATCTCAGTAATTACGGCTTTCCAATCTTCCACGATTAGCGGTTTTTGGCTGGATACTTGGAGAATAGCGGGCCAAGGAACGCCAAGGCTAGCGCTAGGTCTGGTGATGCTGTAAAGTTCAGGAAATTCTGAGGGTTTTTTGCCGTCGATCGCAATTTTAGCAGAAATTGCCTTGCCGTTGAAGGTTTTATCGGCGATCGCATCTATTCTATTTCCTTCAAATTCTAAAACCAACTTGCCATCTTGCCACTTAACATCGCTGCCAACCGTATAGGTTTTCACTAAATCCTGCGGCGGTTGAAAAGAATTTGGCTTGTATCGCAGGTGCGGTTTTATGAGAGCAGCTAGGAGAAAATTTCCCCAATCATTGAGGTGAATTTCATCGCTCAATAGCTGTTTTGGCTGCAAGCGATTATCTTTCAAATACCGCATCCAAGGTTCGCGAATTTCCGCGATTTCGCAGCCGTATTTATCAGCCAACTCAGGCAGCCATTTAGTAGAATGAGTGTTGTGCCATTCGTATCTGCTGACTGAATTTGGATCGTCGTTGTTGCCTGTTGGCATCCAGTCGGTGTGGTCTGAATGCAAGAGTATTTCGCTAGCAGTGCGGCTGCGGACATTGGCAATTATGGCTTCGTAATCTTCACCGCCTCCGTAGACGTGAAAAATTAGCAAGTCTGGATAAAAAGGATACAAATCGTGTTCGCTGGGACGGATTAAAATCGGGGCGCCCAATCCTCCGATCGCCCGATTTTCCACAATTAAATCTGCATTGGGAAATCGCTGTTTCAAATCCTTCGCTACATCTTGCCACCAATCTTGTGCTGTGATGGATTGACCGTAGAATAGGATACGCACTTGGCGGCGGTCTGTTGGAGTGCTAGCTGCAAGTAGCCCCATCGTCCTTTGAATCCTCGCTCCAAAAGTAGCATTATTTTCAATAGGAGCGGGTGGGGGGAATGGCGTATCGGCCGCTATTTTTTTGATGAGCGGAACTAACAGAAAGCTCAGACACAAAAAAAGCAGCCACAAGTAGCGATAAATCTTGGATTTTCTGCTATTTCTTTGGTGTTTTGCCATTGTTTTATTTTTCCCTGTCCGTTTCACTTCGCTCAAGGCGACTGTGGGATGAATGCTACGCCTCTAATCAGTAGCTGTAGCGTGCTTGTGGGCGTACCTCACGAGTAGCTGTAGTGTAGGCTGTATGGAAATATATTACCAAATTGAGCGCGACAAAAAGTGATATAATGCCAGCTAATTAATTGCAGGAGATCGATCGCACGTCAAATGGATTACAAAACAGCCCGCAGTTTTCTGATCGACCAAGGAACCGCCCTGGAAACCAAGAAAAATCCCGACGCCTTCCTGATGCGTCTCAAACAAGGTCAGCCCCCCGTACCCGGACAGGTGACATCGATTTTATTAGCTTTAAAAATATTGTTTGAAGGGCTGCAAGAATCTCCAATGCTCGATCGACAATTGATTTCGGCACTGCATTTACTGTCAGTAGAAGGTCTCCAGCAATTTGAAGCTGGACTCGGCAGAGGAGTTTCTTGGCCACCGCTGCTGAAGGAAGACTTAAATCGAATTGCGATCGCAGTCAAGAATATCTTTTCCGGCGTCTGGCAATAATTAGCTTGGCAACCACCGCTCTCTATACCCACCGCCAGCATACTCAACTATTTATCAATTTTTTGTAAAATTTTCTGTTAATTTTGCTACCTTTACCCTCGAAGTGTGGCATCTTAATATAAGAATCAGTTCTCACAAACAATTGGAAAAACTACTCATGAACACCGAAGAAAAAGCTAGACAACTAATTGCACGAGAAAGACAGCATAGCGAACACTTGCAAGACTCTATGCTCAACCGTTCCTCCCACGAGCTAGAAACACCTGGGGAGGGAATTGCTGAAGAAAAAGCTAGAGAATTAATGGCTCAAGAAAGGCAGCACAGCGAACACCTGCACGACTCTATGTTAAGCCGTTCCTCCCAAGAGGTAGAGGCATCGATCGCACCCGATGACACTCACAAATAAATTTTGTTAACACAATACTTACGCACACCCATCAAGAAACCGGGTTTTTATACCATTTTTCATACCATAATAAACGGCTGTAAAAATGTTTTTGTGTAAACAACCTGGTTTCTGCGTCCCGGAAGATTTCAGTACAGCAAAACTCAAATCAAATCGAGGATAATTTTAGGTGCAATCAAAACAGCCCCTGCTCGGTTTGCAGGCGCTATCACAAATCTCCACGCGCCATATATAGCAATAGAAAATGCCAACTTCTACTGATCGCGAAAGCTTTCGAGGGATGCCAAAAGAGCTGGCAGTCCGGTCAAGGTAGCAGACACCAAAGCCTCATCTTTGTAAACTCGCGATCGGAGAATATTGGTAGTTTTAGACGCAGAGGTGAAAGAGCCTCGCCGTTGGGAATTTTCGGTTTCAACCCGCCCTAAATTTTTTGTTTCTCGCGTCACGCCCAACATAGCTGTATCCTCGCAGTATAGTCAATTAATCCTAAATATTCGCCCGTAAAGTTTCTCAGGGCTTGCTGTATATTTCTATTATTAGTCAGATAGGTAACAGAGCTGAAACCATGAAATAATTATTCACGATAGGCAGGGATAAACTTAAACTTCATCACAACTTTTATTAATTTGTTACACGGCGGGTTTGTTTAAGCCGATCGCCCACAGCGACTCAGCCACCAAGCAGCGAAATCACCAGTTTCACAAGAGGAACGCGGATCAAAGATGCTAACTCTTAGTCCAGCAACAGTTATAAGTCAAATCAAGCCGACTGTCGAAATCTTGCGCGACGGAGACTACCGCTACCGAGACTCCTTTGCGCTCGATCGACCTTTCAGAGAAATCCAATTTCGCAAACAAGACAGATACATCACCGGCAGCGATTCAGACAAACGCACTGGCAAAAGTTACTGCTTCCGGGGCATCCCCCAGCACAACAACATTATTAACATCACGCTAGCGATCGAAATTTCCCCAAAAACAGCACAGAAAACCGAGTGGAAATTAGCACCCGGAAACCCCATTAATTTCGACAACTTTTATCCGCTGCAAGCTGGACCGGGATTAGAATTGTACAAATGTTTGACAGCATTTTTGCCAAAATTGAAGGATTAGTTATTCCTTACTTCTTAGTTGTTATTTCTTAATCGTTTTGGCGTGTTAATAACTAATAAGATTCGTTAAGCTGTTGTGCCTTTAAGTTGTATTTTTCGGGCGGGCGAGACGCCCACCCCACAATAATTTGATCGAAGTTGACTGAAAAATTTAGATGCACCTCAGCTTAACAGTTAACAGTTAACCGTCAACCGTCAACAGCCAACATTTAACTCCCTAAGAACCAGCATTTTCCAATTCTTCCTGCAGCATTTCCCGGTAGACTTTCGGCAAACGAGAACTCATAGAATTGTTCTCAATTCCATATCCCAAACTCGTCCAAGTTCCTGAAAGCATCCGCAATACCTCAGTTAATCTTTCCTGGCGCAACATCTCAGGAATATCGGCTTTCCAAAACTTGCGATCGCTCAACCAAGCATAAACTACAGCATCCTGATCTTCTGGTTCAAAACTGTAATCTTCCCAGAATAAAAAATTAGCACGACGCGCCTGATAGCGCTTCGCCTTCTCCTTCCAAGTCGAAGTCAGAAATTGATACCTGCCCGCTGCCGTAGTACACTTGCCTCGATTCGGGCCCTTAACAATCTTCACGCACCAGTCAGGATGGCGGCTCAAATCTAATATATATTTGCCACCGTAAACAACGTGATAAGGCCGAGAAACATTCGACTCGCTAGCAGAAATAGTTCGCATCAGCGCCCGAATGTAAGGATCGCCGGTTTTCATAGCCAGCGGCGGGAATTTTCTCCCCTCACTCGCCGACTGTGATAACTGCTGATTTCCCCGCAAATTAGCAACCAAAAAAACACCGCCGCTAATCACAGCGCCGATTAAAAGTATAAATCCGAGGATTTGAATCTCCGATCGCCTCAGCAAACCTCTTTTTCGACGGCCAAATTTCTCAGCTTCCAGCAAAGTCATTTCCATTTCTGAAATTTCAACCCATTTTCGAGCCACCCGCATCCGGCGTACCCGAAAATCGTATTGATATAGCGGGGCCGCTAACAGCGTTAAACTCGATAAAACCCCCGCCAATTTGATCTGCCAGAAATCTAATTCACCTGCTACCGCAACATTTGTTAGGGTAGATATTCCTGTTAGTAACTGAGCCGGATCGATCGATCGCGCTGGCCAATAAAAAATCGCAAGTTGCACCAACAGCGACAGATTAAATGCAAAAAAAATCACTACAACAGCATTCAAGCCTTCTCGCAAGTGCGATCGAATACCTGTGTGCCTGCGCTGGAACTTGCGCGCAACGCGAAAGCGCCCCGGCAGCATAATTAGTAAGGGATTTAAGATTTTGACGGAGAACAAATGAAAAACAAAAAACACAGGCAACTGAATCAGCCAAGCCGCCAGCAGTAGAGTCAGAAAGCCGATATCGTCGCTGACAAAAGGAATGCCCCTGCGAAGGACAAAACTAAAACTCTGAGCGAGAGCAAATGCCCTTAACCACGAAATCGGATAGGGGAACCAAGCTGGCCACTTGAGAGTTTTCATGCTGGGAGAACGAAATTTTAACGGCGAATCGTAAAACTATTAAGATTTTGCCAGATTTGGCGCTCGGAAAATTGTTGTAGGGTGCGTCAGCCCAAATCTTTGACCCAAATCACATCTTGCACCATTCTCGATAAGCCTTTTTTGGGCGGGCAGGATGCCCACCCCACAAGAAAATGCACTTTTTGTTGTGGAACAGGCATCTTGCCTGTTCTTGACAATGGTGCAACATCTCAGATCCAAATCAAAGTGTTTTTAGTCTGACGCACCGAACCCAAGCGAGGCTAATTCAATCAAATCACACTGGCAAACAACTCCTCAAAACTCTTTTGCGGAGCCTCCGACTTCGCCACAATTTCCACAACCTTGTTGCGAGAATTCGGCTGAAACAGCGCCTCCACGCACACTTGGGCTACCTTAGTGCGGGGAATGCTGCTCTCAAACATTTTGTCCGCACCAGTCATGACGATCGCATCTGAATTATCCTCATTTTTGAGACCGCCCGGACGGACAATGGTATAAATCAAGCCACTTTTTTGCAAATATTCCTCGGCTTGCTTCTTCCAAACCAAAATCAGCCAGAACAAATTCAGCGGGTGAAAAAACTGAGAGACGCACAGAGAAGTCACAAGCACAAAATGCTCAATGCCCTTAGCCTTAGCTGCATCCACCAAATTTTTAGTACCTTCAAAATCCACCTTGTAAGGCGCTGTCGGGTCAAAACCAGGGGCGGCTCCTGTCGCGCACAGCAATACCGTACTGTCGCCGATCGCATCGCCCAGGGAAGTAGCATTTAATACATCCCCAGTCACTAACTCTACCTCCGGCGGTAAAATTTGCCTCGCTGTGTCTAGATTTCGGACTAACGCCCGCACCGGAATGCCTCGCTTGACTAATTCTGCGACAATTCGGCGGCCAGTCTGACCAGTGGCTCCTGCTACAAATGCTTTCATCATAAAAATGGGTTTGAAACCCCGTCGTTTTAGGACGGCTTTACTTGGGAAATCGTGGGCTTTACTTTCTGTGAATTGTTGTCGCTTGCCCTCTCAATCCTGTAGTATAATGTAGAAACAGAAAACGAAAACTATGAAAGCAAGGTATCAATACAGATTCTATCCCACCAACCAACAACGACAGAGCCTCGCTCAGTTGTTTGGTTGCGTGAGGGTAGTCTGGAACGATGCCTTGGCTTTGTGCAAATCCTCCGATAAGTTGCCAAACTACAATCAGTTGTCTGCACTGCTAACTGGCGCTAAAAAAACTGAAGAAAGAGCTTGGTTGAACGATGTATCTTGCGTTCCCTTACAGCAGGTTTTGAGACATTTGGCAACAGCCTATAAAAACTTTTTCAACTCTCTTCAAAAGAAAAGAAAGGGGGTGAAAGTAGGTGTGCCTAAGTTCAAAAAAAAGACCAACAAGCAATCAGCCGAGTTTACAAAGTCGGCTTTCTCGATTAAAAACCATCAAGTTTACTTGGCAAAAGTAGGGAATGTCAGTCCTATATGGTCTAGGAAGTTACCATCCGAACCATCTTCGGTGACGGTAATAAAAGATTGTGCCAACCGCTACTTTTTCAGCTTTGTAGTAGATACCAAACCTGTTAATCTCACGCCAATAAACTTATCTATCGGCATAGATTTAGGGTTAAAAACCTTTGCGGTATTCAGCGAGGGGGCCCAGGTAAAAAGCCCCGATTATTCGACAGCCGAGCGTAAAATTAGTCAACTGCAACGCCAGCTAGCACGCCAACAGAAAGACTCCAAACGCCGAAATAAAACCCGCCTGAAAATCGCCAAGCTGCAAAACAAAATTGCCGACACTCGTTCCGACTTCCTGCACAAATTGTCAACCAAAGTAGTCAACGAAAACCAAGTGATTGTTTTAGAAGACTTAAATGTGTCGGGAATGGTCAAGAATCGACGATTAGCCAGGGCTATTAGCAGGCAGGGATGGTATCAGTTTCGGGTATTTTGCTCAGCTAAATCCGACAAATTTAGCCGTGAGTTTAGAATAATTAGTCGGTGGGAACCCACCAGTCAAGTCTGTTCTGAATGCGGCTATAAATGGGGAAAATTAGACCTATCTATTAGGTCGGTGGTTTGCTTAAATTGCTCAACCCAACACGATAGGGATGAGAACGCCGCCAAAAATATAAAAAAAGTCGGGATAGGGCATTGCCACGACTCTAAACGGACGCAGAGAGAGAGTAAGACTATGAAGATAGCATCTCCCAATGAAGCGTCAAGAATCACCGCCCTAAAAGGGCGGTGAGTATGTCAAAAGTCGAGTTATGCTGAACTAGGGTAAGTTTTGTTACTATCAATTTCTCAATTGTAGGGAGGAAACTCCCTTAACACATCCCCAACCAGATCGATTGGCGTGTATAACAGGAGAGCATAATATGAAGCACGATTCCGCTGAATATGAAACTGTTGAAGCTTCTGACGAAAATTACTACCCAGATGCGAGTTTCCGACAGCCCGAAAGTGGAAGCGCGGATGCAGGAGAGGAAGTTGAGCCGATTTGGTTTCACACGCATTTTGAAGACAGCATGGAGATGTATGCCGATGCGGAGACGGTGGGGAACCATTTGAACAACCACAAGACTTGGTTTTGCCACTGCGCTTCGCCGATGAAGGCCGAGCCGCTCGGAGAAAACGGCTATGATTTATTAATCGGCCGTTTTGGGGCTTTCGGCTACCGTGTTGAAGCGAGAATTGGTTTAGAGTTGCTGCCGCCTGACGCTGAAGGCTGCTATTTGATTAAGACTATTCCGGTTCCGGATTATACCTCGCCTGGGTATGAAGTGGATTTTCGATCGGCAATGAAGCTAGTGGAGATACCGTCTCAGGAGTTTGCCGCCGATTGGCCGAGCTCGGAACGTGCTAAGTTGCCGCCTGCGATTACCATTACTAGCTGGAAGCTGGATTTGGCTGTGGGGGTTTGCTTTCCCAAGTTTATTCGATCGATGTCTCAGCCTTTAATAGAAAAAACCGGCGATGCGCTTTTGGAAAAAATCATCAAACAAGTTAACCGGCGCTTGACTTATAAAACTCAGGTTGTTTTTCACGAAAGTTTGGGCATTCCTTTTCCGAAAAATCCTAAGAAACATTAACAATACTTACGCTCTAACCTGTACCGCATTTAAATTGTATGTTAAGTGCGGGATCTCCTGCCCGCCCCACAAGAGTAAAAATTTATTTTACTCTGCAATTTAAACGCGGATTAGCTTAACTCACATTTGTAGGGTGTGCACTGTGCACACCTTACTCATAAGTGCGATCGTAATAACTCGTACCATTGTAGATTTTAGAGTTCGGCGCGAGCGATCAGTCGCACAATTTTAGATTAAATTATTGGGAATAACTGATTGTGTATGGGTTGGGTTCACGAGCCTACAGTTGCTTTTTTGAAACTGATATCACTGTCTCAGGGTGGTTAGGGCGCGCCTTATGCCTATGTTTTTGAATCCAACACTTGCTCGATCAGTTAATCCAAATAACTAAGTTATTGCTAATAAAATTTAAGGGTAAGGTCATGATTGCATTTGACCTATAGCAATCCTTGCAAAAGTCGTAATTTTTTTATCCCACCCCAACCCTCCCCGAACCTGCTTAGAGGGAGTAAGACATTCACAAATGATGCGAGGATTGCTATATGGTGATTCCTTATCGCCGGAATTAGTTTTTATTATGGGTCAATTTAGCACAGGGTTGGACACAATAGTTTCAAGTCAGATGCCATCAACTTCGGCAACATTGTTATTAAAAAAAGCGGTTTCTGTCATAAGGATTTCCCTCCTTATTGCCTGATGATTAAACAATAGCCGGCGCAGTTCAAAGGTGGCTCCGATCGCCCTCGGAAACCAGCAAGTGTCTCAGATCACAAGGCCGATCGATCCCCCTCACTGCCCAAAAACCTAAAATTATGTCACATTAAGTAAGGGATTATAAAATAATTCTTGCCATATCCCTAGAAAGTTATGACAACGAAACTAAGAGCTACACCCACAGAGAAAATGGAGAGAGACTTGCACCAGTTGAGGGCAGACCAAGAACTGATTCTCAACCAAGTAGACAATGCGATCGCTCTGTTCGACTCGTCTGACTGCTTAGTTTTGTTTAACAAAAAATTGGCCGGAATCTGGGGACTGTCCCCAGAATGGCTGGAAACAAAGCCGAAGTGCCACTTGCTGTTTGCGGAAATTGTCGATCGGGGTTACTTGTCTGTTCAACAGTGGCAAGAGTTTCAGCAAGCACTCGAAACATCTCAGCATGAAAGTTTATCATTTTATTTCGAGCAATCCAATGCGGTTTGTTTGGAGGTGTGCGCCACGATTACCAACAGCGGCGGACGGCTGTTTACCTTTCGAGACGTTACGGTATACCAAAACTCCCAAGCTAGCTTGAACGCAGAAGTCAGGCGGCTGAGCTTTCTTTTAGGTTTAACCGAACGCCTGCAAAAGTCTGACAGTTTGCAAGAAATAGGTCAGTTTGCCCTCACCTATTTAGTAGAGGCAATGAATGCAGCTTTCGGAGATGTCAAGGTGATTAACGGCAAGGGAAACGACCGGCAAGCGTCGGGGATTTGCAACCAAGTTTCTAGTCAATTTTTGGCTACTTACGGGGAACCCGTAGTCGCAGGAATGCAAGAATTGCTCGACCAAGGCATTCCCTACGGCATCGGTTTGCTGTGGGAAGTGGTGAAAACTGGTAAACCTGTGTTTGTCGAGGATTATGCCCAACATCCCAATGCCGTGCCGGAATTTCGGCATCCGGGAATCGGACAACTGGGTATTTTTCCGATCGCAGCTACCAACGGCACGATCATCGGAGTGCTGACGCTGGAGTCCCGCAACATTAAAAAACTGCAAGCCGCCGTCCACCAAGAAGTGCTGGAGGCTGCTTGCCGGACTCTGGGGGCGGCGATCGAGCGGGCTCAGACACAAGAGAACCTGCGCCAAGTTAACGAAGAATTAGAGTATTCTTCTCAGTTGAAATCCGAGTTTTTAGCCTCAATGTCCCACGAATTGCGGACGCCTCTCAACAGCATTCTCGGCTTTTCTGACTTGCTGCTGCGGCAAACGGCAGGACAGTTGAGCGATCGACAAATCAGCTATGTAGAACTGATCGAAAAAAGCGGCCAGCACTTGTTGCAGCTAATCAACGATATTCTCGATCTTTCTAAAATAGAAGCCGGGAAAGTAGAACTAAACTTACAGCCTGTTCGCGTGCAAGAACTCGCGACAGACTGTCTGAAAATGATGCAGCCACGGGCAGACAAAAAGCGAATCGGTTTGTCTTTAGAACTCGACTACCGTATTACTAAAGTTTGGCTCGACGAACGGCGAGTGCGGCAAATTGTGATTAATTTACTTTCCAATGCCATCAAATTTACCCCCGAACAGGGACAAGTTAAACTCAGCGGGCGTCTGGTCTACGGCAGTGAAATAGACGGCGACTACCGGCCGGATTGTTCTCCTGTAAATGCCAGCACTCCTTATTTTTGTTTTGAGGTGCAAGACTCCGGCATCGGTATTCCTCAAGACCGCTGGCACTTGCTATTTCGACCTTTTCAACAGGTGGATTCTTCCCTGACTCGGCGGCACGAAGGTACAGGTTTGGGTTTGGCTTTGACTAAGCGTCTGGCAGAATTACACGGGGGAACTGTTTCTTTTCAATCTGTTTGCGATCGGGGAAGTCTTTTCCGCGTTTGGCTGCCTTTGACGGAGATGCGTCAACAGTTGGGAAGCTTTGCTTCTTGTGCTTTGGATAGCAAGTTAGTGCCAGGTTGTGCGATTGCTTTACCCATTGGCAGGAAGCGGATTTTGGTTGTCGAAGACCAGCCTTTTAACCAAATGTTAATTTCTGAGGTGATGGAATTAGAGGGGTACGGGGTAGAGATACTCGCGGATGGGAAGGTGATGGCCGATCGTATTCTCGCCGCCTCTGCTGCCCCGCACTTGCTGCCGGATTTGATTTTGATGGACATTCAGTTGCCGGATGTTGACGGCTTTGAGTTGATGCGCCGAGTTAAAGCAGATCCTGTCTGGGACTCGGTACCGATGATTGCGGTGACGGCGATGGCGATGCCCGGTGACAGCGATCGATGTTTGGAAGCTGGCGCTTCTGCTTATTTGAGCAAGCCACTGGATTTGAATTTGATGATCGCTACTGTCCGTTCTTTTCTGGGCTAACGATAATTATTTGCAGTTCCAGCACTGCCATTTATGATAATTGATAACAACAAAGGTTAAACTCAAGAGTAGATAAATATGTATATGACTTGCCCGCACTTGCCTGCGAAAGCTGGTTCCTACGAAAAATATCGAGTTTAGTAACGAGAAATATAGGAATCAACCAGTTTTCGAGCTTCCCCACGCGCAACTCCCGAGCTAAATTCAATATATTATATCATATTCCATGTCAAACAAGTCGCCCTGCATCATGTTGGTTGATGACGAGCCAGCTAATCTGACTTTACTCGAAGAGTTATTGCACCTGAAAGGATACGCTACAGTATCAGCTTTATCTGGCCATGAAGCGCTCTCGCTTGCCCGCGCCTCTCGACCCGATTTAATTTTACTAGATATTATGATGCCGGAGATGAACGGTTTTGATGTTTGCGAGCTCCTGCGGAAGGATACCGCATTGCAAACTGTACCGGTAATTTTTCTAACTGCCCTCGATGACGATATGTCTCGCATCAAAGGGTTAGAAATGATGGCCGATGATTATTTGACAAAGCCTTTTAACAGTCGTTTGTTGCTGGCGAAAGTAGAAAATATTTTGCAGTTGAGTCAAATGCGAGCGCAAGCTGTATCTTCCCAACTCAACCAGCAAGTCAAAGAGCAAAGCAAACGCCAAATCGCCGCAGCTTGGGAAGCCAACGAATATCTTTCAGAAAAATTTCAGCTATTTGTGCCAGAGCAACTTCTCGGACGAATTGCGCCGCAAGGAATAGAATCTATTCAGTTGGGCAATGTCACAGAAGAAGAGCTGACTGTTTTATTTTGCGACATTCGCGGGTTTACTGCGATCGCCGAATCTCAACAAGCTCGCGAGACTTTTGAATGGTTGAACGCTTTTTTTACTAAAATGAACGAGTGCATAACGTCTCACGGCGGGTTTATTGACAAATACCTAGGCGATGCAATCATGGCAGTATTTGACAAGCCGAATTCTCACGCTATGGATGCGATCGAAGCCGCAGTAGCAATGCAAGAAACTTTGCAAGAATTTAATGCCAGTCGCCACCAATACAATTTAGAATCTCCCGTCAATATTGGTACGGGAATTAACACAGGTATCGGCATGATCGGCACTTTAGGTTCCGATCGCCGCATGGACTCGACAGTCATCGGCGATGTGGTAAATACAGCTTCTAGGTTAGAAAATTTAACTAAAATATACGGTTGCCAAATTATTGTTAGCGAAAATGCGATCGTTCATGCAAGAGAATTTCTACATGGCATAAGTTCCCACTCAAAATCAAAAGAAAGTCTATTATTAAAGTGCGACTTGGAAGTGGAAACACAGGAGACTATTACTTCTACTTCTGAGGCGGCTGCTACAGACAGCGATTTGCCAAGGAACAATTATTACTATCGCTGGATAGATCGAGTAACCCCGCGCGGCAAGCAGCAAGCTATTGAAATCTACGAAATCTGGGCAGCCTCCTGTCCCGACTCTGAGGCAAAGCAGCTTACCCAGGGTTTATTTGACAAAGGAATTCAAGGATGGCAATCCGAAAGGTTTGTCGCCGCCTTGAGATATTTTCAGCAACTAATCGAACAAAACCCTGCGGATACCGTTGTCCGTTTTTATATAAATCGCTGCCAGGAAAAACTAGGTTTTCTACCGGGAAATAGCACTTCATAAAGATTTAACTTTTAGGGCGAGCTACAAGCCCACCCTACAATAGTTTAGACTTATTGCAAAAGTCTTCCACTATCCTGCGTTGCGTCTGTGGTTTCCCTATCAAGGAAAGATTTATCCAATAAGTCTACTCTAATTGGAGTTAGCATCAAACAGTCGTCAAAACTTGCTCTCTCAACTTCCCGATTAAGTCATTCACACCTCCGGTATTCAAACGGTAACTCAAAGGATGACCGATTAAATAAGCCGAACTTTCAAACAAAACATCAATTTCCACCAAACCATTTTCCCGCAAAGTTTTGCCAGTCGAAACCAAATCCACAATTGCCTCCGACATACCCGTAATCGGCCCCAACTCCACAGAACCGTAAAGCGGCACAATTTCCACCGGCAAATTCAAATTGTGAAAATATTCCCTTGCACAGTGTACGAACTTAGAAGCAACTCTACCGTGAGGAGGCAAATCCACAGTTCGTCGGTAAGAACTAGATTCCTTCACCGCCACCGACAGCCGACACTTGCCAAATTTTAAATCAATTAAATTGGCAACTTTCGGCTTTTTTTCCCGCAAAACATCATAGCCAGCAATCCCCAAATCCGCTTGACCGTATTCCACATAAACCGGCACGTCGTGCGTCCTTACTAGCAAAGCTTTGGCAGTACAGGTAGGGTCATATATTTGAAGTTGTCGGTTAGAGGAATCGAGAAAAGCACTGAAGTCTAATCCAACCGATTTAAACAGGCGAATGCTATCTCCTAACAATCCGCCTTTGGGAAGTGCAACAGTAATCATGTCAATTTTTAGAGTGTAAATTGCTCAATTTTGGAAGGGGGCGATCGTGGCCTAAGCAGAAACAGCTTTTACCCAACTCAGAATAACACATAGAGTTCATAGCGAAAAATAAATTTTGGCTATTGCTCGATCCTTTGTTTGGGTATATATTATATTTAGTAAGTTTTTATGTCGTCACGTTTTTCAAGGGCGGTCAGTATGGAAAACAATCAAGAGTTTGAGAGTCAACAATTTGACAGAAAATTTCACAATGTAGACCCAGCTTCCCTAAAAAAAATTACAGTAGATGAAATCCTCTCAGGCGGTGGTGTAGAGGCCGAGGAAATGCACTATACAGTGACCGTACCTACGGCTAACGATGCCAAAATCCACATAGACAGATCATTCGATGCCAAATCAAGTGTGTTCGATACAGCCCCCCGATCGAAGTTTGCAGAAAAACGCGGAACGCTGGGAGGCTGTTAATCTAAAATGTTTGCAGAGGCTAGTGCAGAAAACGGGCCGATCGCGCGTTAGCGTTAGCGAAGCGATCCGAAGGAAAGCCCTCGAAGAGGATCGTCATTCAGTCTCACCCCTTTGTGTATTCAACTCTAAAACTTACAATTTAACAGGCGATTGCAAATAGCTGAAAGCTAAACTATGACCGAATTGACACTTGTTATTGGTAATAAAAATTATTCGTCTTGGTCGCTGCGTGCTTGGCTGGCGATGAAACAAGCTGGACTGGAATTTGCCGAGGTGAGAATCCCCTTAGACTGGCCTACAACGCATGAAGAAATTCGGCGCTATTCTCCCTCGGGAAAAGTGCCAGTTTTAATCGACGGCGATCTGAAAGTGTGGGAATCATTAGCAATTTGCGAATACGTTGCCGATCGCTTTGCAAATGATTTGTGGCCGACGGATATAGCGGAACGGGCGATCGCCCGTTCCATTGCCGCCGAAATGCACGCGGGGTTCCAAAATTTGCGCGACAATATGCCGATGGACTGCCGCAACCGCTATCCGGGAGAAGGGATGACTGCCGGTGTAGAAGCAGAGATCGATCGCATCTTTGCCATTTGGCGCGAATGCCGCCAAAAATTCGGAACAGGCGGCAATATGCTGTTCGGAAAATTCACAGTTGTTGACGCTATGTTTGCCCCCGTTGTTATGCGTTTTATCACCTACGGAGTCAAATTAGATTCATCAGCCAAAGCTTATGCGGAGGCTATTTTAGCCTTGCCTGCCATCCAGGAATGGGTAGCAGCAGCTTGCAGCGAAACGGAAAGTATTCCACACATTAAAATCTAGGGAAAATTAGTTTACTTAACCTAAAATCTCAAATCTCCAATTTGAAATCAGGATGCGGATTCTTTTAGTTGATGATGAAGTTGAGTTAACTGACCCTTTGAGTCGAGTCTTAACGCGCGAAGGTTATACAGTTGATGTGGCATTTGACGGAGCAAGTGGCAGCAATTTAGCAATGCAGGGCAATTACGATTTACTAATTTTGGATTGGATGCTGCCGAGACAAACCGGGCTGGCAATTTGCCAGAAGTTGCGATCGCAAGGAAGGAGTACGCCCGTGCTATTTCTCACCGCCAAAGATACCGTAGACGATCGCGTACAAGGACTCGACGCCGGTGCAGACGACTATTTAGTCAAACCTTTTGAATTGCGAGAACTGCTAGCCAGAGTCCGCGCATTACTGCGGCGGCCTCCTACTATTGATGCCGAGGTTGCTGTCGGGCGGCTACAAGTTGCAGATTTACAGCTAGACTACGACAATCAATTAGCTTATCGGCGCGATCGCACAATTGACTTATCAGAAAAAGAATGCCAGTTATTAGAATACTTAATGCGCCATACCGGTCAATTGCTAACACACGAACAAATCCACCAGTATTTGTGGAGTGAAGCAGAAAAACCCAGCAGCAATGTATTAGCCGCTCAAATCCGCCTGCTGCGCCGCAAAATAGAAGCACCGGGCGAATCTGTGCTAATTCACACTGTCTACGGCAGAGGCTATCGCTTTGGAGAAGCCAATTAAAAATAATAGCAATTGTACAAAAATCCCTCTTACCTCTTACCTCTTACCTCTTCCCTCTTCCCTCTTCCTTCTTCCTTCTTCCTTCTTCCTTCTTCCTTCTGCTATATTGTCTATTATCGGGAAAGTGTGCACCCTAAACCCGCCCTTACCGATGTTGACAAACCAAAGTAATTACTGTCACCTCCGGGGGACAAAATAGCCTTCCCGGCGAATAAGTTCCCAAACCCCGATTCACGTACAGCAAATTACTCCCCACCTGATGCAAACCGCTAGCCCATTCCCAGTGAGTAACTACTCGATCGCAAGCCGACAGCAAAGGAATGAACTTTCGGATTCGTTTAGGAATCATATAGCCAATTTTTCTGACCCAAGCGTACAAAGGGCCGATACCGGGAATAACGATTTGACCGCCGTGAGTGTGCCCAGACAACTGCAAATCAATCCGCCAATTTTGCAGCTTTTCAGCAGTATCAGGATTGTGAGACAAGACAATCCGAGGAATCGCCGGATTTATTGATGCCATTACAGGTTTAGGCGCAAAATCGCCCGACCAAAAATCTGCCAACCCAACTAAAGCCAATTCTGACCCCAAAGGATAGGCTGCTTCGTTGTACAAAACCCGAATCCCGACGCTATTTAAAGCATTAGTAACCTCTGTTTTTGCCCTCGGCCAATAGTGGTCGTGATTGCCCAAAACCGCGTAAATTCCCAGCCGACTTTGCAAGTTTTTCAATCGCTGCACTAAGGTGTAAATAGGCGCGGGATCGTAGGTAATAAAGTCACCGGTTAAAAAAATCAGGTCGGGTTCGGCTTCATTGGCTGCTGCAATCGCCTCTTCTAGCAACCCTTCCGACAGCCGCACCCCATCATAGTGAAAGTCAGTAAGCTGTACAATTTTAGTACCGGATAGATTTGCTGGAAGATTGGCGATCGGTATTGTTAAATACTCTATTCGCAGTTTCCCAGTTAATAACCTGTGCATAAATCTAAGGTTTATTGATGACAGAGCGCCACCTCTAGCTTAGCAAATAAACAGGCAAGACTGCAAAACTAGATATTCTTCCTTTTTCCTTATATCCTCTGACTAATGACTACAGTCGGGGACGCAAAAAGGGGGATTTTTTCAAAAGAATTAAAACAGAAATGCCCAATCTTTAGTTAGGCTTTATTGCAAAATTGTTAAGGTTTTACGCACCCAACTACTACAGCATTTTTATAAAATTATGACTTGCGTAACAAGCTGTTTAAAATGCTATCAATCCTCTTCAGACTGGCATTACCCGCCCCGCATCTATATGTTTTTAGCAATTGTCAAAGCTGAGATTTGTGGCGCATCCCCATCGCATCGGCATACCACAGGGGGATTGCCCCTACCAAACACTATCTCATGACTAATGATTTATTACTAAGTAGGTGAAAATAAACATGGCGTGGGGGAGGCAGAGTTTTGCATTAATAATAAACTGGTCGCTAGTATATATCATTGCCTGACCGCCCCTACGATATTTTATTCTTTGTGGGGTCTGCCTAATTTTTAACTAATGACTTTTGACGAAATCCGCTTCTTCTCAATATATTGCTGGTGGTAATCCTCTGCCATATAAAATTCACCAGCAGGTTTGATTTCGGTGGCAATATCTTTGTCGTATTTACCGGAAATTTGCAATTTTTGTTTGGAGAGGCGAGCGGCTTTTTCTTGTTCGGAATTATGATAAAAAATCACAGACCTGTACTGTTCGCCTCTGTCGGGGCCTTGGCGATTGATTTGGGTAGGATCGTGACAGTTCCAGAATACATCTAGCAGTGCTTCGTAACTCACCTGCGATCGATCGTACTCTACGAGCACTGATTCAGCGTGACCGGTGACTCTGGCGCAAACATCCAGGTAGCAGGGATTCGGCCAGTGACCTCCGGTGTAGCCTGCAGCAGTCGAGACGACACCCGCAACGGCGCGAAACTTGTGTTCAACTCCCCAAAAACAACCTGCTGCAAATGTGGCTTTTTCCATCGTGTTACTCATCGTATTGCGCTCAAACTTGGCACTAGATTATGCTTGACATATTCCCATTAGTGTGCATTCCCAAACTAATCGCGGCTGTACGTAGTTTAGCAAATATTGTCGTGCTTTTTCCAAGGGCTCTAAGGGCGATCGACTAATTCGTCCTGCCAAAAATTGCTGCCAGTAACAGTGCTGTAAATAATCGATTAACCACAACTGAGATTCAGTATCTAAAGTTTTATCAATTTCCTTGGCCAATTCCAAAGCAGACCGCAGGTTTTGAGGCAACTGCTTCACCTTTTGCAGCAAATCCTCGGGTATTGATTGCAGTTGCTGCCAAATAGAAATTGCCTCCCCAGGACTTCCCTGAGCCATCCCCATTACCTCGGGATGATCTAAAATCTCCGCGAATCCCGCTTGATGCAAAACTTGTGCCATTGCTTGGGGATTCAGCCGAGAAAACTGGATTTTTTGACAGCGGGAAATTAAAGTCGGCAGCAAAGCTTCCACAGTCGGAGCAATTAAAACGAGCGCTGCTTTTCCAGGTTCTTCCAATGTTTTCAACAAGCCGTTAGCTGCTCCCTCACCCATTGTTTCTGCTTGTTCCAAAACTACGACTGAACGCGCAGCTTCTAGTGGCGGTCGGCTGAGGAATTCACCGATTTCTCGAACTTGTTCTAAGCGAATTTGTGGCGGTGCTTTCCGCTTTAAACCGGCTTCCTCTGCTTCCTTTGGCGTAAGCCGTTTACCTTGGTTCATATAAGTTGGTTCAACCCACAGTAAGTCTGGATGATTTCGCTGCCTCACGCGATTTTGCACGGAGGCTATTAGTCTGGTTTCGGGAATATTTGCTGAGAATAAAAGCTCGATGAAAGACTGAGCAGCTAAACTTTTGCCGATGCCGTTAGATCCGACAAATAAATAACCAGGAGCAATTCGGTTGCGCTCGACTGCTTGTGTTAGCAATTCTACTGCTTGCTCTTGTCCGATTAATGATGTGAAATAATTCATGTTTGCGGAAGAAGGAAGTTCGGCAACGGATTATGTAACGGATGTAACGGATGTAACGGATATCAGGATGAAGGATGAAGGATGAAAATCTAGGGTGTCAGCAATTAAGAACATCTTAAGCGTCGGGGGTGGTTGGTATAATACTAAAAGGTTATTGTGGTTTAAGGGACTGCTAAATAATTGTTTTGAGTTAAGAATGTTAAATTGTAAGTTCTTGGAGCCGGACAGGGCATTGCCCTGTATCTACACATGATCTAGCGCTATTTTTCAGAAGAGGTATTATTTAAATATCCCCAAGCTTCTAACCTGCTAGTTACAATAGTTTGAATTTCCTGAGCGACTTCATATTCAGGGCGATCGGCATTTATCCGGACAATTCGAGATTTATTTTCCTCGGCTAACTCGGCAAAACCTTGCTGTACAAGGCGGTGAAACTTCAAATCTGCTTGCTCGATCCGATCGCACCCTCCCCGGGCCCTTACCCTCGCCAAACCCGCCTCCACATTAATATCCAGCCACAAAGTCAGATCGCTTTCCAAGCCTCCGGTGGCAATGTCATTCAACTGCTTAATTAAATTAAGCTTAAGACCGCGGCCGTAGCCCTGATAAGCAATCGTAGAGTCAGTAAAGCGATCGCATAAAACAATCGTTCCCTTCGATAACTCGGGTTTGAGAAAAGTTTCGACGTGTTGAGCGCGATCGGCAGCGTACATGAGTAATTCTGCTCGATCGGATACAGATTCGCCCCCATCTTGTTTCAGCAGCAAATGTCGCAGTCCCCTTCCCAACTCAGTACCCCCCGGTTCGCGAGTAGCCACCAAGCGGACTGCCAGAAAGCAACTTGCTTGCAGGAACTGTATCAAGCGCTGCATTTGCGTAGTTTTACCGGCACCTTCAACCCCCTCAAACACGATCAGTTTGCCTTTCATTGCCCTAACTTTCCACCTGAATAAAATAAATCCATATTGTTCTGTGCATCTGTTCTAGGTTCGGTATGATAATAAAGTCTAAATGCCTCACGGCTGGAGTTGTCTATGGCTCGCTATACTGGTTTTTTTATCGTTGCCGTTCCGATCGACCGTCTCCGTCAGTCCCTGATTGAAATTTTAGAGTCATGCAATCTTGATATTATCTACAATACAGGAGATTCGGTCATGGCTCGCGAGCTCCCAGGTCAAGTTTCGATTGCCAAACTTGTCACCGCAGAAGTCCTAATTGAGAAAAACACGGCCAGCGACTCAGAGGTTCGCATGAACTTCGTGATTAAAAACGAAGAACTGCCCCTGCAAACCAACAACCACTGCCGTCAAATGTTCGAGCTAGTGAGTCGTTCAATTATGAACAACAACAACTGGCGACTTTTGGAAAGTATGGCACTGTAGCCATCAGTCAGTCGATTTTACATTTTAGATTTTAGATTGACTCCACAGATGAATCTGGGGCCTCGAACTAATCTCCAAACTTCTTTGCTCTCCACTTTTAGTGTCAGGGGCTTATATCCGTCTTGAGATGAGGTCATTAGTCATTAGTTTCCAGCTAATGACCGATGAGATCAAATCCGGTAGCATCGAAATTAATATTACCCACAGCTTGTGACACGGCAGTGCCGTTTCCCTACAATTAATCCAGGTAGGGAAACGGCACTGCCGTGTCCTTTATATGAGCACGAGTGCAACCGGAAACGATATGACCTCCGACTTTGATCTACAAGCCCTCAATTTAAGCTCGAAATCCCCGGCGCAAAAACAAAGAATTTGTAACCACGCTAACAGAACTAAACGCCATAAATGCTCCGGCCGCCGCAGGACTGAGTAGAATTCCGGTTGCAGGCAGCAAGATACCCGCTGCCACGGGAATTCCCAGAGTATTGTAACCAAAAGCCCAAAATAAATTTTGGCGAATCTTGTTGAAAGTAGCGCGCCCCAGCTCGATCGACTCAACAACATCCATCAAAGCATTTCGCATCAGCACAATTTGAGCTGTCTCAACTGCGACATCAGTGCCGCAGTGCAAACCGATACCGACATCAGCTTGAGCCAATGCCGGGGCGTCATTGATACCATCCCCCACCACAGCCACTTTACAGCCTTGGGCTTGCAAACTCGCGATCGCCCGAGCCTTCCCATCCGGCCGCACTTCGGCCAAAACATCAGCCGGCGTCAAATCTAGCTGCTGCGCCGTCGCCGCCGCCGCAGACGCCGTATCCCCCGTTAGCATCATCACCCGCAATCCCATGCCCCGCAAACGTTCCACCGTCGCCTTAGCATCCGGCCTCAGAGTATCTTTTAGCCCGATTACCCCCAGCAAAACGCCCCCAGAAGCCACGTAAACCGCCGTTTTGCCTTGCAAAGACCCCGACAATTCCGTCGCCACAGCGACCCCCTGCTCCTTCATCCACTCAGCATTCCCCGCGAACACCCGTCGGCCCTCCACCAAAGCAGAAACCCCGAAGCCCGGTTCCGTGCAGAAATCTTCAGCAGCTAGCAGCGGCAAACCTTGCTGTTGAGCTTCCAGCAAAATCGCTGCCGCGATGGGATGACAAGCGCCCCTTTCCACCGCCGCCGCAATTTGCAGCAGTTTTGAGTCAATTGTGGAACAGGCATCTTGCCTGTTGTCAGAAGCCCCATCAATTGTGGAACAGGCATCTTGCCTGTTGCCAGAAACTCCATCACTTGTGGAACAGGCATCTTGCCTGTTGCCAGAAACTCCATCAATTGTGGAACCAACATCTTGTTTGTTGCCAACATTAATATCTGAATTCAAATCCCACTCGGAATTCTGGAAAACCGGCAAATAATCTGTGAGTGTGAGATTTCCGGTTGTCAGAGTGCCAGTCTTGTCAAAAACTACCGTATCTAATTGATGCACCCGTTCTAAAACATCACCACCGCGAATTAAAAGTCCACGCTCCGCCCCGATGCCAGAACCGACTAAAATTGCAGTTGGGGTAGCCAGTCCTAAAGCGCAAGGACAAGCAATGACTAAAACTGCGATCGCCAATTTCAAACTTAACAGCAAAGGGGATTGGTAATGAGTAATTGGTAATTGGTAATCGGTAATTGATAATTGATTTCCCATGCCCAATGCCCCATGCCCCATGGCCGATGCCCCATGCCCCATATCGTGTCCTAAAAGCACAGAAGGCCAAATATGAGTCCCGGCAAAATACCAAAATAGGAAAGTTAAAACCGATATCGCCATCACCCCATATACAAAATATCCCGCCACAGTATCAGCTAAATTTTGAATCGGCGCTTTGCGAGTTTGGGCTGCCTGCACCAAAGCAACCATTTGAGCTACAGTGGTTTCCTTACCGGTGCGAGTTGCCCGCATCACAACTGCCCCGGATTTATTGATAGTTCCCGCCGCAACTGTATCGCCTGGTTGCTTCAAAACCGGCATTGATTCGCCAGTCAGCATCGACTCATCTATGGTTGTTTTGCCTTCGCAAATTTCGCCGTCTACCGGTATTTTTTCCCCGGGCAAAACTTGCAGCCATTCTCCCACTCGGACGCGATCGGCTGGAATTTCAATGTATTGTGGATCGTAGACCTCTGATGTCGAGTTTAAAGGCAATTCTTCCGATCGCAAATCTAAACTCGGGAGTTTAAAATCAACTAAGCGGGCTTTCGCCGGCTGCAATGCGATTAAAGCTTGTAAAGCTGATGCAGCGCGGCGTCTGGCTTGCTGTTCGAGAGTTTTGCCCAACAAAATAAAGCCCAGCAGCATCACAGGTTCGTCAAAAAAGCACTCCCATCCCATCCGTGGAAACAGCAGCGCCGCGTTGCTAGCGGTGTAAGCTGTGACAGCGCCTAAAGCTACCAAAGTATTCATGTTGGGTGCATTTCGCCACAAACTGCGGCACCCGTCAACGATAATCGGGCGGCCCGGTAGCAGCAAAGCTAGGGTGGCGAGTCCCCAGTGAAACCAAATATTGCTGAGAATTGGAGCTTTTGTGCCGAGTACGTGACCTAAACCGGATAGAATAATTAGGATAAGGGCAATCGTCAATTGCTTGATTTGCTGTCGAATTTCTTGTCGCCGCCGTTCAATTGTTGTCGCTTCTGCTTCCCACTGATTTTCACCTGAACGAGACTGAGAGGGAAATCCATTATCAGTCAACTTTTTCGCTAAAGCTTCTGCATCGACAGTCCCCGGTTCACACTCAACCGTTGCGACTTCTACGGCTAAGTTAACGCAAGCTGAAATTACGCCTGAATATTGCATGAGTTGGCGTTCGACAGCTTTCGCGCAGCCGGCACATTTCATCCCGCCGACATCGAAAGTAACAAGTTCTGGCGGTGATTCTTTAACTGATATGATTTCTGGTTGAATTTCGGGGATTGTTTTGGGTAGAAATTGCATGGTTTTTTTTGGTATTGATTAGAATATTTCGCCACTTCTGAAATGGTTGAATGCACTGTTTAGACAAATGTCTATATTTTGATCATAGATAAATATTGTGGCATCTTCCAAAAGTGTTAGTTTTTTTTAATTCTTATTAGTTGCAGGCGGTTAAATCCGCAGCCCGGGAGGGGTTTCAACTACTGTCGGACTGCGACTTTAATGCTAAGACACACTTGAGACACGGCATTGCCGTTTCCCTATTTGATATAATGAGCCAATTGCCTAGTTAGTATCCAGCTTTTTTGTGACGAATTTAGCTATGACAGAAACACCAAAATTTTATATTGTCAAACGTCCTGCAGGTAATTGCGAAATTTTGCCGTTGGCGGAGCCCTCGCAGAGGATCGCGCAACTTGAAGAACAAAACCCCAGTATTATTGAAAAGTGGGGTCCTTACGATTCTGCCGAAGATGCCATTGCCCGCCGCATCGGATTAATTCGCGCCGGCAAATGCCAGCCG
The DNA here is from genome assembly GCA_014695175.1 of Microcoleus sp. FACHB-DQ6. GTDB lineage: Bacteria > Cyanobacteriota > Cyanobacteriia > Cyanobacteriales > Microcoleaceae > Microcoleus. The sequence goes on along the minus strand of JACJNV010000108.1, from coordinate 26,397 downwards.
CAATGACGAATTACTATTACTTTCCTCCGCATCGCGAAAGCTAACGTGATATCAAATCTGTTAGCAGCGGAATTATTCATATCTCTCTTCTCGACCTCTGCGTGAATCAGGGTCAATCCATTGTCATCTGCGGTTAATACCTTCTCTTTTTTTTACCGCAGATGAGGGCAGATTAACACAGATTAACGCCGATGAATTATATAAATTTCGGTTGCACGGGACGCATTGCAAAAAATAGCGAAGCATTCGAGTTTTAAATCTTGGCTTTTAGCCGTAAATCTTCCCCCGAATGCTTTTTTTTAACTGGAACCTTACACAGGTTTTCTATTTAGATTTAGAAGGTGCTGCACTCGGTTTTGCTTGCGCCGCATTCGGTTTAGGTGGCGCTGCATTCGGTTTCGACTCCGCCTTATTGTTCCCTGTTTTACCAGTAACTTGCTGTGTCAAAACTTCCATAGCTTTCGCGTACTGCGGATCTGCCGTTGTAGCGATTTTATCGCGATCGCGCCTCAATTCCTGTTTTTGAGCCTCGGTGAGTTCTACCTTAAAATCCGGTTCAATCCCGGCCTTGTTGATATCAGTGCCCTTGGGAGTAAAATACTTGGCAATTGTCACCGCCAAACCGGCACCATTTCCCACGCCGCGTACTGACTGAACTAAACCTTTACCAAACGTCTTTGTTCCCACCAAAACCGCGCGCTTGTTGTCTTGCAAAGCACCGGATAGAATCTCGCTAGCACTTGCTGAACCGCCGTCTACCAGTACAACTAATGGTTTGTCTGTGAGCTCTGCCTTATTTGCAGTTTGTTTATCGGCCTCACCGACTCGATCAACCGTCGAGACGATCGTACCTTCTTTGAGCCACATCCGAGCAATTTCAATACTTCCGTACAGCAACCCGCCGGGATTGGAACGCAAGTCTAAAATATAGCCCGTTACCTTTTTCTGTTCCAAATCCTTAATTGCCGATCGCATTTCCGATGCAGCATTCGCACTGAACTGATTTAAGCGAATATAGCCGACTTCGCCGATCGGAGTTTTCTGCACCGACTTCCGCACGGGATGAATTTCAATTTTAGCGCGTTTCAGCTTAAATTCTAATTCCTTGCTTCCCCGCAAAATAGTCAGCGTCACCTCAGTATCCACCTGGCCGCGAATCAAATTTACCGCCTGATTCGTATCCATGCCTTCTGTGCTTTTGCCGTCAATCTTAGTAATGATATCTTTTGCCAGAATACCAGCAGTAAAAGCAGGGGTATCTTCGATCGGCGAAATCACCACCAACTTTTTGGTTTCCTCATCTTGAGTCAACTGAATCCCAACTCCTGTCAGTTCCCCAGAAGTGTCAACCTGCATATTTCTGAACTCTTGAGGGTCCATAAACCGCGTATAAGGATCGTCCAGCTTCTTCAGCATTTCCCGAATTGCTTTGTAAGCTTCCTCGTCGCTGGTATAAGTCCGATTCAAATAATCATTCCGCACCGCTTTCCAGTCAACCTGGTTAAAAGTGCCATCTACATAACTTTTGTCAATAATTTGCCAAACTTCATCAACCAACTCTTTAGGGCTTCCCCGAAAAGAAGCCAGAGATTTAGAACTGCAACCAGTGTTCGCAAGAGTTACAGCAGTGAGTACCACCGCTGCTGCACTTAGAACAAGCCCTCGTTTTGTTATAACCATTTGTCTGACGCGCGGGAGGAAAAGAGTTCAGAATATTTACGCTCAATCTAACACAGGTAAGGCCCGCTCGCGTTTGGCGTACAGATATTATTCCACTTTGCCGAGTTCTATTCAGGGCGGGCTAGAAGCCCACCCTACAAGAAACTTGATGTTTTTTTGTGAAACAGGCATCTTGCCTGTTCCTGACGGGCTAGGAGCGACGGCCCACAAGAAACTTGATGTTTTGTGGAACAGGCATCTTGCCTGTTCTTCAGGGGCTAAGGATCAACCCAGCGATCGTCCGATTTAATCAAGTCAATCAATTCTGCCACTCCTCGGTCTTCCGGCACTTTCTTAATTTCTTCCCGACCCCGGTACAGCGAGATATAACCCGGTTGCTTCCCGACGTAGCCGTAATCAGCATCAGCCATTTCTCCGGGTCCATTGACAATACAGCCCATTACTGCTATATCCAAACCGGTGAGATGCTTGGTCGCCTCTCTCACTTGGTGTAACACTTCCTCTAAATTAAACAAAGTGCGACCGCAGGAAGGACAAGCGACATACTCAACCATCGTTTTCCGCAGTCCCAAGGCTTGCAGAATGCTGTAGCAAACCGGAATCTCCTTTTCTGGGGCCTCTGTCAGCGAGACGCGGATGGTGTCGCCGATACCGTCAGCTAACAAAGGCGCCAGGCCTGCGGTGGATTTGATGCGGCCGTATTCGCCGTCTCCTGCTTCGGTGACGCCGAGATGCAGCGGGTAATCCATGCCGAGTTCGTCCATCCGGTGCACCATTAAGCGGTAAGCAGCAACCATCACCGGCGCGCGGGAGGCTTTCAGGGAAATTACGATATTTCGGAAGTCGAGGGATTCGCAAATTTTGATGAATTCCAGGGCGGATTCTACCATGCCTTCGGGCGTGTCGCCGTAGGTAAACAGCATCCGTTCGGCGAGAGAACCGTGATTAACGCCGATTCGCAAAGCTTTGCCTTGGTCGCGCAGGGAAATCACCAGAGGTTCCAGTGTTTCGCGGATTTTTTCGCCAATTTCGACGAATTCGCTGTCGGTGTATTCGCTTCTGTCGGCTTTCGGCTTCTCGAACACGTAAAGTCCGGGATTGATTCTCACTTTGTCTACGTGTTTGGCGACTTCCAGGGCAATTTTCATGCCGTTGTGGTGGACATCGGCGACGAGGGGCACGGGTTGGTAGGTGGCGTGCAGTTTTTGCTTGATTTCGGCTAAAGCTTTGGCGTGGGCCATGCTGGGCACGGTGACGCGGACGATTTCGCAGCCAATCTCGTGCAAGCGCCGAATTCCGGCGACTGAACCGTCGATGTCGAGGGTGTCTTCGTTAATCATCGACTGAACTACGACGGGGTTGCCGCCGCCGATGGTGACGCTACCGACTTTGACGGGACGGGTTTTGCGGCGTTTGATGGTGGTGTCGAAGGTTGGTTCGGTGGTGGGGGTTTTAGTGGGGTTCGGCAGAGTTTGCATAACTGGTTGCTAGTGTTCTGTAATTAGAGTTTATAAAATTGTGTCTGCTGTTTTTTAGGTTTGCACAGAAACGGTCAGTTTGGGCAATGAGGTTTTGGGATTTAGGATTTTTGATAGAAGTACGATCGAACTTGTAACTCACATTATGTAGTTTTGGGCGATCGCGCGACCGATTTTTTAGTATTAAAATTTAACATTTAGGGCGGGCAAGATACCCATTCCACAGATGAATCCGGGGGCTTCTCTAACAGTTGATAAATTTCAGGTAGAATAGAAAATTATTGTGGGCGATCGCATTTAGCAAAAATATCTCGATAGTTTGGAGTCTTAAACACTTATGCCAGATGAAACGATTAGGATTGTGACCAGCGATATTCCGGGCGAGTCGCCTCAAGTCGTTACTGCTGATGGTGGCAAAAGTCTGGGAATGGGGGGAGCACCTTTCTTGGATATGGAACCACCGTCAAATTCTTCTCAACGGCCAAAAGTTCCCGATGCCACGGGTGAATTTAGAATTCATAATGTCAGTGTAGAGACATTAGAGCAAGAAATGGCTCATTTGCTGGCAGTTGTCGATCGACTCCTAATCCGCAGTGAAGAGAAGCGCGATCGCAAGTCTAAGATGGAGTTAGAGGAAATTGAGCTATCGGTGGAAATTAACGGTCAGGGACAAATTAGCATCATCGGTAATGGAGCCGCAGCGGGAGGAAAAGGATCGATAAAGCTCAAGTTTAAACGGGAACAATCAAAGTGAAATGGCGAAAAATTGGGCTGTTGTCATCGGAATTAATGAATACGAACACCTGCAACGTCCGCTGAAATATGCTAAGCGGGATGCAGAATTAATGCGGGATTTTCTCTGCTATGAGGCGGGATTCGAGAAAGTTTACCATTTCTCGGAAGACTCATCGGAAAAACAGTTGCTGCCTACTAGATCGAACGTGATGCGCTTGTTACACGTTAGGTTTGAACAGCCTTTTATGAGTGCGGGAGATAACTTTTGGTTTTTCTTCAGCGGTCATGGAGTTCGTCAAAATGGGTGCGATTATTTGATGCCGACTGACGGTTTTCCCGATGATATTGCAAATAGTAATATTTCAGTTAATTATATTATCCAACGCTTGCGAGGCTGCGGGGCTGATAATATTATTTTAATTTTGGATGCTTGCCGCGATGAGGGAAAGTCTGTTGAGGGGATTGGCCGTCAAACCGCTGAACAAGCGCGGCAAATGGGAGTCATCAGCATTGCTTCCTGTAGTCCAAATCAGATATCTTATGAAATTGAAGATTTACAGCAAGGTGTTTTTACTTGTGCGTTACTAGAAGGATTGGGTTCTCAAGGTCAATGTGCAACTGTTGAACGATTGAATCAATATTTAATCCAGCGAGTAACCGAACTCAATCGCCAATTTGGGAAACCCAAGCAAACACCTCTGACTATTGCTGAACCTATTGAAAAATCTCACCTAATTCTTTTGCCGCAATACGCCACATTAGATGATGAGCGGACGCTCAAGTATGATGCTTCCCAGGCTGAACTCAACAAGAATCTAGATTTGGCAGAACAGTTATGGATTCGGGTATTAGTTGCATTTCCTGGTGATATGGATGCGATTAAAGCAGTAAAAAGAATTGCCGTTGCCAAGATACAGCCAGCAGCTATACCATATCAACCGAGTTCTAAAAATAGTGCTACAACCGAAAAATCCCCTCAACCTGCACCTCCTAATTCTACTCCTATTGAGCCTGATGTTCCTCTCAAATCTGAGCGAGGAGTAGACTATACAAATCTGCGCGATTTATTGGCCGCCAAAAAATGGAAAGAAGCTGATCAGGAAACGGCGAGAGTGATGTTCAAGGCGGCGGGGAGGGAGAAACAAGGATGCCTGAGTACAGAAAGTATTGAAAAATTCCCCTGCGAAGACTTGCGTACCATTGACCAACTTTGGGTAAAATATTCTAACGGTCACTTCGGCTTTAGCGTGCGGAAGCACATTTATCAAAGTTTGGGGGGAACAAGTGAATATAATGTGGAAGTTTGCGAGAGGTTAGGCGATCGCGTGGGTTGGAGACAAAAAAATGAATGGCTTACGTACAAAGACATCACTTTTTCAGAGAAAGCACCAGAAGCTCACCTCCCTTGTCTTGTACATCACTTTTTCATCAGAGAAAGCACCACAAGCTCACCTCCTGCGGGCGCTTGGGTGGGGAAGTGGGTCGTATCTCTTCTCTCGCGTAGAGACTTGTAGACTGTAACATCTAAGCGTTTCCCAACTTTGTTAACTACGGATAGATTAAAGCCACTCGAATAAAATGATAGAAAAAGGTGCAAAAAGTGGCAGACCTTTCAATCCCTCGAAAGCTGGCGGAAAGATTCTCAACTTATCTTATCAAAATGTTAAAATTACTGATAAAGGCGTTGCCTTGGTTGAAGCTCATGTTCGCAGATTTAATCCAGTTGGTGAAGCTGAGCTAAGAATGGTTGAAAGGTTAAGAGGTATCACCACCCAAACCCTTGTAGCTGAGCCTGTTGATTTACGGTTTTATACTCACGAGTTACGCGAGTATCTCAGGTATAAAAAGCTTGGCTATCCAACTGGACAACCCGCTGATCCGGATGAGGCTTATGAACTTTGGAACAATGCTCACACAGCTACTCTTGAAGATTATAAATTAAAAGAAGGATTCGGCGTTTTATTTCATCTGAGCGTAGAGGAATTTTGATGAAAAACCTAACTCAATTAACCCAGCTTGAATTAGTGCTGCTGGAATTAGTAGCTAAAGGTCAAGGAAAGTGGAGTTGGTACGAACTCGCGAATGCACTTTCCCGTCGAGATGTACCGCGAGAACCTGACATGATGGTTGTCTTAAAAAAACTGGCTGCTGATGGCTTGGTTAAACGATATGTAGAAACTAATTCGCCTCGCGACAGATGGGAATTGACTCCAGAAGGGTCTATTGTGTTGGCAAACGCAAAAGCAGATAGTCAAAGCAGAATTATACGTTATGCAATTGCCATCCAGAAATCAGAAAGCAATTATTCTGCTTATGTTCCAGATTTACCCGGATGCGTAGCAACAGGTACAACTATCGAGGAAGTCGAACAGCAAATTAAAGCAGCCATAGTTTTTCATTTAGAAGAGTTGCGTCAATCTGGTTCGTCTATTCCTGAAGCGAGGACTTTATGCAAATATGTTGAGGTTTAATGTAATTAAAACTATCAATTAGTATGTGGAGGGTGTTGTAGAAGTTATTGCAGGCAAGATTCGATCGCGCTTTCCCATCATCCATCAAAAATCAAGGTGCGATCGCACTTCACTCGATAAATCTATCTCGCGGATGATGCGATCGCCCCTCCTCCCCAGCAAAACTAAAAAATGTACTGGCAAATCCCTTCACAGACCCAGGCTCAGCAGTTAAATAATCTGAGGTTTTCCATTGGACGATCGCACAAACTCACCGACCACCGCTGTTAACAACCGCCGACCTCTAATTATCGCAGGAATTCTCCTCGGTATCGGTCAATCAGGCTTTTTTGACGGCATTGTGCTGCACCAACTCCTCCAGTGGCACCATATGTTTAGCAGCGTTAAAACCGATGCTACTGTTGCCGGTTTAGAATTAAATACCCTCGGAGATGGATTGTTTCACGCTGCGGATTGGTTGGTAACAGTGGCGGGAATCTTCTGTTTGTGGAGTGCTGTGAAGCGCAAAGATGTTCCTTTGTCAACTCAAACTTTTTTCGGTTCAATATTAATTGGTGCTGGATTGTTTGACTTTGTTGAAGGCATTGTTGACCATCAAATTTTGGGAATCCACCACGTCAAACCCGGTATCAACGAGTTAGCTTGGGATTTAGGATTTCTCGCTCTCGGAGTTAGTTTAGCGCTGTTAGGTTGGATGCTGGTACAGAGGGAAGTTCCCGCAGATACTAAAGTTTAAATGAATCCAGAGATTGGGAATTTTACCAAATCCACGTTAAAAATCCCTGACTTGTATCCGATAAACAAGCCCCCGAATTTATCCGTGGGGTCAATGCTTCAATCTAAAATCTAAAATCTAAAATCTAAAATCGATTGACTCTCTTTTTAACTCATCAGTTCATCCCGCCGACTCCAACCACGCGATCAAATCCTCTTTACTCCTAAAATCCAACAAAGCTTCTCCCAAATCATCTAACTGTTCCGCAGATAACCCCTGGATGCGAGTTTGAACTTCCTGTGTAACCTCACCCACCCGCCGCACTATCTGACGCATAATTAATCCTATTTCCCCCTCAATTTTACCCCTTTCAATTCCCTGTTGTAGACCAATTTCTATCCCTTTCATCACAGACCCAATTTGGTCTTGAATAAACATTTCTCGTTTGTCTACATCATTCAATTCGTCTAGTGTCAAATTTGCTCTGTTGGCAATTTCCAGCGCGGTATTAATCTCTTCAACAGACCCCAATGTATCTGGTACTGCTTCCAAAGAGGGCGCGTTTTTCATAAAGTAGATCCATTTTTCCGGCAGATTTTCGAGTTCATTCAATTCTTTTTTGAATTTCGGCAACTCGACAAACACTAACTTTAACTCGCAGTTGGGATAGACGAATTTCTCTTCGGTTTCTGTAAATTCAAAGTTAGAAATTAGTTTTTCGGTGTTTTCAAATAAGATAAAGTCGGTAATGGTTAAAGCAATGACCGGGTTTAACTTTAAATAACCTTCTCCAGCTTTGAGTTGAGTAGAATAGGTTTTCGCTGCATTGTATACTACCCGTTTTTCAAAGGCGGCGACGTTGAGTACCTGCATTTCAACAATCACGGTTTTGTTGCCGGTAATCTTGGCTTTGACATCCAGGTAAGTGTCTTTCAATCCTGTAACGCTTCCTGCTGAATAAGGGTCAATTATTTCTAATTCTTGGATTGTTGGTTCTCCGTTATACAGCATTGCATTTAGGAAGCTGATGAGAATTTCTGGATGTTCGGAAGAAGCGAATATTTTTTTGAATGCAAAGTCTGTTTTGGGACTGATGAAACGCATATTATAGAAGGAAGAGGGAAGAAGGAAGAAGGAAGAAGGAAAATGCAATATTTTAGGGATTTTTAGGTTGGTAGTTGCGCTTTACCACCCTTAGCGCAACTACGAAGTTTTTCAATTATCAGCCTGTGGCTTCAGTAGTAGTTGCAGGTGACATCACGAGTTTTCCAGCTATATCCATCGTCGCCAGCTTCAGCACTTCATTAAAAGCTAAACCCCGAATTTTGAGTTCCCACCGAATGCCTTTTGCTTTCATTCGCTTGGCTTTCCGCATATCGACATCAGCAGCTTTTTGATGCAAGAGCAAATATTTCATTGCTGCTGTAGCTTCTACTTTTGTGGGAAATGCAATATAAGTGATAAATCCGCCGTCCCAGTGATTGGCGTTGCGGACGCTGCTGATAGTCGCAACTCTCGGACTAAAGCGGTTCCAGTAAAAGTCGCTGTAGCCGATCGACTGTGTATTGACTTGGAGTTTGTTTGCCATTTGACCTAACTCCTCTAACCTTGTGCGCGGGGTTAACAGCAGGGCTTTAATTCTGCTATTTATATTATAGCATTGGGAAGTGGGAATTGGGAGCCAATGCTGGCTGTTGTTTTACTTCCCTGACTGCTTCTCTGAAGTCGGCAAAGAAGTAAAATCTCCCCAATATCTTTAGTTCTTTTTTGTCTCGAATACAACTGCCTCAAAAAGCTCTACAAGCTTTAAGTCTGAATAAACCGATAAATACAAATACTTTTCCAGTTTCTGCCGATTTCTAGGTAAAAATAAACCTAAGCCTGATAAGTCTTTATATTTATGTCTAATTCGGGAGTCAAGTAATTCACCATGCTGTTGCACTCTCTGAATTAGAAAATTATTTAAAAATAACAGTAAATCGTTACAAGCTGACGGACTTGCACCTGATAATTGGGTAAGTTTTTGTAAAAAATTTGCGAAATCCACAAAGGTTTCTCCCAAGTTACGATAAACTACTACAGTATTGTTACTGGGAAAATTGACTTCCGGCCCTAAAATTGAGGATATAAAAACTTTCACCGGTGCAATATCGGCTTGCAAAATAGAATCAATTACAGCCTTAACTTTTTCGGACAAATAGCGAAAATAATGATTGTTAGTTAATGTCAAACTATGGTACATATTAGGCGGTTCATAATCCATAATCTTTTTAGCTAGCTGAGAACCATCCATGTCTGGACCATCGCTCAAATCGCTTAACAATTGCTCATAATAGTAATTTGGCACTCCCAGTTGGATTTGAGATGAAAGCGTATACTTAGCAGTATTTTGGAAGGTATGGTGTACTTCAATATTTCCTTTATTACAATTTTGGAAAAATAATAATTCTAGATTTCCTTTTACAGATTGGTTAAAATTAAATATAACTTGATTTATTTTTTGAAGATTCATCCATCTAATTTCTGAAGTTGAAGGGGACGTGGGATGTTCGTCGGGGCTAATTTCCATAAGCGTTCCACCATGACCTAAAAACACAATAGCCCAGCGTCGGGCTTGAAATTGAGATTGTGCCCAAGTCAGATACTCACTCAAGACTTCTGCCCTACTACTATCTGCTGTTTCTAAGTATTGGGTATCCACTTTACCTTGGCTGATGATGCTTCTAGAAACTTGTGCTGAGCCACTAAAGTCTGATTGTACTACTACTAAAACTTTGTCATTTTTTACACCTTTACTTAGCATTTGAATAATTGGTTGCCCGAATCTTGAGAGATTATTGTCATAGGGCATCCAGTATAGTAATATCCAGTCATAATGATTTTTGACCGGACTTCCCAGCATATATTGGTCTCGCGAGTAATATATTGTCTCTATTAAAGAACTAATACTTACTGTTATCAGTTTGATGGCTTTTCTTCTTTTCACATTCTCAGCTCCTGGTTGAGGATCGTCAGCTTTTTGTAGACTGTGTTTGGGGTTAACTAAAACCTCAATTCATATTCAGCAGTGACGCGATTGTCTCCTTGAAAATTACTCGAACCCCTGAGTAAAATTTTATCGCTCAATCGATAGCGCACAGTAAATTCAGTCGGTTGATTGGCTGACAAAACTCGAATAATTGATGCTGAAATATTGCGCGTGATGTCAAAGCCAACTTCTAAACCTAAACCGAGAGAACCCGCACCAGAACTGGAACTAGCAGTTTGTGCTTCGTTCCCTCTAATCCGAGTGGGAAATAAGCGAAATTCGCTCAATCCTGTGGCGTTGGTAACCGCAGATTGAAGGTTGTTCAATAAACCCGCACCGGCTAAATTTGCGATCGCCAGCGTACTGTCTCCCTGTCCTAAAGTCTGCACGAAACTGCCACCCAAGAGCGCTACAATCTCTGTTTCCGATCGACTCGGAGAACTCCTCAACTCCAGACTTTCCGCCAACTGAGAAGCTCTTCCCTGCACCAACGCTTGAATTCGGACACTCCGCACATTGCCGAAACTTGTCGGTTCGTCTGCGATTTCAGAGGCTACAGATGTGCCGGGAGTGCGGAACCGCGTTACTTCCTGCACCGAAGTTGCTAATCTCACATCCAGCGTCGGATCGAGTCCTTGTCCTGGTACAAAGGTAGCAGTCTGCGCGTATCCTCGATCGAGTCTAAACTCTGTAGTAAACAAATTCACCGACCCGGAAGTCAACCGAATCGTACCGACAGGGCGAAGGTCATCTAAAGTTCCATTCACCGTCAAGCCCCCAGTGGCCTGAAAACTCAATATCGGCGCACTCGTTACCCGAATTCCCCGGCCCAAATTCAGCCGCAAATCGTTCACTCCAACTTCAAACGGAGGGGAAGTCGGAGTCGCACGAGAAGGAGAAACCTCAGCCGTAGGGGAAGCAGAAACCTCAGTCGCAGGGGAAGGGGAAGATGTCGAAGGAGAATCAGAAGCAGAAGAGGAAGAAGCTAACTCAGTTGTGCCGCCGCCGGGACTCCGGAGAAATACTTCGCCGTTGTACAGTTCAATATTACCGCTCAACTGCGGGCGCCTAGCCGTGCCTCTTGCCTGCACTTGACCGACTACGCCGCCGCGGTACAATCCTCTGAGGTTCAGTGCTAACTTGTCGAGATTCACAGCCAAAGGATTAGCTGCATCGACATCGCCCTCAGCAAAAGGTACAGACAGCGGAATCACGCCAGCGGCGACAACTTGTCCCTGACTCAACTGTCCCCGAATTCCTTCTACCCGAATACGATCGCCCTCAAAGCGCACCGTCCCAGTCAGCCCTGTCAGCGGTTCTGGGAAGGCATTCGCGCGGACAGTTGCATTTTCAAAATTCGCAATTCCTTGCGCTACAGGATCTTGCAGCGTTCCTCCCACGCGAATTTGCACCTGTCCCTGACCGCTGACCCACGCAACTTGCGGAGTCAATACATTAATAATTGCTAAACCTTCATTTTGCAAATTCGCCCTCAAATCGATTTGATCGCTGTCGGCTTTCACGGCTGCAAACGGCAACTCAAAAGGCAAACTTCCCTGCACCTCAATCGGTTCGGTTTGAGTTACCAAAGCGCTGCCGCCAAAATTCAGGCGGGCGTTGCTGTAACTGAAACTGCCGTCGGCTTGTTTAATCGGTTCTCCGTTTAGCGTGCCCTCAAGCAAACTCAATTCCCCGGTAGCTTGCGGGTTTTCCAAACTGCCGGCCAAATTCGCGCGCAAATTCAAATTTCCCGTGACATCCACAAAAGGTAATTCCACGACTTTTGCCAACTCTTGCAGCGGCACATTTTCTACCCGCAACTGCCCGGATTGAGCTTTTTGCCCGAGTTGTCCCGAAAAGCCGATCGCACTTTCTCCCGATCGAATTTCCAGAGGCAAAACAGTTAAAATCCCCTCCTGAAAACTGCCTTCAATGCTGAACTTTTCAGCGACATATTCTCCCCACTGCCAGTTATCGCCTTTCACGTTAAATTGAGCTTGCACACCAGTTTGCAAAGAACCGGCGACAGCAATTTCCGCGCCAAAAGTGCCTTGCAATTGGGATAAGGGAGGCAATTTTTCTGATGATTTCACTGCTTGCTGCTGCTGCAAAAGTATTTCAATTTCTGCCAAACGGCGCAACTGTTCGATTAGCGGGGCTTCTGGTTGTCCCACTGCTACAGTTTGCACGTCGGCCGCGCTAGCGTAAACCGGAGGTTTTAAGCCTCTAGCCAAGTCGCCTAAATTGAAATATTGCAAAGCGGCTAAAACCTGTTGCAAATTGCCTTGCTGGACGTTAACTTTCCCGGCAAATTGCGGGTTGGCGCCTGTTTTAACATTGCCGGAAATTAAGTATTGACCGCTGCCTTGGCGGAAAAGTCCGTTTGTGAGAGTGGCGCTGCCGTTAGCGTAGCTGAATTCGGCTTGGAAACTGTCACCTTTAATGTAGCCGATCGCCGGTTGGGCGATCGCAATTTGTCCGCTTGCTTGTAAAGTCGCCGGATTTAACGGCATCTTCCAACCGGGCACATTCACTTGTCCCGAAACCGTACCGGTTATCGGCCCCAAACCTGCCTCTTTCCCCGGCGATAGATTCAAAGCAGCCAGGGGAAAATCGCTTAAATTAACTCGCAAAGTTTCTCCCTCGGTTTGGCCGCTAGCCACGGATTCCCCGCGTTGAACTAAGAAAGATGTCGGCAGAAAAGATGGATTTAAAGCTACTTCGATTTTGTCTTGGCGACCGGCCAAACGCAAATCTACACTTTTCCCAGCATCCGCATTCACACTCCCCGCCAGTACCGGGTCAAAAGCGATTTGATTTACTGCTAAATCCCGCACTTCCACGTCGCCAACTAAGCTGAGTTCGGCGAGGGTTCCGGTGAGGCTGCCGGTAAAATCTACATTGCCGCGCAGGGGTGGGTTTTGCTGTGAGGAATTTTTGTCCGCAATTGCAGACAAAAATCCTAACTTTTCTGCTGGTAAGGCTTCCAGGTTAAAGTTGGCGAGTTTGACATCCAAATCTAAGTTGGAAATTGAGGGCCCTCCTTGACCTTCGAGTTCGACGTTAACAAAGCCGTTTGCTGTCAAACCGGGAGTTGTGGCGTTCTCAATTTCCACCCGTTTGCCGTCCCAATTAAATACTGCCTCAAAAGGTTGGTTCAAAAACGGCAATTCCGAGATGCGGAAACTGCCGCCAGCGCGAACATTTTGTAGGGGCGGTGCCCCCGTGCCCGCCACAATCGGGCCGGATAAATTGATATTGCCGTTAAACAGTCCTCCAAGCTGGGGGAGATTTTGGGCACCAGATACTACACCTCGGGCTTGCAAGCTTTGTCGCTGCGAGTCAAAGGCTTGCTGGAAGCGACTTAGAGCAATTTGCTCGCCCTCGATTGACGCGCGCCAATTCCCCGATTCTGCGCGGCCTTTAGCATTGACAATTCCTCCGCCGTTGGCGAGTCGAATTTGTCCGTCGCCGTTGGCGGTGATGCCGTTGGCGGTTAGATTATCTACTGTTCCCAAAATGCGGACTTGGCCGTCGAGGGTTCCGTTAATTTCTGGCGGTAAATCCGCTGTCAGCAAACCTGTTTGTTTGAGGGTTTGTTCTAAATTACTGACGGCAATTCCGTTGGTTTCCAGCAATGCTTGCAAGTTGCCGTTTTCTAATTTGGCCGTAGTATCGATCGCCCCGAGTCGATCGACCACAATCCGTCCTTCTCCGCTACCACTAATTCCCTTGGCTGTCAAGTTATCCAAACTGCCCGCTGCTTGGAATTCGCCGTTAACTCTACCGTCAAATCCTTTAGGCAAAGTCGCCGTCACGGTCAACAGTTGGCTATTGCGGATTGTTTGTTCTAAGCGACTGAGAATAACTCGATCGGCATCGGCGAAAGCTTGCCAGCGTCTGCCTTCTAATTTACTTCTAAAAGCAAGAGTACCGTCCCCTATATTGAGTAGGCCGCTGCTGCTGACGCCTATCTCAGCGGCGGTTGAATTATCAAGACTGCCGGTGGCTTGAATTTCATTGGATATTTGTCCGTCAAGCGATTGGAGATTTTTGATTTTGGATTTGAGATTGTTGATATTGGCGACTGTTTGGGGATTGTCAGCAGCGAAAGCTAAGCCAACATCTAACAGCGGCATTCCTAAATCTCCTAAGCGCCTGATGGAAGTGCGATCGGTTTCTGCTGTTCCCTGCCAGTTTCCGGCTACCAATTCTCCTTTTAAATTGACATTGCTGCCGGCAAGATTGAGTCTGCCGCTGCCGCTGCCATTGATGCTGCTAGCTGTCAAATTGTCAAGACTTCCCGATGCTGTAAATTGACTCGATAGCAGTCCGTCAATCGATTTTAGATTTTGGATTTTGGATTTTAGATTGTTGAGATTGGCTGATTGCTGATTTTCGGGATTGAATGCTGAAGCCACATCTAAAATCGGCAGTGTCAAATCTACCAAGCGGCTGATGGAAGTGCGATCTGTTTCTGCTGTTCCCTGCCAGTTTCCGGCTACCAATTCTCCTTTTAAATTGACATTGCTGTCGGCAAGATTGAGTAGGCCGCTGCCGCTGGCATTGATGCTGCTAGCTGTCAAATTGTCAAGACTTCCCGATGCTGTAAATTGACTCGATAGCAGTCCGTCAATCGATTTTAGATTTTGGATTTTGGATTTTAGATTGTTGAGATTGGCTGATTGCTGATTTTCGGGATTGAATGCTGAAGCCACATCTAAAATCGGCAATCCTAAATCTACCAAGCGGCTGATGGAAGTGCGATCTGTTTCTGCTGTTGCTTGCCAGTTTCCCGCTACCAATTCTCCTTGTAAATTGACATTGCTGTAGGCAAAATTGAGCCTACCGTTGCCACTAACATTGATTGCGCCAGCAGTCAAATCGTCAACATTTCCCGCAGCTTGAAATTTACCTGCTAGCTGTCCGTTTAACGCTTTAAAATTTTGGATTTTAGCTTCTATATTCTCCCGATTCGCGGTGGTTTCCCGTGTTAATAACGGCAACCCAATATCAATTAATTGATTGACAGCAACTTTTTCAGTGTTTCCAAAAACTTGCCAGCGACCAGATTCTAGTTCCCCATTTACATCAACAATACTGTCAGCCAGATTCAGCGTTCCTTTGCCCGTCGCAGCGATCGCATTTAAACTCAAATCGTCCAGAGTTCCCGCAGCTTCGGCAGTTCCGCTGAACAAACCGGCTAGTTCTGGAGGCAAATTAAGGTCTGGCAGGACTTGCTGCAAACGGTTGAGGGCGACGCCATTGCCCTCGATCAAAGCTTGCCACTGACGGTCTTTTAGCGCAGCATCCACGTTAACAGAAGCGTCGCCAATCTTCACAACCGTATTTTGCAAATCCGCCGAGTTCCTTGCGGCTCGAATTTCGCCCGCAGCGGGGAAAGTCCCTTGCGGTGCTTGCCATTGAACTCTAGCTTGAATGTTGTCTAACGGGCCGAAAACTTGAGCTTTGGCGGAAACACTGCCAATGTTAACACTAGCAGGAATCGGGAGAGCGTAAATTTGGGCGATCGCGTCTCCGGGTACATTTTCAACTTGGAAGTCAAACACCAAACCAGATGGCGAATTCTTACTTTTTAAAGCAATATCAACTTCACCTTTACCGCCAATTTTACCCCCCGCCGCCGGCACTACCAAAATATCGCTCAAAGTCAAAGCTAAAGAGGAAAAAGGGCGAATAGAAGATTTAGAATTGGGAGTTGGGGTTTGAGCCATTCTCCCGCGTTCCAATTTGAAATTAGTGCTAATATTATTTAATTGCAGTCGATCGACCGTAGCGGGTTTTGTCGAGGCGATCGCACCTGTCACCACCGGTAGATCGACGGTTCCAGTTAGCTTGACATCCGCCTTCACCTCCCCCGCAACAGCAACCGGCAATACTACTTTCTGCCCTAACTCTGTCTCCACCGCACTGACAACACTTGCAAAAGCGACTGGTTGCACGTTAGTTGTCAGATTGAAGCTAGCGTTCTCCAAATTAAAATTAGTTCCCGTTGCAACTGTGCCTGCTATTCTCAGCGGAATTAGACCGTAATTAGCCGCCAGACTATCAACAATAATATTAGTTCCCTGAAACCGCAACTGACCGCTGCTATTTTGTATGATTTGTTTCAGTGGAGCAATACTCGCTTGCACTCCTCCAAAACTAGCCGTTCCAGTAATTCCCGATACTTTATTCTCTCGCACTTGCACGGTTAAATTGCCATTAGCCAGACCTTTTTGTAAAGAAATGCCGGAAAGTCTTAGCAAGCGAGCGAGGTCGGGCAAAGGCAAATTTTGACCTTGCAACTGCAGGTTAGTTTGAGCTGCAGGTAACATAGAATCAGCTTTAAGTATAAAATTATCGCTATTAGTAAACTGACCGTTTACTTCGTATAGAACGCGCTGGTTTTGGTCGCGAAATAGAGCACTGCCATTTTTAAAATTTACAGAAATCGGAGCCGAAGTTGTCTGTCCGACTGCGGGACGCGGCACCAAAACTGCGACGGAATTTTCAGCTCGAAATGCTTCAACTTCAGTTTTAAATAAACCCGGAGATTTCTGCTCCGCAGTTGGAATATTAACCCAGCGGCCTTTAGCATCCTGTTCGATATAAGCGCTGGCTTTAACTAAGGTAATATCTAATTTGAGATTGCGCGTGAACAGCAGTTGCAAAACCGAAAACTTTACTTTAACTGCTTCTGTAGAAGCGTAATCCGGATCGGTAGGAGTTGCAGGTAAAGTCGATCGGCCAAACTGCAAACTTGTCAGAGAAAATCCCTCCAAACGTCCGAGTTGCACGGGCCGCTTCAGCAACTGACTGACTTCAGTTTCCACCAAAGGAGCTAACTTTTCCCGCACCCACTGGTATCCTACCGCCGCCCCAACCAAGGCGAGAATACCCAATCCCGTACCGCTAAGCAGCAGCAGACGCCACCAGCGGCGGTGGGGACGGGGTGGGAGTTGATTTTTGTTATCGTCGGAGTTAGTCATGGGTGTTTCTCAGAAATCAGAGAATTCAGGAATTAAGGGAATCAGCCAATTTTAGACAGGTATAATTTCTGTGATTCGCCAGCGTGGCTTCTGCCTTTGGTAGACTCAGAAGTGAGGTCGGAAGTGCCGATCGGGCGCAACGAAGGTCGAAGGCACGCCCCCACTCCAGGGTAGACTCCAGAAACCTTTACCGAACTTAATCAAAACACGCAACATCACCTAAAACCAAGTCCTCCAACTCCCCCAAATCCTCTAGGTTTCCCCCGCTGTGCAGGATCGGCGGTCAATCTAAAATCTCAAATATCAAACCAAGTCGTCCAAATGCCCCCATTCCTTTCGATCCCGCCAGTGCAGGATCGCTGGTCAATCTAAAATCTAAAATATAAAATTTAAAATCGGTTGCCCGATCGCTTCTAAGATAAAAAAATGGTGGTTAAGAAGGTCTTTAAAACTTATGCGAGTGTTCGTCTTACTCTTCAATGCCCGCACCGAGAATGAGGGAATTCATACCATTCAACTCGGCGATCGCAATAAAGTTCTGATGTTTGAGTCAGAAGACGACGCCACCCGCTTTGGCGTGATGTTGGAAGCTCAGGATTTCCCCGAACCCACTGTCGAGGCGATCGACGAGGAGGAAATTAAGGATTTCTGCAACAGTGTTGATTATGATTGGGAACTCATACCGGCGGGGGCGCTGGAGATTCCGCCAGAAAACAATGTAACACAAACTCAGTGGCAGCCGGAGCCCGAGCCGGATCTCGATCTGGATTCTGAGGTTTCCCAAAACGAACTGGATTCTATTCGCCGCCGACTCGAAGGACTTTTGTAAAAGGAAGGTTCGGGAACGGATTCTGTAGCGGATGTAAGGGATGGATATTGAGATTCGAGGCTCGATGTGAAGAAGGAAGAGGGAAGAAGGATAAATTTAATCTCTTCCAGCGTACTCAATCAAGGGCTTCATTTGTAGATACAGGCTTGCAGGCTGAAGCTGGGACTCTCTATGTCTCCTAACTTCGCTTGAAGGCCGACAACCGACAATTAACAACTGAGAAAAAATGAAGAATTTGGAAGAACGGGGCCATCTGCTGACTGAACAGGTGAATACCAACAGCGAGAATTTAGACCAACTCAGTTCGATCGAATTAGTGGACTTGTTCAACCGGGAAGACGCCCAAACCTTAAGCGCGATCGCCCGTGCCCGCGAACAGTTAGCCCAAGCGATCGACATTGCAGCCGAGTCTCTGCGTCAAGGAGGCCGCCTGTTTTACGTCGGTGCGGGTACTTCCGGGCGTTTGGGGGTGCTGGATGCGGCCGAGTGTCCCCCCACCTTCTGCACGCCGCCAGAACTCGTACAGGGCATAATTGCCGGGGGTGCGGGGGCTTTGGTGCGGAGTTCGGAGGATTTGGAGGATCGGGCTGAGGATGGGGCTGAAGCGATCGCCCACCGTCACATTACCAACTTAGATGTGGTTGTCGGGATTACGGCTGGGGGTACGACGCCGTTTGTCGCGGGCGCTTTGCAGGCGGCACGCCAGCGGGGGGCGAAAACTGTGTTTATGGCCTGCGTACCCGTCGAACAAGTGAATTTTGAGGCTGATGTTGATATTCGGTTGTTGGTTGGCCCCGAGGTAGTGGCGGGTTCGACGCGCTTGAAAGCCGGTACAGTAACAAAAATGGCTTTGAATATCATTTCTACTGGGGTAATGGTGAAGCTGGGGAAGGTTTACGGCAATCGGATGGTTGACGTGGCTGTAACTAATAAGAAATTGCGCGATCGGGCTGTGCGGATGTTGCAGGATTTGACTGATTTGAACCGGGATGAAGCGGGTTTTTTGCTCGAAAAAAGCGGCAAGTCGGTTAAATTAGCTTTGATGATGCACTGGACTAATTTGGAGAAGGAAGAGTGCGATCGAATTCTGGGCGAGTTTCAAGGGAATTTGCGATCGGCTGTGGCATCAATTAGTCAGTAGTCAGTCAACAGTCAACAGTCAACAGTCATTAGTCATTTGCACCATCGATTCAAAAAATTGTGAAATCTCTTCAGTGGACCTGATGTGATAAACACTTTTGGTATTTTGAGCGCGATCGACATACTCGCGATATCTGGGAGTCAAATACTTGTGACACAACCAAAGAACACGGTAACTATTAATTGAACTCTTCAAGATCGGACTCTTTTGGGGCCAGCCTTCTGGCGGTATAAACTTACCTGTAATCAGCCGTTTAGTCACCCACCAGAAATGCACGTATAGGGGCAGATCGACAAAAACCAGAGTATCTGCCTCGTTGAGTCGAAGCCATAGGGTTTCCAGGCAACCAAAACCGTCTATAATCCATCGGTCAGTAGCCAAAATTTTCTCATGCGTATGCTTATATTCTTCATTTGGAACCTCAGCGCCCCCAGATTGATATTGAATCTTATCCAAGGGGTAAAGTGGCAAACCAGTGATTTCTGATAATCTCTTGCTTAGAGTTGATTTACCGCCTCCAGTGTTGCCAAACACGGCTACTTTTTTCATAGTTACCCCTCTTAGTAATGATGAAGTTTGTAGCAAGATTTGGGATAATTGCTATAACAACTGAAGTAGTAGGGTGCGTCCGCTTCGACAATCTGGGCTACCCATCCAATCCCTACGAACTGACGCACCTTACACGCTGCATAAGTGAAATTTTACACTACCCATTCCCCGTTAGCCATTCACAAAAACGCTCGATGTAAGTTCACTTTGATTTACACCCTGGACGATTCCCAAATAATTGTTCCCCGACTTAATCGCCGTAGAAGCGACACTTGCACGTCCATCCAACTGCAAACTCACAGATTCAAAAGTCAAGTTGGCAAATCCGATACTGTCAGTCAAACCAATTTTATCCCCAGCCCCAAAATCGACGATTACGTCTGCACTTATTAAAGTAGCCGCCGCAGACAAACCTCCTGCTAGGATAAACGTATCATTTCCAGCACCGCCGGTCAGCATATCTTGCCCGCGATCGCCCGCCAACAAATCGTCGCTGTTACCGCCAACCAAGACATCATCTTCTTTTCCGCCGCGAATAGTATTGTTACCGTCAGATCCGATTAGTCGATCGTTATCGTTATTGCCGCTGATAAAATCATTGCCAACACCCCCCTCAATTGAATCCGACTCTTTGCCGCCCGATAAGCTGTCATTGCCGCCTGCGCCATTAATTGTATCCGCACCTTGCATTCCATTAATGCTATCAATACCTTCTCCCCCGGTGATATTGTCTTTGCCGGAAAGGGCAAAAATTGGCAATCCCGCAGCATTTGTCGGTATTTGACTATCGGCACTATCTGATAGGAAATAATTGCCGCCGCTGGCTGTATTTTTGGGTGCTGTCGTCGGGCTGCCGTCCCCTGTAGCATTGGGTATGGGCGAAGTAATCGATACCGATGTGTTGGGAGTTGGTGTGGGAGTTGGTGTCGGTGTCGGTGTCGGTGCGGGATTGACACTACCGTCAAGAGAAGTCGCAAAAACTTGCGTCCAATAGTGATTGAAATTTTCTGTACCCGTATCGTCGGCTAAGAAATAGTAACCGATGCCAATTTCTTTGAGATTGGGGTTAAGAATGTTAGCGCGGTGGCCGCTGCTGTTCATCCATGATGATACAACTTGTTCGGGTGTAGAAGATCCCGCAGCGATGTTTTCGGCTGCCGCTGAGAATTGATAGCCCGTTGCACTAATCCGACTTCCTAATGACGAACCATCTTTTCCAGTATGGGAAAAGAAGTCTTGCAGTGCCATGTTTTGGGTGTGATTTTCCGCGGCATTTAGTAACTGAGTATTTAAGGTTAGCGGGGACAAACCTAGTTTACTGCGTTCGATATTGGTAAGTTCTAAAACTCTATTAATAAAGTTTTGATTGGTTGGGCTTGGTGCTACTTGAGAGGCAGATCGCTCTCCTGTTAAAGTGTCCAAGGACTGAGAACCGGCATTTTCTAGTTGTTCAAGCATGGGGATGATCGACAGTTTTAAGACTTGGTTTTGCTGGTAGATTGCTTACCGTCTTAACGATAGTTTCCCCGATCGCTAGCTGGCTGGGCACAATTCAATAATTGTGTTAATCCCTGCCGCTGCTCTATTTATTCTAATTATAGCTGTTGTCAAAGTGTGGATGTCAAGCTCCCGGCTCTGGTTGGGAAAGGGAAGAGTACGCTCGAATTTAAGGAGAGTTTCAATGGAATTTGCGATCGCCCGTCGCATCAATACAATTTTAAATTTGAGATTTAAGATTGGAGCTTTTTCCTGATTAGTAAGGTTGGCGCTACCCAACCAGCCCGCTGGCTGGCTAGAAACCCGGTTTCTACAAGTTTTGCAGACAGGAACAAGAAATATAGCAAGAAACCGGGTTTCTGAATTCTGTGTGCGATCGCGAACAGAGTTGTTACTAGAACCCGCACAAAAAATTCTAAATTAATTCAAAATTCACAACCGCGCAGGGTTGTTCGCGATCGCCAAAGCAATCTCAAGATTTCAAACTATTTTCTTGTCCGGCTTTAGCCTCGTGAGCAACTTGTTCAACCTCATCTTTGGCGAGAATTTCCAAAGCTGTCTGTGCTTCTGCACCGCCCAACCGCCCCAGAGCTTGAGCTACTCTGTAACGGATCTGCCAATCTGCATTGGAAGCGTAGGGAAGCAGCAGCGGCAGCGCGCGTTTATCTCCCAATTCACCTAATGCACTGATGGCAATTGTTTGGATCAATTCGTTTTCAGAAGTGAGGGCATTTTCTAACATCGGAAAAGCTTTCGGATCTCCCATTTCTCCCAAAGCCGCGATGATGCTCAGTTGCACCAGCCATTCAGAGGTACTGCTATAAACTTGCTGCAAATCTTCTAAAGCATCGGTTAATTTCAATGCGCCCAAAGCATCGGCTGCTGCTGCTTGCACGTCGGGTTCGGGGTCGTTGTTCAGGCTGTTTCGCAGTACCTCTAAAGCGTTCGGCAGATTCTGCGTACCGAGGGTTGATATCTGGCTGACTGCTGCGTAGCGAACCCGGACGTTTTGATCGCCGATCGCAATTTGAATCAGTTTATAGGCGATCGCTGGTTCTAGTTGCCGCAGTTGGTTGACTGCTCGCAGTCTTTCGCCAAAATCCTCGGAATTCAGCAATTGTTCGACAGACTCAGGGGTAATGCTCATTCGATTTTAAATTTGATAATTGGTAATTGGGGAGAAGGAAGAAGGAAGAGGGAAGAAGGAAGAAGGAAGAGGGAAGAAGAAGCAAGAAAGAAAAAATAGCTCTGCGTCTATTCCTGACTTCCGTGTCGTGAATCTAGATAATTGGTAATTGCA
This sequence comes from Microcoleus sp. FACHB-DQ6, assembly GCA_014695175.1. Taxonomy (GTDB): domain Bacteria; phylum Cyanobacteriota; class Cyanobacteriia; order Cyanobacteriales; family Microcoleaceae; genus Microcoleus. The sequence continues at coordinate 3,982 of JACJNV010000108.1, read as the reverse complement.
AAAAGTTAGCGAGATTGAAAGAGCGATTCCCTACGGGATAGCTTCGCTTCACGACTCATTTTCTGATACAGTCCTGGAACTGCAACAGTTAATTTAAGATTCGGCAGCCATCGATCGGATAATATCTCCCCTAGTGAGGATGCCGATTACTTTGCCTGCAGTATTAACCACCGGCAATCGGTGGATACTGCGATCGTGCATCAGTTTGGCAGCTTCTTGGACAGATTTGTCGGGCCCGATGGTAACGGGTTCTGTACTCATCGCTTCTCCTACTGTTTGTCCTAAAGCCTTGTGCAGATCTCGCTCGTAACGAGATGGGTTTTCTAAGTAAATCACGCTGTCAAGCACCATGATGTAAGCGGGGGGAGTTACGCCGGTTTCCCGCCACATCAAGTCGGTTTCGGAGATGACTCCTACCAACACGTCATTCTCATCTACGACGGGAAGACCGCTAATGCGTCGATCGGCTAAAATTTTAATCGCTTCGTTCAAGGGCATTTCGGGTCGCGCCAAAATCGGCTCGCGGCTCATTACATCGGCTACTGTTTTTGGCATGATTAGCGGTTGATTGAGTTGTTGCTCTAAATCGATCATATAGGGAAATCGTGACACAGACTGAAGAAAGGCAGCTCTGCTGAAGGGATTAGTTAGAAGGTAGAAGGAAGGAAAAAGTTTGAATGCCAGAATTTTGCTGTTTTTGTCGATCGCACTATAAAATTCTGCCGTTTGCCTCCCTCCGGCGAGCGATCGACCTGACAAGATTGTTAAGATATCTTAAATAGCGGATAAATCCTTACCAATGCCCGAATCTCCAACCTCAGAACCAGACTCCCAACCAGAAGCGCGCTGTGTATTGGTTTGCCAGTATCTATCTTGCCTGAAAAATGGTTCAGCAGCAGTGCTAGCTGCTTTGGAAGCTCAACAACTTGCAGGGGTGAAAGTTGAGGCTACTAGCTGTCAGGGACAGTGCACCACTGGCCCGACTGTACGAGTTACCCCGGACGAAATTTGGTATTGTCGAGTTAAACCGAGTGATGTACCGTTAATTGTAGAAGAGCACCTCAAAGAGGGAAAACCTGTAGAAGCGCTGTTCAATCCGAGAATTCATGCGCGTTATTATTATTAATATTGACTTGATTCGGTGAAACTTCCAAGCTCTGGCGCATCTAATTTTAATAGTTATTGTTAAGGAACTGCCACTTTGAAAATCCAAGGAATTGCGCTTAGTTTGTTAGTGCTGGTGTTGGGGCGTCCGTCGGCGGTTGCTGCTCAAACGTCGGCGGTTGCTGGGGATATTTGTCCTGGGGAATTGGGGGCGCAAGTAGATGCGATCGCCAATCGTCCCGAATTTGGTCGATCGCGCTGGGGCATTTTGATTCAACCTCTATCTTCTTCTACTACTCTCTACAGCCGCGACGCCACCAAATATTTTATTCCAGCATCAAATGCCAAGCTGCTAACTACAGCCGCTGCTTTGCAGAAACTCGGTGCAGATTTTCGGATTAAGACATCGGTTTACAGCGGCGAAAATGGAAGTTTGTACGTTGCCGGCAGGGGAGATCCGAGCATTGCTGAGCCTCAGTTGAAATCTTTGGCGCAGCAGTTGAAGCAGCGAGGAATCAGTCAAGTAAACGAGTTGATTGGCGATGACAGCTATTTTCAAGGCAGTGCAGTCAATCCGAATTGGGAATGGGAAGACGCGCAAGCTGGCTACGGAGCGCCGATTAACAGTTTAATTTTCAATCAAAACGCGATCGACCTTCTCTTGTCCCCGCAGGATCTCGGGCAACCTCTGAAAGTTACTTTTGCCGAACCAAAGCTGGCAAATCAGTGGCAAATTCAGAATAATTCAGTAACAGTCGCCCAAAACGAATCCGAGTTTATTGAAGTTGGCAGGGAGTTCGATCGACCTGTAATTCGAGTTAGCGGACAGTTAAAAGTTGGTGGCGAACCTGAATCAGCTTATGTCGCAGTTGTCAACCCCGCTAATAATTTTTTGCAGCAGTTTCAGCAAGTTCTGGCGGCTGAGGGAATTCCTGTTAAACAGGCTTTAGTTGCATCGGCTTCTGGCAATTTAAATCAAGAATTAGCGACCGTAGAATCGCCGCCTCTGGCGGAATTGGTGAGAGAAACTAATCGCGAAAGCAACAATCTTTATGCAGAAGTTTTATTGAGATTGCTGGGAAAAGTTACAGACAAGATGCCCCTGCAGCAAGAGGATACAGGTGTAATGGGTTTGAAAGAGTTAAAAACCGCTTTAACTCAATTAGGAGTAAATCCAAACAGCTACATATTAGCCGACGGTTCGGGACTTTCCCGCCACAATTTAATTAGCCCTGAAGCCTTGGTGCAAACTTTGAGATTTATGGCCAATTCACCTGCTGCATCTATTTACCGCCAGTCACTGCCGATCGCTGGCGAGAACGGCACTTTGAAAAATCGCTTCAATAATACACCAAACCGCGTAATTGTGCAAGCTAAAACAGGAACGTTGAGTGGAGTTTCGGCGCTGTCGGGATATATTGAAGTTCCGAATTACGAGCCGCTGGTGTTTAGCATTATCGTCAATCAATCTGACCTATCGGCTGCAAAAATGCGATCGGCAACGGACGAAATTGTGCTATTATTGAATCGCCTGCGCCGCTGTTAAAACAACAGATTTAAGGTAAAAAACGTGAGTTCAGTAGTTACGCATAAAAAACCGGACACCCAAAAACCCTACAAGTTTTAAGTTTCATTAGATTGCAGCGACGGGGATCGAAAAGAAGCTACAATAAAAGTAGAAAAATTAACACCATTGGGACGTTTTAGCCTGCTACCAGTCGGCGGGTTCTGTACTTCCCGAAAATAAGTCTAACTTTCCAACTATGAATTCTTTCGATTCCGAACAGCAACACATTTTTGTCGAAACCAACAACATCCGCCTGCACTGCGTTTCTCAAGGAGAAGGCGAGCTCGTTCTGCTCCTGCATGGGTTTCCAGAGTTTTGGTACTCTTGGCGTCATCAAATCCCTGCTTTAGCGCGTCATTTCAAGGTGGTAGTGCCGGATTTGCGGGGCTACAACGATTCCGACAAGCCGGAAAGCGGCTATGATTTAGATACGCTGAGCGCGGATATTCGCGGTTTGATTTCGAGCCTCGGTTATACAAAAGCTCACGTTGTAGGTCATGATTGGGGAGGAGCGATTGCGTGGCACTTAGCTCAAAAATTCCCCGAACAACTCAACCGCTTGGCAATTTTAAACGCTCCGCACCCGCAGCGATTCATGCAGGAAATGGCGAGCAATTTAGATCAAATCCGCCGCAGTTGGTACGTTTTGGCATTTCAAGTTCCCGGCATTCCGGAATTGTTGATCCGGCAAAACTTGAAAGATTTTGTTCACAATGTTTTCCAAGGACAAGCTGTTCGCAAAGGATCTTTTAGCGCTGAGGAAACTAAGATTTATCAGACTGCTTTAGAAAAGCCGGGGGTATTAGCCGCCGCTATCAATTATTACCGGCAGATGTTTCACCCGCAGAGGCTTTGGAATTTGGGCCAGAAATTAGAACCTGTGACAGTGCCTACTTTGGTGCTTTGGGGAGAAGAAGATGCGTTTTTGAGCCACAAACTTGTAGAAGGTTTAGACAGATTAATTACGGCTCCGTTTAAGTTGAAATTAGTTCCTCACTGTGGTCACTGGATTCAGCAGGAAGCGCCGCAAACGGTGAATCGAGAATTGCTGAGCTTCCTGAGAAATCCTTCTGGTTCTTTGGCTTTGGCATAGAAGGTTTTAAACATTGCAAATTAAAACCCGGTTTTACAGGTAAACCGGGTTTTAATTTGTCTCGGGATAGGTTGTTGTAGGGTGCGTCGTGCTTAGAGTTTCTGGATTAAGTAGCTCCACCTAAAAAAACGTAAGATAGAGAGAAGCTAGTAGATAGAGATTAATAGATGCCAGCTCCCTTACGAGTCAAGCTAAGCGCAGAAGAAGATCGCACTCTG
>JACJNV010000107.1 GCA_014695175.1 Microcoleus sp. FACHB-DQ6 | reverse complement strand
TATTTCCGCTGGAGGAACCGATATAAGCTGAAAAATCGTCGGAACCGCCAAGCCCGCAGTTGGCGCCAGAACTAATTGGGGAAATAAAAGCAGCTTTTTCGGCTAGTTTCTGCTGCACCGCCGGCACTACCCACAATCCGGTTCCGATACCTAAAGCACCTATCAAAGCAGCCGCGATACCGAAAGGAAGGGCATTTGTGAGGTGGCGAACAACTGGTTTGGCTGTTAGTTGAGATAGCGTTTGCTGCCAAGTTTCACCAGTTTGATCGGCATTGCCACCATCGAGACAAGCCAATAAACCTAAACTTTCCGGCTGTTCGAGCAGACTTTGAACGGTTTTCCCTTCGCCGACGTAGAGATTTCTAGTTTCGGTGTCTAAAAGCAGCCAGTAGCGATCGCCCTCGCCGAGGTTGTACTCTTGTACCGCAGGATCGACTAAATCGTGCTGCAAAAACACCAGCCAAGCCATATTATTGCCAGTGCCGACTGTTTTGCCGTCGCTGGATATAAGTTGGTCGATGTCGGGTTCCCAGCGCCAAGCTACCCAGCGACTATCTCCTCGATAGCCGAGGGATTTTTCTAGTTGCGGATGAGCGGTTATTTCTAAGCGTTGAACTAAGTTTGACACTAGATGTCCTCCTCAAGTGCGATCGGGTCTAGAGCAATTTTGTTCCAATTTATTAAAACAAATATTTTGCTCATCAAGAGCCTCCGAATAATCGGGTTAATTTTGTCTCGCTAATGTTATCAGCCGGTACTTTCCAAACCACACTGGCTTAACAAAAATATGCCTGTTGAATGGTTTAGCTTGAGAACTTGGAGCTGGCGAACACCCGCCTGGGAATAATTTTAACCTGTGCTGATAACTAATCCTGTTACGGATTAAAGCTAGCTATCTATCACTGCTTCTACCTGGTTGTCCAGTTTTAAAAGAGTGCTTGGCTGATAGCGTCTACAAGTTCTTAGCTTAACTTTTATTTCGCTACTCTGCTACAAAATATGCCGATCGCACCTGACATCAATATTACGCAGGCAAATAAATATTCCGGCTTTCTCGCGGGTGAAATATCCCTTAAAAAGAGAACGTTTCCGAGAAACCCGGTTTCTGTAAAAGTTCTGACACTTCGCCTATTACTGGCGGGGGCCATCAATCGCATCTCTAGTCGGTGCAACACCTCCAGGGCTAAAGGAACTCGGCGGCACTCTCGGAAGATTGAGATTGGGATTGGGAACTAAATCCCCGTTGCTATCGCCAGCAGTTCCACCCGTGGGAGACGCACTATTATTGGGACCGGTACTCGGTGAACTTCCCGGATTGAGATTATTCTGATTGGTATTCGGCGAAGTTCCCGGATTGGCATTATTGGGAGTGACATAGGGCGAACTTCCCGGATTGAGATTATTGGGATTGGTACTCGGTGAACTTCCCGGATTGGCATTGGGAGTACCTGCGGGCGAAGTTCCCGGATTCTGATTGGTATTGGGCGAACTTCCCGGATTCTGATTGGTATTGGGCGAAGTTCCCGGATTCTGATTATTCTGATTGTTGGGATTTGCCGTGCCTGCAGGAGTAGTTATCGGGGTGCCGGTACCATCTCTGGTGATGGCGTTGGGGTTCGGGGGAGCAGGCGGAGTGCCTGCATTGGGGTTATTTGCAGGAGCATTGGCGGGGTTGCCCGCAACCGGATTAGTGTTTTGGGGAGCAGCATTGCTGCCGCACAAGCTGACTAAATCAAAAGTTGTGCCGCCTCGGGTTTCGATGAAGCACACCGGCACATTTACTTGGGGGTTTGAGGCTCTGGGAAAGTCGGCTGTTCCCGGCATGGGACGGCTAAAGGCAGCTTCAGCCATCAGTGGGGTCAAGGCCGCCGATAGAGCGGCGATTGTTCGCAATAATCTCATCAGCGTTTCCTCAAATGTATAATTTTATTTTCTCCAGTATTGCCCATAAATTGCTAAGTGTCGTCACTCTAAAAGCCGATCGATCTTTTTGACAACTGCTTCTACAGGGTCACCGCTGGCTGCAACATCTCGCGAACGCAGAAAATACAGGTAGAAAAAGCCGAAAGTGCAACAGTCGCGCATCCGTTCCCCTTCTTCCTTGATATTTTTAGTACCGAATTCGCGGGTCAACGTAAGCATTCAAAATATCAATTACAATGCTGGCAATTACGACAATTGCTGCAAAAAACACCACAATACCTTGAACAGTTGGATAATCCCGCAAGCTAATCGCTTCGTAAAGACGATTTGCCAACCCCGGCCAAGAAAAAGTAACCTCTGTTAAAATAGCACCGCCCAACAGTGCAGCAAAAGTCAATCCTAAGACAGTAATCACCGGAATTAGTGCATTTTTCAGAGCGTGAGCCCATAAAATCTGGAATTCGGGAATGCCTCTAGCTCTAGCTGCTTCGACATAATCTGCTTGCAAAGTTTGCTTGAGATTCACTCTGACAATGCGCTCGAAAATGCCGCTCAAAAGAATCCCCAAGGTCAAACTCGGAAGTGCCAAATAATGCAAAGATGTGAGAAACTGACCAGGGTTAGCGCTCAGGAGACTGTCAATAGTGTATAGTCCTGTGTAGCCTTCGGGGGCGGGGAATGTGACGGGAAAGCGAGTTCCCAAAGGAAACCATCCCAACTGCACTGCGAAAATCAATTGCAAAACCATGCCGGCCCAAAAAGCGGGCAGCGAGTAAGTGATAATGCCAAACAAACGACCTGCAGCATCGAAAATACTGTTGGGGCGGGATGCTGCCAGGGAACCGATACTTATGCCGACAATTAAAGCTATGGCCATGCTACAAACTGCTAATTCCACTGTAGCGGGGAAATAATCTCCGATAATTTGCCACACGGTTTGTCCGCGAGTGGTGATGGAGGTTCCCAAGTCGAAGCTCAACAAGTCTTTCATGTATTTGAGATATTGCTGCCACAGGGGTGCATCGAGGCCGAGTTGAGTTCGCATTGCTTCTTTGGCGCCTGCGGGAGCTCGTGAGCCGAGAATGGCATCTATGGGGTCGCCCGGAGTGGCCCGCAGCAACAAAAATACTGCTGTGGTGATTGTCCACAACATTAGCGGTGCGAGGAGCAAGCGGACAAAAATATAAGATTGCAGGGCTTTGGAACGAGACATAATATTTGGGAATTGCCAATTGCGAAGTCATTAGTCATTAGCCAGATGTTCAAGGCATCAGGCAGATGGAAGCTAGAAGCTGGAAAAAACAGATATTTTATATCTGCGACTTCCGTGCCGCGAATCAGGGGAATTGGGAATTGCGAATAGACAGTTGAGTTGATTTTTGCGAAAAAGTCGATCGACTTTTTCGCAATTGGCGATTTTCCTATTCGCCCAGCAGCGATTCAAAGGCGGCTTGCAAAGACTTGATATCGCCTACTCTGGCTACTAACAAGTTTTCGCTGCCGGCATCCTCCAGCCTATGCCTCCAATACTGGATGCTATCGGAGTTGTTCATCCAGAAACTAATCACGGTGTCTACAACTCGATCGACATCCCAGCCCCGGTAAGGAGAAACTGTCTCCACGGATGCCACAAACGCATCGAGAGTACACTTCCAGTTTCCCAAGTATTCTACACCCGACGGCTCCTGTTGTTTCAGCAATTCCTGCTGCTGGTTAAAAAATGTTAAAGTTGGAGATACGCCCAGGATTTCAAATGTATAGTTCATGTCATCCTCCAGAAGTATTATTTTGCCAAAATGTCGAGCGTCCAAAAAAGCCAAAAACGCTTTACTTGGCTGGCGTTGATGAAATGCAGATGCTTCAATTATCCTCTTTGTTCGATCGGGATTTTGGCGGCTTATCTTATTAATAGCAAATTTTTTAACACTCGATTGTCACAGAATTTACATTTGTCCTGGCACTGTAGAAAAAATGAAAATCAAATTTTTATTAAGCAGGGGTAAGGTGGGGCATCTGCAGCCGGAGGAACTGATACAGTTTTAGATTTGAGATTTTAAATTTTAGATTAAAGAATTGAATAATTGGGAATGACTGATGACAACCAGGGTTGGATCGCGGGTCTACAATTGCATTTGTTCTAACTTGGTGTGACTTTTTGACCGCGAGTCCCCAGAGAGATCGCCACATTCAGGCAAGTAGTGGCATGATTAATATTACAATTTTTTACAGTAGCGGTGGAAACCTCAGCCCCGTTTTGAGCGATCGGCTACCGCACTTCACTATTGCTGTACAATTTTGTAACTTATATCTAGGGCATCTTTTAAACGACAAACGATCGGCAAACTCGGTAGGTGTCAGAATATTGATGTTATTGAAAAGTCTGAACAGTTGTCTGATGAAAAGCTCCCCCAAGATGTCACTGAGCCTAGTCTTGTTGATACCGCTGGTGGTGCAAATCTCCGTAGCAGTCGGCGTGACTGGATGGCTTTCGTTTCGCAACGGCCAGAAAGCCGTCAATGACCTTGCTACTAGGTTAAGCTTGGAAGTCGCAGCGAGGACTAAAGAAAATTTCCGCAGTTTTGGGGATGTGTCTCATTTATTCCTGCAAATGAATACTGCTGCGATCGCCTCTGGAAACATAGACCCGGAAGACTTCCCCAACTTAGAGCGCTATTTGTGGAACCAGACCAAGCTGAGCGATCGAACTACAACCATCTACTACGGCGACGAACAGGGCAAATTCCTCTTGCTCAGGCGAGAAGCAGAAGACTTAGTATACATCAGAGACGAATCAACCGCTCCAAACCGCCAAATTTATCGCCTGGACAGCCAAGGAAATCGCACTGAGCTAATCCAAACCGTGTTCTATGACCCCCGTACTAGACCGTGGTACAAAGCTGCCAAAAAGTCAGGAAAAGCCACTTGGTCTCCCATCTACGTCTTCGCAGCCCCGCCAGTTCTGGGGATTACGCCGGTGATGCCTATTTACAATGAAACAGGAAACCTGCGGGGGGTATTGGCAATTGACCTGACTCTTTCTCAAATCAGCGATTTTCTCAAAAGTATCAAAATTAGCCCGTCGGGACAAATTTTCGCGATCGAACGCAGCGGCCAAATAGTCGCCAGTTCCACAGACGAATTGCCCTTTGTCACCGACAAAGACGGACAAAAACGGCTGTTGGCGACACAGAGCAAAAACTTGCTAATTCGATCGGCCTCCACATATTTGCAAAAACGATTTGGTAGTTTTGAACGCATTGACAGAAAAGGACAGTTTACCTTCGAGATAGACGGCAAACGTCAATTCATTACCGTTGCTCCCCTGCAAGACGGTCGTGGCCTCGATTGGCTGGTTGTAGTCGCAATCCCGGAAGCAGACTTTATGGAGCAAATTAACGCCAACACTCGCACAACTATCTTATTGTGCTTTTTTGCCTTCTTACTGGCGATCGCACTCGGAATTTTCACCTCTCGCTGGGTTGTCAAACCGATTACCCGATTGCTGGAAGCTTCCAAAGCTTTAAAAAAAATGTCCGAATCATCCGACTTCACCTCCGCAGAATTAAACGGCGAAGTCGAAGTTCAAGGCGTCAAAGAACTCGGCCTTCTAGCTCAGTCTTTCAACCAAATGGCCCGACAATTGCGATCGTCTTTTATTGCCCTAGAACAAACCAACTCTAGTTTAGAACAGCGAGTAGCAGAGCGGACTGCCGAACTCGAAGTGGCCGAAGCAGAATTGCGGGCTTTGTTTGCAGCTATGAACGAATTAATTATAGTTGTGGACGCCAGCGGTCGCTATTTAAAAATCGCGCCCACAAATCTTTCTCTGCTCTACAAACCAGCCGAAGAATTAGTTGGCAAAACAGTCAGAGAGGTGTTTCCGCAAGCTACAGCCGACAATTTTCTCAACCACATCCGAGCAGCTTTAGATACTCAGCAAACTCTCAGCATCGAGTACGATTTAACCCTTGAAGACCGCGACGTTTATTTTGCCGCCAGCATTTCACCGCTTTCAGAAGAATCCGTCATTGTGGTAGCCCGCGACATTACCGAACAGAAGCGAGGCGAATCGGCGCGACGCCAAAGGCAAAAACAATTGCTCAAACACAATACGGTTTTGGTAGAATTGGCAAGAAATAAAGCGCTGTATCGAGGCGATTTGCAAGTAGCTTTGAGGCAAATCACCGAAGCGGCGGCTCATACCTTACAGACAGAAAAAGCTGGGGCGTGGCTGTATGATGAGAGTCGATCGAAACTGCAATGTCTCGACCAATTTAGCCGCAGCAAGCACCAGCATTACCAAGGTAATGAACTCGCAGCAGCAGACTATCCAGCTTATTTTCAAGCTTTGGAAGAACACCGGACGATCGCAGCCGAGGACGCTCTCTCAGATATTAGAACTAGAGAATTTGCCGAATCTTACTTTTCACAAGCTGGCACTACTTCTACCTTAGACGCGCCAGTGCGCCTCGGCGGACAAACAGTGGGAGTCATCTGTATCGAACAAGTGGGAACTACTCGCAACTGGACATTAGAAGAACAAAATTTTGCTGCTTCCCTGGCAGATTTGGTATCATTGGCGATCGAAGCCAGTGAGCGCGATCGTACACAAATCGCTTTGCGTCAAGCAGAACAAAAATATCGCAGCATCTTTGAAAATGCCGTCGAAGGCATTTTTCAAAGAACCCCCGAAGGCCACTTCTTGAGCGTAAATCCAGCTTTAGCGCGCATCTACGGCTACGCCAGTCCCGAAGAATTAACATCAAATCTCACAAACATCAGACAGCAAGCTTACGTCAATCCTCAGCAGGGCGACAAGTTTATGCGGGTGATGGAAGAATTCGGAGAAATTTCGGGGTTTGAGTCAGAAGTTTACCGCGTTGACGGCAGTGTAATTTGGATTTCCGAAAGCGCGCGTGCAGTCTGCGACGCGGACGGCGAGGTACTCTACTATGAAGGCAGCGTCGAGGATATTAGCGATCGCAAAGTCTTTGAATCCGCCTTGCAACTCGCCCTAGAAGCAGCCGAAGCCGCTTCCACCGCAAAAAGCGCATTTTTGGCAAACATGAGCCACGAACTGCGAACACCTCTGAATGCCATCATCGGCTACAGCGAAATGCTCCAAGAAGAAACCGCAGAATTGGGTTACGATGAACTCACCCCAGATTTAGACAAAATTCGCACTTCCGGCAGACACTTGCTATCGCTAATTAACGACATTCTCGACATTTCTAAAATCGAAGCCGGCCGCATGGATCTTTACTTAGAAACCTTCGACATCGCCGCCTTGATTGAAGATGTCGCCTCCACCGCCGCGCCGCTAATTGAGAAAAACGGCAACACCCTTAACTTGGATCGAATTACGAATATCGGCACTATGCACGGTGACATTACCAAAGTGCAGCAGATTTTATTAAATTTGCTGAGCAATGCCGCCAAATTCACTCAAAACGGTACAATTACCCTCACAGCCAGCCGAGAAAAAATGGCGGCTGAAAGTAGCGAAGCAAAACAAGAAAACTCTTCTGAACCTGTGGCAAGTTCTCAATATTCAATTGCTAGTAAAGAATTTTTAGTTGTTAATTGTACAGATACAGGAATTGGGATGACTCCCGACCAGTTGCAGCACATTTTCCAACCCTTTACCCAAGCAGACGCTTCCACCACGCGCAAGTACGGCGGCACCGGTTTGGGACTAGCAATCAGCCAGCGTTTTTGCCTAATGATGGGCGGCAATATTTCAGTAAAAAGTCAGGAGGGTGTTGGTTCTACTTTTACGATCCGCTTACCTGTTAATCCGCCAAATTAGGGCGGATCGCACACCCAGCATTCAATTTCAGAAAAAAAGAATGCTGGCGCACCTTACAAGGGAAGTGCCCCTAAAGAAGGGAGACTTCAAACCAAGTAGGGAAACAAAAAGTAAAAAGAACATTCTTTTTATTTTTTATTTCTTACTTTTATCTTACTCATCACGGCTCTGTACTTGGCTGAGATTCTGGAGTCACCACCCCACTCGTATCTATATACTCAATCATCTCTCGTTTTTTCTTATCAATAAACCATTTATACTGATCGATCGTTTCGGGACGAGCCTTGCTCATACACTTTTTTTCCCAGTCCAATTTCTCTTTTTGATCGTCCGCTCGCTGTTTTTCTTTTGTTTGATCTTTTCTCCCTTCCATAACCTTTTTCATAGCCTCTGGGAGTAAGCAATAAGCCATGCCTCCACCGAGCTGTTTTTCTAGAATTTTTTCGTCGAGAGCAACTGCTTTTCGGAGTTCTTTTTCAGCCTCCTCGTAAAATCCTTGTTCGAGCAGTACCCAGCCCAAGTTTAGATGCAGTTCATAGTTGAGTTGATCGTCTTTTTTTCTAGATCCTTTAGTAAACTCTTCTAATCCAATTCGCAGTAAAGATTCAGCGTCACTCAGTTTTTTTTTGCTAATATAAACGCGACCTAAATTATTAAAGGCGCGGGCATCTCCTCGCTCTACAACTCTTTGATACAGCTTTTGAGCTGGATCTAGATCTCCCAAAGATTCGTATATTTCTCCCAAGGCCATTAGAATGTCAGAATCCTGGGGAGCTATTTTGGCCGCTTGCTCGTATTGCGCTTTGGCTTTTACCAGTAAACCTTTTTCGTAGAGTTTTTTTCCTTCTCGATAGTTCCATTTCCCAATCTCAGGCAAAGAGTTATTGACTCCCACAGAAGCCAACAATAACATTGCGGTAATTCCCAAGGTTGCTTGACTGTGAAACTGGGGAGAAATATTGAGTTTTTTGAGCAGGTTTTTAATCTTTTCTTGTCCTGTGTTCTGCAAGGTGCGGATTAACGTGAGAATTAACCCTCCTTGTCCCAGCAGGCCTAAGGCCTCCAAGAAACCGAATCCTCCCGTGGAAAAGAGTTGAACGAAGGTTGTCATATAAGCCGCTACCGCCGTCAATCCAGCGATAGTCAGCCCGTTGAACAACGGATCGAGGGGATGTGAGTGGGAAACTTCCTCGTCGGAGGTGGGTTCGAGAAACCACCACCAAGCTTCTGTGGAGGGGTGAAATGTAGCTCGCCATTCTGCCAAATTTGCTCCTCCGGCGATCGCATGGGCTTGTTGTTTCAGGAAGTTGTCTAATTCGAGTAGTTTAGCCAAACTTTCCACAGAAAGCTGGGTTTTCTCGCTGAGTGCTTCTTCGATCGCATCGCGAGCAACTAAAATATGGAGAATTTCTATTTCTGAGGGTTCAGACTTTGCCAATTTTAGGTTAGTGAGAGCATCAGTATATTGAGCTAAGGCCTGTTCTAATTTCACGATCGGACTGGAATAATTAGATTACTGAAAAAGTTTACAGCGAATTGCAGGTTTATACTTGAAGATAATTGTAGCCCACAGTTGCAGCAAATTTTCCAACCCTTTACCCAAGCAGACGCTTCCACCACCCGCAAGTACGGCGGCACCGGTTTGGGACTGGCAATCAGCCAGCGTTTTTGCCTCATGATGGGCGGCAATATTTCAGTAAAAAGTCAGGAGGGTGTTGGTTCTACTTTCACCATTCGCTTGCGGGTTAATCTGCAAAATTAGGGGGCGTAACTGTTACACTGGCTCTGCCTGGAAACTACAAATTACTAACTCCCAATTATATCAAATCCGTTAGCATCGGAATAGTAAATTCGAGTTGACTGTTCACGGTTGACTGTTGACAGTGAACAGTCAACCGTGAACCGTCAACATCATTCCGGTGTAACCGGAAATGATATTACCTTTGAATGCTTCTCGGATCGAGAGCATCCCGCAACCCATCCCCCAATAGATTAAACGCCAAAACAGTCAAAATAATCAGTATCGCCGGAGGCCAAACCAACCAAGGCTGCAACACTAAAATTGAAGCATTAGTAGACAGGGACAGTAAATTTCCCCAAGAAGGATCGGGCTGTTGAATTCCCAAGCCAATTAAACTCAAAACCGACTCCGCCACAATAAAACCCGGAACCGACAAAGTAGCAGAAATAATTACATAAGTAGCAGTTTGTGGCAAAACGTGGCGGACAATAATATAAATTGGATTGGCGCCCATTGCCCGCGCCGCTTGCACGAATTCTAGCTGTTTAATTGACAGTACCTGACCCCGAATCACCCGCGCTAAACTCGCCCAACTGATAAATGAAGTAATCAGCACAATCAATATAAATCGCTGAGCGCTTGTCAATCCCGGTGGCAATACTGCTGCTAGCGCTACTAATAAATAAAGACCGGGAATCGTCATCAATACTTCGGCGAAACGCATTAAAATACTATCAATCCAACTGCCGAAATAACCCGATATGCCTCCGATAAACAATCCCAAGGGGAAAGAAATTGCTATTCCTACTAAACCGATGCAGAGGCTAATTCTGCTGCCGTGTACTAAGCGGCTGAATTGATCGCGAGCTTGTTCATCTGTGCCTAAAAGATTAATTTGGCCTTCTCCTGTAGTACCAAACAAGTGCCTGTCTAATGGCAAAACTCCTAAAAACTTATAGGGAGAACCTTTGACAAACAAACCTAGAGCCGAGGGTTTTTGCCAGTCTACAATTACCTCACGAGCGCCAGTATTCGCATCCACCGGGCCCTGAGTAGTCGGATAAACGTGGGGCCCGATAAAGCGCCCATCTTGGGTGCTTAAATAAATCTGAGTCGGTGGCAGCAATGAACCGTTTAATTGAGAGTCGTAGGGGTCGTAAGGTGCCACAAATTCGGCCAAAAGGGCGACTGTATAAAAAATTAACAGCAGCACGGCTCCCAACCGAGCTAGAGGATTGTTTCTAAGATTTTGCCACCATTTCATAAGTTTTTAGGTTTGAGATTTTAAGTGGGTTAGTAATAAAGACTAAAGTTCTTTGTAGAAACTTTAGTCTGTTCTTAATGGACTCAGCAGCAAAAAGTTAATTCCTGACTTATAAAAGTTTTCATAACAGAATTACTTACTACACAAATTAGACTACTTTTGTTCATCTGCAACCAAGATTATTCTACTTTCCTCTTCTGGTATTTTTCCCAATTGCTCGCCGCTAAAAGGGTTGTAGAAAAATGAGCCTGTTTGGGGTGGCAATTTGGGATTGAGTACAATTTCTACTATACTTTTTACAACCCCAGTTAGCGGAATTGCCAGGATAACTCCCAACAATCCTCCCACTCTACCTCCTAACAGCAAAGCTGTGAAAATAATTACCGGGCTTAATCCGGTGAGATTGCCCATGATTCGGGGAGCTACTAAATTATCCTTGATTTGCTGAAGACCGATCGCCACTACCAACACTTGCAGCGCCAGCCACCAATCAATAAACGCTACAATTATACTAACAGTGCCAATTCCCAAAGTTGCTCCAATAAACGGAATTATTTCCGTCAATCCTATAAACACGGCAAACAACAGAAAAAACGGAACTTGCAGCCACCAAAAAGCCATAGTTAGCGAGATGGCCATAAATAGTCCCAGCAATAACTGTCCCGATACAAATCGCTGGAGGTTTCGCTCCAAAGTCTCTGTTAAAACATAGCGAATTTCTGGGGAAAAAATGCTGGTCAAACCCTGCCACACTCTTTTCCCGTCTAGGAGCATATAAAAGGAAATCACCACAATAAAAATTAAGTCCACAAACCAGTTAACAGTACCTACAACTAAGCCTAAACCCGTACCGGCGATCGCCTGGACTTCTCCCTGGACTCTAGCTGACAGTTGCTGCTCCAATATTTGCACGTCAAACGGTAAATTGCGCTCCGCACTCCAGGCTTGAAATTCACCTAGCTGCAGCCGCCCCGACTCCAGCAATTCCGGCAACCTCACCCCCAACTGGCTAGCTTGGTTGAACACCGGCGGCACAATAGTTAAACCGATTACTACTACTATCACACCCGCAGTTAAATAAACCAGCGCCGCAGCTACTCCCCGCGGCAAAAATACTTGCAGTCTTTTTACTGCATAATTTAATAAAAATGCAATGAGTCCCGCTGTTACTAAAATGCTGACCAGTTCCCCAACATAACTGACAGCAGTCAGGGTAAACCATCCCGTCACTAGCACTAGCAGCCAAGTAATTAGAAACTGTTGGAGGGGAGAAAAGAGACTATTCATTGTGATTTTTGTCAATTAAACTGGTACAACTTACTGAGCCGATTTGTCGAGTTCTACGACAAACACATTAGAGTATAGATTAGCAATAATCAGTTCAAGATTAGACTGCATTTTCTCAGCATTGATGAGTTGGTGACAGCAAAACCGCTCGGGGACAGACAATGCGATCGCGATCGCCCCGACGATCGCCCATTGCGCTAATATTCAGTATGCCGTTCTATAAGACCTACCCAAAACTACCTAAGTCTAGACTTAACTGGACATTGGTGGTTTCGGTGCTTACTTCCTGTTTCAAGGCAGTCTCAAGATGACTCTTAAGAGGTTTGTCTGCTCCACAAGCAATCTCGGTAGAACTTACCGTTTGATCCGAACTAATCGGAATATAAATTCCTTCAAACCATCGTTCGATATTTTTAGCCGCGTTCAAATCTCTGTTTTCAGTGTGTCCGCACTCAGGACAATGATAGACGCGGTTTTTAAGTGGCATTTTGTGACGATGCACATGGCAACCGGAGCAGATTTGAGAGCTAGGAAAGAAACGATCAACTAGAATTAACTGGCTAGAAAACTTTTCAGTCTTGTACTCTAGTTGACGCTTGAATTCGTACATTCCACAATCTGCAATAGCGCCTGCCAACTTAGGATTTTTCAAGAAAGCTTTGACACTCAAGTCTTCAATCTTCACAACGCTGTGGTTTTTAGCGAGATGATTCGTGAGCTTATGAATCGCGTCCTTGCGAATATTGGCAACGGCTGCATGATGTCTTGCTAGTAATCGAATCGCCGACCACCGATTTTTAGAGCCTTTGACCTTGCGACTGACAGAACGCTGTAGACGCTTCATTTTCTTGCTCATTCTTCGGTAAGCTTTGGGATTGGAAAACACCTTGCAATCACTGGTTACAGCCAATTCTTTGATACCGATATCAACACCTATCGTAGGTCGATTTGTAGCCACTACAGGCTTTTCGATTTCATACTTGATGGCAATAAACCAACTATCACCTGTGCGACTAATCACACAGTTATGAACTGAATTTACAGGCAACGCCTCTGTCAATCTCACCCAACCGATTTTAGGAAGCTTGACTCGCTTGCCATCGTTACGAATTCCTGGTTTAGCTTTGGTTCCTTGCTCTAAATAAAAAGAATCGTGTGAACGTCCTTTCTTCTTATAGCGAGGTTGTTTAGACACTTTCTTGAAGCATCTATCCCAGGCTGTACGCAACTCTGCTAAGGCTTGCTGAGGCGATGCCTTGGAAACTTGATAATACCAGGGATTCTCAGGCTTAACCTCAGCAACTAGACGTTTATGTAAGTCAATCGAGCTAGGCACTTTAATCGATTTATCGGTTTCTCTGAGTTCGAGAATCTCCCGAATTACTGCATTACCCCAATTGTAGGCATGACGAGCAACGCCGCAATGCTTACGAAACGCTGTTACCTGTTTGTTATTTAGGACTAATGCCGTTTTGAATGAAATAAGCATCGTTTCGACCTCCGATGTATTTGCTTTGCTATTACTGATTATGGACGATTGAGGAGTTTTGTCTAGATTTGTCTAGAAATTACGATACAGCTCTTAGCCCCGCAGGCAGCTCAAATTTAATCTCGATCGTACAAACTTCGATCGACATTTAATCAAAATTGCCATTGTAGGGTGAAACGGCGCCATACTCACCCAAAAGGAGGAAGCGCTACTCCAGATACCCTCGGCTAAAATGAACTAAATAATATCGTAATCTTTCTTTACAATATAAAAAAAAAAGGAAAGGCCCATACTGGCGAGAGGAACTACCGTGACTAATAAAGTTTTTTCAGAAGCCGAAGAAAAGCCACCCCTTTCCCCCGTGGAGAGCGGGCGCGACAGGAACTCAGCAGTGGATGTAACTGAAAGTGAAGTCTCAGACAACTCTCGCTGGCAATTCTCCGGTGAGGATGATGAACGAGAAGTGGCGCTGGAAGTTCCAGAAATCGAGGGGGAACAAGTTTGGGAACCAGAAGCAACTGAAGTTGGGCCCCGCAAAGAAATTAGGTGGCCTGCCTTGTTGGCGGGCGCAGGGGTTGGCGTGGCTGCAACGCTGCTAGCAGTCAACTTGACTGGGGGCAATCAGAGTTCGCGTCCCGCAGCTCCAATTCCACCGGTAAACCAGCAGGCGGCGGCTCCGACGGTGACAGTGGCGCCTGTGGAATCTGCCCAGGTGGGTGAAACTCTGGAAGCGACCGGCACCGTCGCAGCCTATGACTTGCTGCCAGTGCTGCCACAGGCCAACGGTTTGCAAATCAAGCAAGTGTTGGTAAATGAAGGGGATGCGGTAAAAAAAGGTCAGACGATGGCGGTTTTGGACGATTCGGTGCTACGATCGCAAATTGCCGAAGCGCTTGCGGGAGTACAATCGGCCAATTCTACGGTAGAACAAGCCCAAGCTCAGGTACAGCAAGCCGAGTCAGCCCAACAAGAAGCCCAAGCCGGCGTTGCTCAAGCCCAAGCTGGCGTTGAAAAAGCCATCGCTGACGCAGCGCAAGCCAAAACAGGCGTGGGCCAGGCAAGGGCCGGTGTGGAACAAGCTAAAGCCGGTGTCACTCAAGCTAAAGCCGGCATTGCCTCCGCCCAGGCTAAATTAGATCAAGCTCAAAGAGAAGTAAATCGCACCCAAGATTTGGCTGCTCAGGGAGTAATTAGTCAGCAAGATTTAGAAAGGCGAAAGACGGAACGGCAGACTGCTGTTCAAGACTTGAACAAAGCTAAAGCTGACTTGAATACAGCTTTGCAAGAACAGAATAAAGCAGCGGAAGAAGTGCAATCTTCTATTGCTAAAGTAGCTACTGCTGAAGCTAATATCAGTACGGCTAGAGCAGCCCTCGCCAGCGCTCGTGCTAAAGTAAATACGGCCGGAGCGAGTGTCAGCAGTGCCAGAGCAAATGTCGGAAATAACGCAGCAAGTGTCCGCAGCAATGATGCACAAGTCAAACAGTTACAAACTCAACTAGAACAAACAATTGTTCGAGCGCCGGATAGCGGCACTGTGGCTGAAAGAATTGGTCGAGTTGGGGATGTTTCTTCGGGAAGTCAAAAACTATTTTCGATTATTCGCGGCAACAAGCTGGAACTGCAATTGAAAGTGCCGGAAACTCAGCTTTCGCAAGTGCGGCCGGGAACAGCAGTGCAAATTACTTCGGATTCTGACAAGCGGATTAAGTTGTCAGGAACTGTGCGAGAGATTTCGCCGGTAGTTGACCCGCAAAATCGGCAAGCTACGGTGAAGATTGATTTGCCGGCAAGCGAGTTTTTGCGATCGGGAATGTTCTTGCGCGCATCCATTGCGACGGCAACGGCTCAAGGTTTGAAAGTCCCCGCTAAAGCTATTTTACCCCAACCTGACGGCAGTTCTATGGTTTATAAACTTGTCGGCGAGGACAAGGTGCAGGCTCAACCAGTGGAAATAGGGGAAATTTCCGGGGGTGCTGTGGGCGATTTGACTGCTGCTAAGGTAGAGGTTAAAAAGGGTTTGAAGGCGGGCGATCGCGTGGTTGTTACTGGGGCTGGTTTTCTTAAGGATGGCGATACGGTTAAGGTTGGTAAATAGTTATATCGATTCCGGTTGCAGCGCAATCATTGTTGACTGTTGATTGTTAACTGTTGACTGTTGACTGTTGACTGTTGACTGTTGACTCGATTTTATTATTGTGATGCAACCGGAAACTATATCAGATCAGGAGATAAGATTAGAAATAATACAATCCCGGTTGCGCCGGAATGATATCAAATCCGCGCTTCATCGTCCTGATAAAGTCGAATGAAGCTGCTAACAAATAATTCGCGCAATTTTCATTTTTTTGACCCCTCCTTCAACAGTCAACAGTCAACAGTCATATCAATTCCGGTTGCGCCGGAATGATATCAAATCCGCGCTTCATCGCCTTGATAAAGTCGAATCAAGCTGCTAACAAATAATTCGCGCAATTTTCATTTTTTTGACTCACAATCAACAGTCAACAGTCAACAGTCAACAGTCAACAGTCAACAATCAACAGTCAACAGTCAACAGTCAACAGTCAACAATCAACAGTCAACAGTCAACAGTCAACAGTCAACAGTCAACAGTCAACAGTCAACAGTCAACAGTCAACAGTCAACAGTCAACAATCATGGGATATCCGTTCGTAGCGGCAACCTCACGGTAAACGTTGCCCCTTTTCCCTCACCCGCACTTGTTGCAATAACTGTACCGCCGTGGAGTTCTACTAAATGACGGACGATCGACAATCCTAGCCCCAATCCAGAGTCTCTGCGAGAGTAGCTACTATCGGCCTGACGGAAGCGATCGAACACATAGGGGAGAAAATTAGGGTCAATCCCCTTACCAGTATCGCTAACTTGGATTTCAGCGATTCCATCCATGTAGTCTAATGAGATGTCAATTTTTCCTCCGGCTGGGGTGAATTTAATGGCGTTTGAAAGTAGATTCCACAGCACCTGTTGTAAGCGACTTGGATCGCCCAAAATTTTTGGTTTTAAAGGACTTAGCCTGGATTCAATTTGAATATTTTTGGCTTCTGCGGCGAAACGAATCACCCCGATCGCATTTTCAACCAGTGGATCGATCTCAATTTCAGAAGGATTGAGCCGAAATTTGCCTGTGGTAATCCGCGAAACGTCTAAGATGTCATCGATGAGCTGGTTTTGTGCTTTGGCGGCGCGCTCGATCGTTTTTAGCGCCTCCTCGGTTTTAGTCTCGTCAAATTTTTTCAGGCGCAGCAACTGTGTCCAGCCAATCATCGCATTGAGCGGCGTCCGCAGTTCGTGAGAGAGGACGGACAAAAACTCATCTTTGATGCGGTTGGCCTCCTCAGCAGCCGCACGAGCCGATTGTTCTTGAATCCGAAGGCTGCGTTCTGTCTCGAACTGTTTTTGCTGCGTGATATCCTCGATCGCCAACAGAATCATCTGTGTATCGCCAACCGGAGGCATTTTGCGGGCATTGAGCAGCATTATTTTATGCCCGATCTGCTCAAAATCATGCTCGACCTCAAAATTTTGAAACTGGGGAGTGCCTGCCAGAATTTCTTGGAGGAGCGATCGCAACTTGGGAATATTCCACTGTCCATTACCCATATCGAACAATGAGCGCTGCTCTGTTTGGCTCGGCATCACCTGAAACGTCTCGTAGAAAGAACGGTTGGCAGTGATCGCCCGCAGGTCGAGATCGAGCACTACCAACGGTTGCATCACGGTTTCCACGATCGTTTCGGCGTAATTTTTCGCTTCCATCAAATGCTGGGCGCTCACTTTTAGCTCGTTGATATCCACCAACATCAGCACAGCCCCCTCAATCTTGTTGTCGATCGTCCGATAGGGTCGAATGTGCAGATCGTACCAACGACCGTCTCGATCTTGAACCTCCTGAACTTTCAAATTGAGCGTGCGGATCACCTCTAAAATCCGTTGCTCTAAGTCCGGCACTATTAACTTGTGAGTGATGTGGCTCAAAGACCGCCCGACATCGCTAGAAATCAAGTTGAAGATACCTTCGATTGCGGGAGTAAACCGGCGGATTCGCAGGTCGCCTCCCAGCATCAGGATCGGAATATTGATGCTGGCCAGCAGATTCTCTAAATCGTTGCTCACCAGAGTCGATTCAAGATTGCGCCGCTGCAATTCGTCATTAATCGTGTTGAGTTCTTCATTGGTTGCCTGAATCTCTTCTTTCGCCGTTTCGAGTTCCTCATTCATGCTTTGCAACTCTTCGTTGCTCGACAAAATCTCTTCGTTGGCGGCTCTCAAATCTTGATTAGCGGCTTGATGTTCTTGGACGATCGCTCCGAGATGTTCTTTTGTGGTTTTCAGTTCCTCTAGCAGCCTTGCAATCTCCAGACTTTCAGCCTGTGAAGGATCGGAGTTGACTCTAGCATTGTCAGCAGCAGGCATTGCAGAGATCGTCGGGGACTCCTCTTGAAACAACACTAAAAAATAGTCTTTTGCCACAGCGCCGGCTTGGAATGGAATCACATTAATTCCGACCTGCCGGATGCTCTCGCCCTCTTTAACTTGCAAGCCTGCCCGTGCGATCGGCTGCTTCTGCTGTGAGGCTTCTTGAATTGCAGTTCGCAGTTCCACGCGCAATCCTTCTTTTGCCATTCTCAGCAGGCTAAAACTCGCCCTACCGGGAGCTGGTTCTAGGTAGGCATTCGTCTGTCCTCGAAATTGCAGAATCTCGCTGGCTGAGTTAATCACGACCCCGACAGGGGCATAGTGATTCAAAACAATGCGATCGGCCTGTTTCTCCATTTCTATTTCGTTCCAGCTTTCCGTCAGCAGCGGTGGAGGGTTGAGGGGTGTCAGAGGATAGTTGCTAGCAGTTAAATCCATGCTGAGGCAATGCGACAGCAGTTTTTTACTATAAATTTTGTTCTTTTTATCGAATAGCGCAAACAATTCTGAAAACTCACCAACCGTTTCCGAAGTGCCTAACAGCAGAAAGCCCGCGGGCCGAAGCCCATAGTGGAACATTGGCAGCAGTTTTTTCTGCAACTCGGACCCCAGATAGATCAGCACGTTCCGACAGGCAATCAAATCCATCTGGGAAAATGGCGGATCGGCGATCAGGTTTTGTTTAGCAAAGACGCAGAGTTCGCGCACGGCCTTAGTGATTTGGTATCCGCCCTCGACTTGGACAAAGAACCGATGTAGGCGTTCGGCTGAAACATCCGCGACTTGGGCCTGGGTATAAAAGCCAGTGCGGGCGATCGCGATCGCACTTTCGCTGATGTCTGTGGCATAAATCTGAATCAGCAAGTTAGTAGATCGAGCTGCTAAAAACTCTAGCAAGCAGATGGCCATCGAGTAAGCTTCTTCACCCGTTGAACAGCCGGCAATCCAAATTCGGATCGGTGTTTTCGGCGATTTATCTTTGACGATTGCGGGAAAAACATTGGTGATTAAGGCATCAAAGCTTTCGGGGTCGCGGAAAAAGCTGGTGACATGAATTAAGACATCGTGATACAGCGCCGTTACTTCTGCCGGGGTGTTTTGGAGATATTCGGCATAATCTTCGATGCGTTCCAGCTTGTAGAGGAACATCCGCCGATCTATCCGCCGCTTCAAGGTGGTTTGCTTGTAGTAAGTAAAGTCAACTCCTGTAGCCGCCCGCAGCAAACTGTAGATCGTGGCGATCGCATCTTTACTTTTGATCGCATCTTCACTTTTGATCGCATCTTCGCTGGTTGTCGATTCTGTCAAAAGCCGCTCGACCATGTAGGGATGACGGGCGAGCTCTGCTATTTTCTGGGCAATTTTTTCCGGTGTCGAGATAAAGTCTACCTGACCCGTAGCCGCGGCAGTGTTGGGCATACTGCTAACTTGTGCCGAGTCTTGACATTGGGCAAAAGTAATACCGCCCGCGGCCTTAATTGCTTTTAACCCTTGGGCACCATCGCCGTCGCTCCCGGACAAAATGACGCCGATGGCTTTGTTCCCCCGTTCTTCGGCGAGGGACAACAGAAAAATATCGACGGACATAAATACCCCCTTTCCTCTGCCGCGAGGCGTTAGCTTCAGCATCGATCGATCGATTCTCATGCTGACATTCGGGGGGATAACGTAGACCTCATTCGGTCCTATGAGCATCCCATCTGTCACCTCATGCACGGGCATCTGGGTCGATCGAGCCAGAATCACACTCAACACACTTTCCTGAGTCGGCAACATATGCTGAATTATTACAAAGGCCATGCCGGTATCGATCGGCAAATGGCTCAGTAATTCGATAAAGGCTTCCAATCCACCTGCAGAGGCTCCTATTCCGACTACAGGAAATAAGTCGTTTTGATTGTTTTGCTGCTTTCGCTCAGTTTTGATACCAGCTTTAGGTTGAGATTTCTTGGAATACTTATTCTGACTCATTTTTTCTACCAGATATATTGCTGGCGACGTATTATAGTTATCTTGTCTTTATATTTAATATATATATATATATATATTAAAATGAATAATGAGTCATCTACCTGCCGATATAATATCTACGCGAACTCGGCGGGTGCAATCAAGCGATTTTAAAATCCTTATTTTGGAGTTCCCCCTTTCCTAGCGGGGGACAACATTGAAACGGGAAATCCCTTAAAATTTCTACTAAATTGTACTGTTAAGAGTGGAGAATCAGTGAACTTTCCAGATTCTGCGATCGTAGCAATTCAATGAATGTTTGCGATCAAGTGGAGTTCCCTAAATGCCCCAACTTCTCAATAAAATTCCAACCGGAATCTTGTCCACCCTTCTCAAGCAACAGAACACCATACAGAACCGTAATTAATCTCGTTTTTATGCAGGTTGTGGCGATCACAAATTCGCTAGCGCCGCGTCGATATAAACTCTCTCTGGATTATTTTCTAACTGCTTCATCACTGCTTGCTGGGGCCTTTTTACCTTTTGAGTCATTTCCAGAGTATCGTCGATTAGCGGTTGCCAATATTGCTCAAAGTCAGCAATTACTTTCTGAACTTCTTCTGGGGTTGAAGTTTGATGCTGTTAATTTGCAGACACAATCTAATAAGTTAACTTTTTATTTTCCCACAATCCGGCACTTTTTGCTAATATCTTAAATAAAAGTAACAAAAATATATTTTAATGGCGCGAGGGAAATTAGGGAAATCCAAGCAGCGCTGCATAGTTCGGATTCTCAAGACAGGCTGCGGGGGGTAACGGCTGTGAGAAAGTGCGATTCTGCGGTGGCGCTACCTATGTTGCTGAGGAAAGTGAAGGATGGGGAGTTTACGGTGCGATGTTCGTGGTGATGGGATGGCGACAGACTCAAATTGCGGAAGCTTTGGTGGCGGTGTTAAAAATGATGCAGTTCGATCGCGATCGGAATGTGGGCGCAGAAGCCGCTAACTCTTTGTCAATGTTCGGTGCAGCTTTTCGTGGCGATGACAATTTGCTCGTCCGCCGCAGTTGATGGCTCCGGTGTACGATCGGCTGCCCCCCAAATTGATTGTCAAAATGCTATACTCAAAATCAGAAAATAGTTGTACAATGTTTTTCTAGTCGTTTTTTACCGCGACCCTCCAAGGTGAAAGAAGGTGAAAGCAAGTAAAAAACACTAAGCGCGGGCGTAATTCAGTGGTAGAATGTCAGCTTCCCATGCTGAACGTCGTGGGTTCGAGTCCCACCGTCCGCTTGCGCGAACAGTCTTTAAAACTCTTGAGAAATCAAGGGTTTTGGCGTTTCTAGGGCTTGGTCTCTGTGGTTGCACAGGATGTTTTTGGAGATAAACATCGGGTTTTGGATAGCTACTTGGAGACAATTTGGAGACAATGTGGAGAGTATTTGGAGTGTCTCTAAATATGGCTTGGGTTAAGCGCCTAGCTCTGCCAATACGTCCAGCACAGTTTCCATATCCCCCAAATCAGCCCTCGACTTTTTGCGTGGTGCTTTTAACCCACATTCCGCACCTCTACTAGACGTATGGCTCATGGTAAAATTTCAAAAGCGACAGGACAAGGTTAGCACTTTGGAGACAATTTGGAGACCAAACTGGATACAAAAATCAGCTCGGAGGATGTAACCCTTTGCCAGTATCGGGTTCCATGAGTGATGCTTACCTCTTCCGCTGAACCTCGTGGGTTCGAGTCCCACCGTCCGCTTTGACTGAATTTTCATATAATTTAATTATGAAATTTAATTACTCTTATCCATTCAATCTATGGCTTATTTCTTAACCGCTGCTTTATATAAGTTCGTTGAACTACCTGATTTTGCTGATCTGAAAACACCGCTACTCGATTGTTGCAACAACAACAACGTTAAAGGCACTATCTTGCTGGCCCAAGAAGGCATCAATGGCACGATTGCCGGCCCGTCCGAGGGCGTACACGCAGTGCTGGCATTCTTGCGTAGTGACCCGCGTTTTGCCGATCTCGTGCACAAGGAATCTTTCTCGGAAAAAGCACCTTTTTACCGCCTGAAAATACGCTTGAAGCGCGAAATAGTCACGATGGGAGTACCGGACATTAATCCCCGCCTCATGGCTGGCAAATATGTGAAGCCTGATGAGTGGAATAAGCTGCTTGACGATCCCGATGTTGTCGTGGTTGATGTGCGTAATGACTTCGAGGTATCTATGGGTACTTTTGAAGGCGCTATTAATCCAAAAACAAAAAGCTTTTCCGAGTTACCTGAATGGGTGCTGCGGGAAACTGCTTTACGCAATAAACCCAAGGTGGCAATGTTTTGCACCGGTGGTATTCGCTGCGAGAAATCTACTGCTTTTTTGCGTACTCAAGGTTTTGAGGAAGTCTATCATCTCGAAGGCGGAATCTTAAAATATTTGGAAACAGTGCCGGAAGCAGAAAGTCGTTGGGAAGGTGAATGTTTTGTCTTTGATGAACGGGTTTCTGTTGGTAAGGACTTAAAGCCGGGAAACTATGAACTTTGTCGCGGTTGTCGTCACCCGATTAGTCAGGAAGATAAGGCTTCTGAATTATTTGTACTTGGTGTGAGTTGTCCTCATTGTCATGACTCAAAAACTGAAACCAAAAAACAAGCTTTATCTGAACGTCAACGTCAGATTGAGCTTGCTAAGCGTCGCAACCAAGTACATATAGGCGCGCGCTACGATGCGAAGGAAAAAGTAGATGGTGCGATCGACTAATATTATTATTCACTAAGCTCAAAGAAACCCGGTTTCTACGAAAAATCTTGTGTGGCGACGAGAAATATCGAAAGCAACCGGGTTTCGGACCCGAAAAACCCGATCGTGCGATCGACTAATTATATCAATTCCGGCCTTACTGCCGGAATGATATCAAATCCGCGCTTCGGGAGTCGGGCGTAAAGTCGAATCCCGAGGCCAACAAATAATTCGCGCTATTTTCATTTCTTTGACCAACAGTCAACAGTCAACAGTCAACAGTCAACAGTCAACAATAATTCCGGTGCAACCGGAATTGATATTATATGTCAGCAACATACCCGATTTTGTATTCCTTCCGCCGCTGTCCCTATGCTATGCGCGCGCGCTTGGCCTTGATGGTTAGCAATCGGGTGTGTGAGTTGCGGGAAGTTGTTTTGCGAGACAAACCACCAGAGATGTTGGAAGTATCTCCCAAAGGTACAGTACCAATATTGATTGATGTGGATGGGCGTGTACTCGATCAAAGTATCGATATCATGTTGTGGGCATTGAGAGAACACGATCCTGAAAAATGGTTAATGCCACAGCAAGGTTCTCTTACAGAAATGCTGGAACTTATCGCTTTATTTGATGAGGGGTTTAAA
The DNA here is from genome assembly GCA_014695175.1 of Microcoleus sp. FACHB-DQ6. Taxonomy (GTDB): domain Bacteria; phylum Cyanobacteriota; class Cyanobacteriia; order Cyanobacteriales; family Microcoleaceae; genus Microcoleus. Next base: position 9,083 of record JACJNV010000107.1, on the reverse strand, counting down.
TATCATCTTGACCGTTATAAGTACCCGGATCGTTATCCAGGTGTTGAGGCCCAAGTACATCGGTATGAAGGTTCTTTATATCTGGGCCGACTAAATGCACAGTTAAGCGCGACTAAATATTTGTTTGGTAACAATGTAGCATTGGCTGATATGGCGATCGCACCTTTTGTTCGTCAATTTGCTCATACAGATCAAGCTTGGTTCAACGAACAGCCTTGGCCGCCGCTACAAGCTTGGTTAGCAGGGTTCACAGAGTCGGAAATTTATAGCAGTGTGATGCAGAAATATCCGAAATGGGAATCTGGTAATCTAGGCGTTATTTTTCCTTCTTCGTAATTAGTGATTCAGGATTTACGCACTCAAGGGCGTTGAATCCAGGGTTTGAGATTGTTTCACTACGTTTTCTAATGTTAGTTACCATGCCTTATATCTTGCACCATTCTCAATTAGCCTTTTAGGAACAGGCAAGATGCCTGTTCCACAAGAAAATTTATCTTTTGTGGAACGGGCATCTTGCCCGTTCTTGAGAATGGTGCAAGATGTTAGTTTTAACTCATAGGTTGCACCATTCTCAATTAGCCTTTTAGGAACAGGCAAGATGCCTGTTCCACAAGAAAATTTATCTTTTGTGGAACGGGCATCTTGCCCGTTCTTGAGAATGGTGCAAGATGTGACTTTTAACTTATATCTTGCACCATTCTCAATTAACCTTTTAGGAACAGGCAAGATGCCTGTTCCACAAGAAAATTTATCTTTTGTGGAACGGGCATCTTGCCCGTTCTTGAGAATGGTGCAAGATGTGACTTTTAACTTATATCTTGCACCATTCTCAATTAACCTTTTAGGAACAGGCAAGATGCCTGTTCCACAAGAAAATTTATCTTTTGTGGAACGGGCATCTTGCCCGTTCTTGAGAATGGTGCAAAATGTTAGTTACCATGTTAAACTTATTTTTTTCAGAATACAAGATTTGCTGTCATTTGACTAGAAAAGTGACGCAGGCAAAAATCGCATTTTGCTAGAATTTTTAACTGGAAAGGATTTATTGTAATCTAGTAAGTATTGTCAGGTTGTAATAATTATGATTGATGTTGGTTCGTTAGTGCGATCGCCCAGAAACGATTTGGGAGTCGGAAAAGTTGTCGAGGTATCGCGTACTGATGCCGTAGTTGAATATTTTTGCTCAGTTAAAAACCGCATCCGCAAAACTGTGCCCTTAAGTCTACTGCAAGAAGCTAGACTTCAGCGCCAAACCCGCTGCTATCTCTGGAGTACCACTCAGGAAAGATGGATAATTGGGCGAGTTTATGACTGGGATGAAGATAAATTAGAGTACGAAATTGACCTGCCCGACAGCCAAAGTTTGCAAGCTGTCGAAACCGAACTTTACGTTCGCTGCAATATCCCGATCGCCGATCCGATCGACATTTTAGCAGTCAAAGGCCAAGAAACGCCGTATTTTCACGATCGCCGATTGGCATTCGTTCAATCTGCGATCGAACAGCGGGCCGTCAGCCGCGGCATGACCGGTTTAATTTCTGCTAACATAGACCTCTATCCGCACCAAGTTGAAGTTGTCCGGCGCGTCCTAGAAGACCCAATCGTGCGGTATTTATTGGCAGACGAACCAGGACTCGGAAAAACAGTAGAAGCCGGAACAATTCTCCGCCAATTCCTGCTAGATGACCCCAACGGCCGCGCTGTGGTACTGGTTCCGAAATACTTGCTCGAACAGTGGCGGCAGGAGTTGGAAAATAAATTCTATTTGTCTCATTTTGCTGACCGAGTGCAGCTTGTTGCTGTTAGCGACATCAATCAAATTAGCCGCAACGCTAACCTAGATTTTCTGATTGTGGATGAAGCGCATGATGTGGCGGCAATGGCACATTCGAGCGATCGCGCTCAGCAGCAGTCGTTTGAACTCTGTCAGAAACTAGCTCAGAAAAGCAAAAATGTATTGTTATTATCTGCAACGCCAGTTCTCGGCCGCGAGCAAGATTTTCTAACGATGCTGCACTTGCTAGAGCCCACAACTTACCGTCTTGATGACCTGGAAAGCTTCAAAGAACAGGTGCAAAACCGTCAAGAAATCGGCCGCGCTTTGCTCGATTTCCGAGAAAATGCCAAGCCTGCTGTTTTGCAAACAAAACTCGCTCAACTTCGCACTCTTTTTGCCAAAGATGATTATTTAATCGGATTAGCAACAGAGTTAGAAAGTTGTTTGAAAACGGAAGAAACCGCAGAACAGGCTCGGCTTGTCCGAACTATTCGCACTCACGTTAGCGATACCTACCGCCTGCATCGTCGCATCCTTCGCAACCGCCGGGATGCGGTCGAAGATGTGATTTTCGAGCGAGATGCTGTCCCCAAAACTGAGTATGATCTGAATGATGAACAGTGGTCGGAAATTCAAACCGTACTCGATAAATGGCGCACAGTCGCTCCCAAGTCGAGCGAATATCAGAGAATTTTTCTGCTGTTTTTCCGCGCTTCCGGTACTTGGCTGAATGTTTTAGAACGGGTTGTCAAAGCTCGTTTGCAGAAAAAATCGACTCCAGAACTCGATCGCGAATTTGGACAAAATGACACGGCAATTTTGACCAAAACTGCGCTGTTTCCCGAAGAAAGGGAAATGCTGGAAACCTTGCTTAACACCCTGGAAAAGCCCCAGGAAGGACTCGACCGACTGAGTTTGTTACGAATCGCCATTCTCCGATTTCTGGCAGTTGCTTTGAAGGTTCCGCGCGAGTATCACAGCAAACCTCGCGATTTGCTGTCGAGAATTCAACAGCAAATTAAACGACCGATTCCGGGCGAGCGTTTCCCGAAAATTGTGATTTTTACCAGTTTTACGGCAACTTGTAAAGAGATTGCGGAAAATTTAGCTAAAATCTTTGGTAAAAATGCGATCGCCAGCCATGACACGAGCAAATCGGCTAATGATGTTGAGGCTAGTCTCAAGCGGTTTAAGACTGAGCCGCATTGTTTTATCTTAGTGTGCGATCGATCGGCGGAAGTAGGGGTAAATCTACAAGTGACAGATTGGTTAGTTCACTTCGATTTGCCGTGGTTTCCCAACCAGTTAGAACAAAGACTCGGCAGAGTCGATCGCATTGGCAGCAAAATGGGAGTGCAATTTTGTTTGTTTGCAGGCCCGGATTTGGCGGAGAGTCCCCACGAAGCTTGGTTTCAAGTTTTAAAAGATGGGTTTGATATCTTTAACAAATCTATTGCCAGCCTTCAGTTTTATGCTGAGGAAAAACTTCTCAAACTTGAAGAAAAGTTGTTTGCTGAGGGAGGCAAGGGCTTATCCAGCGAAATTGAAGCGATTAAAACTGAAATTGAACAAGAGAAAATCAAAATTGACGAACAGTACGTTCTCGATGAAATTGATACTCTTGATGACAGTGCATCTCAGTATTTTGAATCTCTCGACAACTGCGATGCTAAGCATAAAGAAATGCAGCGGGCAACTGAAGGTTGGTTGTGTCAAGCTCTCCACTTCAAACAAATCGAACATCCGAGTATCTCGGGGTTGATGCGCTATAAACCTACTCAAAAAACGTTGATTCCCTCGAACGATTTGATGACCAGATTGGTTCCTTATTGCCAGCAATATGGCAGTTACAATCGCCGTATTGCTTATCAGAATGCGGATGTGGCTCTTTACCGCATTGGTGAGGGATTGATCGATGCACTTGGCTCTTATATTCGCTGGGACGATCGCGGGCAAGCTTTTGCCATGTGGCGGCATGATGAAAGTTGGGATGCTGGGGAAGGGATGGAGTGGTTCGGCTTTCAGTTTAATTATTCAATCCAGACTGATGTGCAGCCAGCCGAGCAAGTTTTGCAAGCACAAAACATCGAAAATTACAACTTGAAAGCTTTGCAGCGCCGCGCTGATGCTCTGTTTCTCCCAACTTTTGAAACTGTGTTTGTAGATGCTCGCAGCGAGCCGATGTCTCTGGTGGAAGATGCGGAACTTCTAGCGATTTTGCAGCGGGCTTATAAGGGGAAAGGCGGGCCGACTCGGGATTACAATTTGTCGAAAAATCGCACGTCGCTGATTGACAGTTTTGTCGATGCGCTAGAATGGGATGATTTTTGTCAAAAGGGACGGGTGGTATCGGAGGAATTGCTGCGCGGGCGATCGGCTTTTGTGGAAATGTGCGATCGATCTGCTGTCACTGCTGCTACCCAACTCGAAAACCGGGTGAATCAATTGCAGTTGCGCTTGAATCGACTTTCTAAATCCGAACAACTTTTAGAATCGGTTTTAGCTGATGAAATCAATACCGAAAGTTTGTTGAGTCAAGCGGTTTTAGCTGGTATTCGCCGCCCGCACATGACTCTTGAGTCTGTGGGATTTATTGTGATTTCTGGGCGTCCTCCTGTAAAGTCGGAGGATGAAGGATAATTTGTTTGGGAGGGCGATCGCTCTTTTTGACCCGATTCGGAAGCACAGGCGAGACGCCTGTGCCACGATGGACGGATATGGATAAAAGGGCGATCGCTTTTTGTTTAATCAAACTGTAAGAGTGAAAACAGCTTTAGGGTGGAAAGTAGCGATAAATATCTTTCCGGTGAAGAACTCTTGCAAAAGTAACTGTTTCGCCATCAAAATAAAAACCTATTCGATAGTCGCCAACCCGAAACCGATACGCATTATCATCGCCTTTCAATTTTTTTAAGTTAACTATTGTCTGTAAATCATTAACATTAGGAATTTCCGCAAAAGCAAACTCCTTGATTTGCTGAAAAACAGGCGTACTTTTAAGAGCTTTTAAATCCTTCACAAAACTGGGCAGATATTCTACTTTCCTTCTGTTTCCAGTTCTGCAAGTGCTTGCCGTAAATTTAACGGCTTTTCATTTTTTACTTCGCGCATAGCCAACAGAAGTCCTCTATCTTCTATAGCTTCTAGGAAATACTGATAGTCGGTATAATCTAGAATGACTTGAGTAATGTTGCCTTCGGCATCTAATATCAATTTTTTGGCAAGTGGATAATCTTCTATCTTCATATACTTTTATGTTGAGATGAGTTGGGAGGGTATGATGGTTCTATTTTAACAGCGATTTTTTTTTACAAGGTTTGATGATGGTCGATTCCCTACGGGATAGCTACGCTTCACGCTCTTTGTGAACCGCAGATGCAGACAGATAAACGGGGATGGACGCAGATGGATAAAGGGGAGCTCGCACTTACGGACTAAACCTCCTCAAAAATTGCGCCTCGCTGCTGTAGATTCACCTGCATCTCCTCATCAATTCCTGAATTGTTCCCGAATCTGGCTGACTCGACATTCGCACCGCTGAAATTAGTATTTGTGAAGTTCACTTCCAGCAGGTTTGCGCCGCTCAAATTGGCACCGCTGAGGTTAGCTAAAGCTAGACTTGCTTTGTGCAAATCTGCACCGCTTAAATCAGCATTTCCTAAGAAAGCCCCACTCAAATCTGCACCGCCGAATTTGGCATTTTGCAGGTTGGCGTCGCTGAAATCGGCATCGTTTAAGGTTGCACCCCGGAAATTTGCCCGCTTGAGATTTGCGCTGCTAAAATCCACTGCACTTAAAGTCGTTCCGCGCAAGGTGCTACCCGCGAAATCTAGTGCTGGGTTGAGATTGGCGATGGTGGCCAACTCTACAAAGTTGTCGGTTTCAGCAGAGATAATGCGATCGACCATTTCCTGCAATTCCGATTCAGCTTCCGGGACAATTTTCACTTCGCGCGGTTCAACCGGAGGCAAATTGTAGGACAACACCGCCCAACTCAGGGCAGGCTGGAGTTTATTTGCTTGCAGGTATATAGTCAGGATTCTTTCTAAAACCGAATGTTGATTTGGCGTGATATCGTGCGGCCACAAACCCTCCGCATCTGTGAGATTAATATCTTCTTTAGCAACTTCAAAAGCCGCTGCCAGCCGAAATTCTTTGGCAGCTAATTCTCCCAGCTTAGCACTTTTTAGCAAACCTTTTAATACTGATTTGCCCTGTTCTACTGCAAAAATCCAAGCTGGCGTTGTATCATCGCTGATTGTGGAAACGTGACAAAATATGCTCTCTGTTTCCTTAGTTTTTTCCGCCTTCTCCCCGCCCTGAACTCCCCGCTGACTTTCGGTTACTAAATTTTCTGCACTGGTTTGAATGGCCAGGGTTTCTTCTATTGGCAAAAGCTGGAAAGAACCGACTAACTGACGTGATGCTACGGGTATTTCGCAGTTTTCTAGATAGAGTTTGAGCGTCCCGCCTTGCAAACCAAATTTGACGCGACCACCTAGCAGGGGTTCCCAATGCTCGTTAAAATTCAGGCTCAAGTGAATGTCGAGCTGCTGGGTTTGGGGTGCAACCGATGGAACTGGAATTGCTTCTAATTGCATCCACAAGCAATCTGGGTATTTGTTGTGAGACTCTAGCGATCGCATATCGGGTAGAATTGCTGGCACTACCAGCCTGTAATTGATATTTAAATTAGTTTATCATCTCTATTTTATCACAACACAGCTTTTTTTCGTGGGTAGAATTGTAAATTTTGTTTAATTTGATCCGCAAGTCATTGGTTTTGCTGAATTTGGCTTTTTACCCAATTCCGAAATGCTTTCACTAATTCCAAATAGTCCATTGTTTCTGCTTGTTCCAAAAATCTAACAATCTCTAATATCGGTAAGCTGGGAAATGCTAAACTGATCTCGCCCTCAACGTATTCTCCATTTTCTAATCTGTTGATTCTGAGTCGCAGTCCATTATAAATCCAAACTTCCGGCACTCCCAGATCCGCATAAACCTGCAAGCTATTTTCCGAACGGCTGGTAATATCAATTTCCACCACTAAATCCGGCGGCGGATCTTGATTCAGGTCAATTCTTTTTTTGCCTTTAACTGCACTAATATTCTGGATGTAAAAACATTCATCCGGTTCTACCCCGCTAAGTTCAGGACGCTTGAAAGTTGTGGAACCAAGGGGTTCAATTCTCACCTCTAATTCTTCCGCTAAGGTTTCAACAAATCGACCCATTATTGTTTTGAAGCGTTCGTGTTCTGGAGAAGGTACCATAATTTCCAGATTGCCGCGATTATATGTCAGTCGAATTTGCCGATCGCCGATTTCGGCAAGCAAAGTTTCGTAGGTTTGCCAACTGATACCCGATAGCTCGACAATTTGTTCGGGTGGAGCGAGAGTTTGAGCGGTCATAGTGCTATTTTCGTGAAGAGTTCGTAGGCGCAAGCCGGGGCGTAGCCATCGCACTTTTGTATTATATCATCGAAGGAAGCCTAGGCGGGAAATACCAAAGACAAATCCAGAGACAACTCGGGAAAAGCCGGAATTACCACCGTCTGATTTGGCAAAACAACTCGTTGCAGTTGATAACTACAACTCCCGTTTTGTTTCTGATAAGGTTCGCTGTGCATTTCCAGTTGATTATCAACCAAATTAAATATCCAATAATTAGAAATTCCAGTCTCAGCATAGAGAGACAACTTGGTTGTGCGATCGTACTTCAACGTAGAATCGGAAACCTCAATTACCAACAAAATATCAGCAGGCTCCGGGTGAGAAGATAAATAATTGTCAGAATGCTTGCGGGCAATAACAACATCAAGCTCTGGTTCGCTATCATCAGACAAAATAATTGGCTCTTGTGCGCGCACGCGAGCGCGTCTTGCCAGTAAAAGGATTAACTCCTCAACTAAAAGACTGTTACAAACAGAGTGCAGTCTACCTTTAGCAGCCTTGAGGATAAGTTCTCCGCGAATCAATTCAACTCGTTCGTCGGGGGCGAAAAATCCCTGTTCTCCCAAACGGTGATATTCGGCGATCGAGAATCGTTTTGCAGTTACGGCAGTCATAGCTTTTCTTACCCTCTACAATTACCAACCTTTCCAGTTAATTCTACTCAAAAATCCCGCCCCGTGCCGTCAATTCAACCTTCAGGGCATCCGAAATTCCCAGACAACAAAAAAACTTCGCATTGTCAACCACCGTATTTGTCAAATCAGCGCGGCTCAAATCAGCACCGTTTAAATTCGCACCACTCAAATTAACACCGCTCAAATCAGCATTCTTAAAATCAGTATTTGTCAAATTTGCATTTACTAAAATCGCATTCGGTAAATAAGCACTGCTCAAATTGGCGTTGGTTAAATTTGCACCGCTCAAATTAGCCCGGGGCAGCTTTGTCCGCAAATCTGCACCGCTTAAATTGGCGCTGCTGAGTTCAGCATCCCGCAAATTAGCATTGCACAAATTAGCATCAATTAAAATAGCCGCGCTCAGCAAAGCACCGCTGAGATCCGCCAAAGTCAAATCTGCGCCCCGGAGATTTGTCTCGCGCAAATCCGCACCGTTAAAATCAGCGTAGTGCAAGTCAAAACCGCTTAAATTAGCCCCGGCAAAATCCTCAACCAGATTCAAACCCACTGTTTCTGCAAGTTGTACAAAATTCTTATTTTTATCAGTTAAAAACAGTTGCCGGACGATCGCCAATTGCTGCTGTCGGTACTGGTTAGCCTTCTCGTAATCTGCTAAATACTTGTAAGCAAGCTTCAAATTCTTGAGAGCATTGCGCTCAATGCGATCGTCCTTGCTCGCGCGCGCGATCGACAACTGCTCGTGATAGCATTCGATCGCACCAGGCAAATCTCCCTTAGCATCGTAAGCTAGCGCCAAATTGCCCAAAGTTTCCAATTCAGAGCGCCCGTCGCCAGTGTCCCGCGCGATCGCCAAACGCTGTTGCTGGTAATCAATAGCACTAGAAAAATCCTCCAGAGCACAACAAGCATTGCCCAGATTTCCCAAAGCATTAGCCTCGCCCCGGCGATCGCCAATTTCCCGCGCTAACACCAAATGCTGCTGGTAGCACTCGATCGCGTGAGCATAATTTCCCAGCGCTTCGTAAGCTACGCCCATATTACCGAGCGCCGCACCCGATCGGCGCTTATCGTCGATTGAGCGATACAGCGCCAGCGCTTCCTGCCAAGAACCCAGCGCCGCCTCAAATTGGCGCGCCTGATATTGCGAAATCCCCTGCTTGATTAGCTCGCTAGCTTGTTCGCTCATACTGTCAAAATTAGTAATAACTAAAGT
>JACJNV010000106.1 GCA_014695175.1 Microcoleus sp. FACHB-DQ6 | reverse complement strand
GTTTGATTCCGACAAGCTGGAAACAGTCAGGCTCAAAAGGATTGCAGAAACTCAATTAGCGCTAGGTTTGCGGCTGATTGAGGTGGGCGAAACTGAAAAAGGGCGCCTGATGGTGCGGGCTGGAAAGTGTGTTTCTGAGGCGAAAATGTGGGTTGGTTTGGGATTGTCGCTGCTGCCCGTCGAGTGGCGGAGGAGGGCTTTTGCTGCGGTGCGGGAGTTGGTAAAAGGGGAGTTGTGAAGGCGTAGGATTTCTACAGAATACCCGGCGGTGGAAACCGCCTCTATACACACAAAACTCACAAGGCAAGGGTTGAAAAGTCGGGGGTTAAAATCACGTTTATACAGACAAAACCCATCGAAACAAGTTTAAATTCTTGATTTTCTTGAGTCCCCCTCTACTGGGACGAGAGGCAAGTGTAGACGAGGTTTTAACCGCCGAGTTTTCGGCCGTGTCGGTTTACAACCAGAAATTATCCGATTGATATAGCGGGTAGCCACGGAATATCTGTAACGCCTGGGTCGTAGCCAAGTTGTTTGAGTAGTGTGGTAATTTGCCCTCTATGGTGAGTTTGATGATTGAACATATGTGTCACCAGAACCCAAGTCGGTAGCACGCGGCATTTACCATCTACATTGCTTGTGTACTCAAACGGTTGACTCAACCACTCAGAATTAAGGTGTCTAGACCATTCTATAATTTGCCGATCCGTTGCCTCCCGTTCTGCTCTCAAAACCTCAAAGTCAGCATACAGTTCTTGACCGATAACGGTACCAGAAAATGGGTGAAGAGTGAAACGACCCATCCATGCTTTGTCCCCATACAGTAAGTGATTCAAAGTGCCATGAATCGACTTAAAAAAGGCACCCATATCCTGTTTGCGCTGTTCATCAGGAATTGCCGAGCAGACCGAATATAGGTTTTGGTTCATCCAGCAATTGTACTCAGCCATTAGCTGGTAGTAGCTACCGTCGTACATACTCAAAACATAATCACATAGTTTGAACAACTTACATTATACAAATAGGTCTTTCACAATACTCCTGACTCTAATTGGTCTAGATAAATAAACTCAGGAGCTTTAACTCCGGCTTCTTCTCTAATTTTAACCAGTCTAGGCGACTCAAAAAACGCCCTAGCATCTGCGATTGATGTCCAGGCGGAGAAATGAACAATTTTGTTTGGTTCATTGTCATACTTCAAGACCTGATAGGAGCGCTCGCCAGCTTCTTTTCGGATGCTTTCAGCACGATCGAATACCTGTTTCCAAGCTTCATAATTTTCTACTTCATGAATAATTAAGACATACTGCATAGTAATCAGGTTCTCTGAGCCTCTCAAAACTTCAAACGACTAATTTGATTAGACTAACTCACCTTGTCTCCAAAACCGACCACAGGAGAGCGAGTAAATTATACCGTAGCGACGGTTGAAAATCCTGCCAACACCGAACAGAGCGATCGGCTTTCCACTAAAGTAGTAAAGAGTGCCTGATGTAAATAAGTTTTTCCTAAATATCGTGTCTATATTTTCTGAAATTCCGACTGTGTGGTTGCAAATTTCCCTCGTGGGAGTCTGGTTGGGTTTGATTTTACTGGTAGCTGAAGGGTTAAATCGCTTTACTTCTGTCGATCCTGAAGTATCGCGGAAGGTGGTGCACATCGGTACTGGAAATGTGATTTTGCTGGCGTGGTGGCTGGAAATACCCGGTTGGGTGGGGATTTCGGCGGGGGTTTTAGCAGGTGCGATCGCCCTAATTTCTTACCAAGTTCCGATTTTGCCCAGTCTTAACAGTATCAACCGGAAGAGTTTGGGGACTTTTTTCTATGCTGTTAGTATCAGCGTTCTCGTAGCTTGGTTTTGGCCGCTACAGCATCAGGAGTACGCTGCTTTGGGCATTTTAGTCATGACTTGGGGCGACGGATTGGCTGCTGTCATCGGCCAGAAATACGGCAAACATATTTATCGAGTTTGGGGAATACAGAAGAGTTGGGAAGGTTCTGCAACTATGTATTTGGTGAGTTTTGCTGTTAGCAGTTTGATTTTGCTGACGGTTCAAGGCAATATTTGGCAAACTTGGGCTGTGTCTGCTGTTGTAGCTTTGGCGGCTGCTACTTTGGAGTCGGTTTCCAAGCTGGGAATTGACAATCTGACTGTGCCGATCGGCAGTGGGGCGATCGCCTTTTTCCTAAATCAATTTTTGATAATTGGTAATGTGTAATCTGAACTTCCCCCCACGGGGGCGTTGCTGGATACAGGTATGAATTCAAGATTTCGCAATTGCTATAAACTGCCTTGCGGAATAGAGGTATGAATTAAAGATTTCCTAATTGCTATAAGCCCGCTTGAGGGTGAGTTTTGTAACTTCAAGCGAAAAGGTAATTCATACCGTGAATCAGCAACGCCAATTATCAATGGTCTAAGTCTCGTTAAAGCAGCCGACGTGCTTGTAAAATTTGTTGTTGCCATTGCTCGAAAGCGGGGATTTTTGAGCGATAGTCTGTTGGAAACATCGCCCTGATTTGCTCCATAAGCTCGATCGCCACCAATACACCAAGCTGCTAGCTATTAGGGTGACGATCGCACCTCGTCACCCGTTCATCTCCTCACCAAATAACGGGAAATGAAGGTGAAGAGTGCGATCGCCATCTTTCACTTTTTTAAATTATAGACAAGGCACGCTTGAACGCTCTACAATAGAAGGCGTTTTGTCTTTTAATCCGTAAAGGCATTTTAGAGGTTACTTTTAATGAAAACTCAATATTACACCTCCGCCAGCTTAGATGGTTTTATTGCTGATTCACACAACTCTCTCGATTGGTTGTTTCAGTTCGGCGAGGCGGGAGACAGCTATCCTAATTTCATCCGCGAAGTAGGGGCAGTAGCAATGGGAGCAACTACTTATGAATGGATTCTGACCCATCAGATGGATGAAGGTGCCGATCGTCCCCAAGCATGGCCTTATGAACAACCGGCTTGGGTATTTACCTCTCGGACTATGCCTGCGATCGAGGGTGCAGATATTCGATTTGTTAAAGGGGATGTCTTACCTGTCCATCAAGAGATGATCGCGGCGGCAGGAAATAAGAATATTTGGCTTGTAGGAGGTGGCGATCTGGTCGGTCAATTTTACGATCGTGGGTTGCTTGATGAGGTAATTGTGTCAATTGCATCGGTGACACTTGGTAGCGGAGCACCGTTGCTACCGCGCACGATCACAACACCCCCGCTAAGACTTTTATCCGCGAAGGTTTATGGAGATGCCTTCGCGGAGTTGCGCTATGAAGTTCCTGTCCCGGCCGATGACACAACTGCTTAATCTTTAAAGCAGCCGGCGCGCTTGTAAAATCTGTTGTTGCCATTGCTCAAAAGTCTTTACTTTTGAGCTACCATCTCTCTCAACGATCGCCCTTATTTGCTCCATAAGCTCGATCGCCAGCGGTACGCCAAGCTGCAATTGTTCCAAGACATCCCGCTGAGCAAAAACGGTTTCCGGTGTTCCTTCTAAAATCAGTTTTCCCCGATCCATTACAAACACCCAATCAGCCCATCGGTAGATGAAATCGAGGTCGTGACTTGCTAAAAGAATGGTGGTTCCGGCGCTGTGAATTTGTTGAAGTAAACCGATCAGTTGTCGGGTGTGACGCGGGTCGAGATAAGCGGTAGGTTCATCTAACAGCAGCAGTTTCGGCTTGAGAACCATGATATCGGCGATGGAAACCCGCTTTTTCTGGCCCAAACTGAGATTGTGAATTGCTTCGCGGGCGAGTTCGCTTAGATCGAATTGCTCGATCGCCTGCTGCACCTGTTGAGCAATTTCTGATTCTGTCAAGCCTAAATTGTACAATCCATAGGAAATATCTTCTTCTACCGTCGAAGCTACTAATTGATGTTCGGGATTTTGAAAGACGAGTCCGATTTGTTGGCGCAGTTGCATCAAAGATTTGCGATCGTAGCGAAAGGGTTCACCTTGCCAGCTAATGATTCCCTGTTGGGGTTGATATAAGCCATTTGCTAACAGAAAAAAGGTAGTTTTGCCACAGCCATTTTGACCGATGAGCCCGCAGCGTTTCCCGGCGGGGACTTTGAGGTTTAAATCATGAATTGCCGATCGCGAACCGCAGGGATAGGAGTAGGAAGTGCCAGCGAATTCGAGAATCCATTCAGACATATTCGTTATTTTTTATTTTTTATAGCCTTGTTCCCAGGCTCTGCCTGGGAATAAATACCCGGAGGCTATGCCTCCAATTACCGATTACCGATGAATGATTACCAATTACCGATTACCGATTTCCATTGTATAGCAATCCTTGCAGGAGTCGTAAACTTTTTACCCCACCCCAACCCTCCCCTTATCAAGGGGAGGGAGTAAGAAATTCACAAATGATGCGAGGATTGCTATATTTGTGTCAGCGTTCATCTGATTTTGACAACTGCCAAAGTTGCATTTCATAACAGAGATGTTGCTCAAAAAGTTTGCCCGCTTCCAATCCTTCAACCACCAACTTCTTGAACCAGCGGCGAAATATCCAGCGCAGGAATTTGTGGACGGGGGGAACTGTGATCGCAATCAAATCGGCAACATAGATCATTGTATTTAGTCCATATCGGCGGAAAGTATCGACATACAAATCGATAGTCGGCAAAATATGGGCGGAAATATCCTCACTTTTTACTAAAGTGAATCCAGCCTGCTTTAATGCTGCATGAAGTTCCGTAACAACATGACAATTAGAGAACATTCCCTCTTTATAATTAGCATCAGAGCGCAGCATATCAGCCAGCAACACGTAGCCACCCTGATTGAGGATTTTGGCGGCACCGTTAGCAATATCAACAGCCGACATATACTGGCTACTTTCGCTAAAGAGAATAAGATCGTAGAAATGGGTTGCTTTGAAGTCTTCAAACCTCGTGAGGTGGAAGATTGCCCGATCGCCCGTACACTGGAGAAAGCGCTGTTGTTGGAACGGATCGGGTGCGAGCCCTTCCACTGCAAAACCTCGATCGAGCAAATAAGCCGCATTTCCGCCAATCCCACAGCCCACATCGAGTATCGTATGAGTGCCTTTGGGGATAGCATCCAACAGTTTTACAGTATAAGCTTGCTGAGCGAGGCGCAATCGTGCGATCGTTAGTTCGTCAGCGGGCACAGGTAGGGTTTCCCAATAGCCGTAGTGAAGGTAGGGCGAATCTGTCAGGCCCAAATAGTAATTAAGCGCTGCATTTTGGTAGCGAGTTACCTTGGAAATTTCGATGGATTTTGGCTGCGACATTCGGAAAATTTAGTAAGTTTTAGGATTTCGGGCAGAGTTGAAATTCTTCCCAGCGCTTGCATACTTGTTCATAGCACTCAACAGGAGAAATGGCCAAGTTTTGCAACAAATTGATATCAATCTGGCCGTTGGCGATCGACAAAAATATAATTGCTTCCTTGGGTTCGTAGCTATCAATGATTTGGAGCAGATTTGAAACAGTGTTTTCCTCTAGTTCGAGTTGTTGCAAATAAGCAGTTGCGTGCAATTGGGAAATAAATTGCAGATCGTACTTGATAGTATCTACGCTCCAATTCACAGAACCGTTAATGGGAGTATTGATTTTGCAAGCAACCAAGCCCCGTCCTCGATGCAAAAAGCCATTCCAAGCAGTATGTCCGATCGGCAAAATATTCTGGTGAATAAACAAGTTTTGCCAGTAGCCAAAACTACCCTGCCAAACACTATCTTCGATTCGCATTTTTTTTCCATTAAAATAAGATACGCTTCAGAACACAGATCGAATTACATCAGCGTTCATCTGTGTTTATCTGCTGATATCTGCGGTTAAAAAACCCCAATCCAATAATTTAAAATAATAATAAGCTCACCATCATCCATACCTCGCAGATGAAAAACAACAGGTAAACAAATCGGCGGGCATCCTGACTCAGAGATGCAATGATCTCATTACAGTTGCGGGACAGCGCCGGATTCGCACCGAACTTTCCCCCTTGCGTCTGATGGCTGTTCTCCATCAGAGCCGATCGATATACGGGGATATTACCACTATTTGGGATATTTGACAAAAAGCCGATCGGACATCTGCAACAATTCTTGTGGGATAGGCATCTTGCCTGCCCTTGACTGATTTTTTACCAGATATCTATATAACTCTGCAAGGAGTCAAAATTGCGACTCTTAATAAAAAAGCGTTACCGAAGTTTGCCATAGGCATCGCTTTTCTAGACAGTCTCTTCTACTACTACTTTCTTTGATTCTAGCCAATCTTTTACGTCAGCAACGTAATCAATCCATTCGTTACTCGAACTGATTAGGTCAATTATTTTTGATAACCCAACACTCCTCTCCCAACCAAGCCTCTCTATAATTAGGTTTACATATTTGTGAGCGTCATCAACAGAATTAATATCTTTGGCCACTTGGATAATTTCATTATATTCTTGATTATCTGTATTATTCAAGTTTATAATAAGGCTGTGAATGTACTTTTCCGGGTTAGTATTTGCTGGAAGCTTTAAGGATTTTATTTTTTCGCAACCCACTTCCTGGAGTAATTTCGCCTTTTCGTCAGTTCCAGTTAAGACATTTTTTAAATTTTTCTTTTGCTCTTCTTTAGTTCTATGGACATCTCCATCTAGTAGAAATATGCTATTTTCGCAATCTTCACCACGCAGGAGTAGTCCAGCTAACAGCGTAAAGCAATTTATAGCTGCTCCAAAGCTCTGTATAGAGACGTGCCTAGACATACCTAGTTCACCCGTAACCTTTTTTACTATTGTCATAGCAAGATCATCTTCAACAAATAC
This sequence comes from Microcoleus sp. FACHB-DQ6, assembly GCA_014695175.1. Taxonomy (GTDB): domain Bacteria; phylum Cyanobacteriota; class Cyanobacteriia; order Cyanobacteriales; family Microcoleaceae; genus Microcoleus. Next base: position 702 of record JACJNV010000106.1, on the reverse strand, counting down.
TTCAATTAGCTTAAGTTGCTTTCCTGTTAATCGGTGGATTGCATCTGGTTTTGTCTCATTAAAGCAAAGAGTTTTTTCTCCTGAACTATAGATGTGTCTTATATTGATTAAATCCGATAATTCAATAACTGATTCTCTATGTGTTGTAAATACCACTTGTATATTTTTTTCTTCCGCTCTTTCTGCCACAACTTTCATTAGATTATTCATTGCTGAGTCATGCAGCAAAAGATCAAGTTCATCTATTAAAATGAGGCTATATTTTTCTGCTCTAAAAATTTTATCCAACAAGAAAAATATTTTTTGTTCCCCAGCACTCATGCTTAATGCAGAGTATCTTATACCGTCAGCTTCAACACCAATAAACCTTTTTCCCCGTACAGTATCATTAGTAGTGTAAGCTGTGTATTTTCTATTTAGACAAAATGATGCTTTCTCTAAAATTGTATTTATTATTTTGTTACTTACTTCATTAGTTGAATATTCTATCTTGCCATTATTCCGTTTTTCGGCTTCGATAAGTGGAACACAATTATCTACACCAAAGTATAAAACACTTCTTGTTGGTCGCCTTGCGTATATTGGCTTCCATCTATCACTACTTTTGCCATAACTCGTTTCTACGTTTGGGGATTCTTGAGTACCTTGGCGGTAAGTATGAACTATTTTTAATTGGCTCCCTTGCCATAGGTTATCAGGATG
>JACJNV010000105.1 GCA_014695175.1 Microcoleus sp. FACHB-DQ6 | reverse complement strand
CCGGCTGCGAGGATTCGATAAACTGATTGATAGGTAATAGGACGGGGATTGTCCGACATTCCGCCATCGACAGCTATATACGTCCGCATTTCCGGAATGACTTTTTTAGAGCCAACGGTGTAAGCTGTAACGCAAGCTGTACCCACGAGCGATCGACCAGGTTCGCAGAGCAATTTAGGCAAGGGCAATTGCTGCCGCTCGCAAGCTGCTACCACTGCCTTGCAAATAGTACGAGCCCAATCTTCAATGCTAGGAGGATCGTCCGCTTCAGTATAGCGAATGCCCAACCCACCGCCAATATTAATTTCTGTTGCTGGCAAACCATAACTCTGTGCTTTTGTCAAGGCCTGAACTATGACTTCGGCTAAATCGTCATGGGGTTGCAGTTCAAAAATCTGAGAGCCGATGTGAGCGTGCACTCCCACGCAAAATAACGACGGGTGTTGGCTGATGAAAGTAAATACTCGATCGAGTGAGTTGGGATCGAAGCCAAATTTACTGTCGATTTGACCCGTCTGAATGTACTCGTGGGTGTGACACTCAATTCCAGGAGTAAACCGCACCATAACTCGTGTCGGCCCACCGGTGAGGCTGCTGACACCTAATTCTCCCAACTCTGCTAGAGTTTCTAAATCCCGCCAATTGTCGGCTACGGTAGTGCAGCCGTTTTCGACAGCTAGCTGTAGTTCCTCGCGGGACTTGTTGTTACCGTGGAAGTAGATTTTGTCGGGGCTGATGCCGGCTTGCAGTGCAGTGTGGATTTCTCCGGCGGATACGACATCTATGCCTAAACCTTCGGAAGCTGCGATCGCGCAAACTGCCAAACAACTCCAAGCTTTAGAAGCATAGAGCACTTGAGATTCGCCCGGATAGTAACGCTTAAAAGCATCCCGGTACTGGGTACAAGCCGCCCGCAGCGTTTCTTCGTCTAAAATGTACAACGGCGAGCCAAATTGCTCCACCAAAGCTGTCACCTCGCAGCCTCCGATTTCCAACCGATCGCTGCTGTTAACACTGGCTGTCAGCGGTAACAGTTCTTGATTGGGCGATCGATTTTGCAGGGCCGGCTTTGACTCAGACAGATACTTAAGTCCCGATTCGACCCCGAAAGATTGAGTTGATACCATCGCGCAATAACTATCCTAGGTTATTAGTCAGCAGTCATTAATCAGCAGTCAGCAGTCGGCAGTCATTAATCAGCAGTCATTGGTCGTTGGCAGTAGACTAATGTCTGGAGACTTGTGAGTTATGACTCAGGACTAGCAACAAACAGCTAATCGCTACTGTGTTTTCCAGTGTACAATTTACAGCCGTGCGTTTTCTAGAAATTAAACATCTCGCCGCCGAAGACCTCAACAGTGCAGTCGAACTCGATCGCCTCTGTTTTGGCGGACTGTGGACGATCGAAGGCTATGGGCGCGAGTTAGGCAGTCCTAACAGCGATTTACTGGGTTTGTGGGTCTCGGAAACCGAGGTCGGCAAATCAGAAACATTCGACAGCGAACTCGAGTCGATCGAGCCGAACAGCATTCTCAACTCAAAACCGCTCAGTGTTGAGAACTCCTCGCCAGCAACTCCCAACTCAAAACTTACCCCAACCCTGATCGGTTTGGGTTGCCTGTGGGCAATTTTAGAAGAAGCTCATATTACAATTTTGGCAATTCATCCTCGCTTTCAAGGTCAGGGTTTAGGACAAGCTCTGCTTTGGGATTTACTAAAAAAGGCTCACTATAGACAATTAGAACGCGCAACCTTAGAAGTGCGGGAATCTAATTTAGCCGCACTGTCTCTTTACCACAAATTTGGTTTTAAAGAGGCAGGACGGCGGAAACGGTATTACGAAGACACCGGAGAAGATGCTCTGGTAATGTGGCGCAGCGGCATAGAAAAACCAGAATTTCAGCAATATTTGGCGGTTGAGAAAGTGCCAATTTGCGATCGGCTACACCAGAAAAACTGGCATTTGGCGATCGATAAATTTTGAGTTGAGAATGTAACTTATTGCGCCTTTAAGTTGTATTGACGAATAATTGGTTACTCCATATCAATTTAGTTCAAAATCCTCATAGGGAATCAACCTCAGCATGGGAAGAAACATCTGCCTGCCGGGTCATCCTTACCGCTTTGCTTCGCGCTTCGATAATTTGACCTATTTCGCGCCCCAAGCTGGGTTGACGTTCAATCATCGTCTTTACAGCATCTGAGTAGATAACAAGAACTTGCAAATCGTCAACAGCAGCGATTGATACCGGACTTGGTTCTCCACTAAACAGTGCCATCTCGCCAAAAAACTCACCGCGCAAGATAGTCATTATCTCCCACTCCATGCCAAACTTTTTCGTGACTGTGACCTTAGCCTCACCCGCAATGATAATGTACAAAGTATTACCAGACTCGCCCTGCCGGATGACCTTCTCTGCCGCACCAAACTTCTGTAAAATAGTTGCCTTAGTTAAGTCATCCCAATTTTTCGCCTCTCTAGCTAAAGGCATAAATCGGGGAATTGAGTGCAGGCTTTGGGCTAACTTACTTAAAGCGCTATCTGCCTTGTCCCCAGGTTCTACAGCATATTCATATCGGTAGCGATATAGCGTCAGGTTGTTGAAGCTGCGCTGCGTACCAGATTCGTGTCATAAATCGATCGAGTATCTGCTCCACATCCTCAAAGTTTTCGAGAAAAAACTCCACCTCATAAATAATTGCAGTCTCATCATAGGATGTGATTTTGATCTCTGGTTCTGGTTCCGCTAATATTCCTTGTGGTGATTTGCATTAAACAGTCTTAATCTAGTTTCTTAGTGGGCAGGCATCTTGCCGGCTCAATAATCACAATCAGTGAGAACCAGCTCTGAACATTCTACTTGTAGATCAATCGACCTTCGATCTGGCTGTTGAGATTTTGATGATGGCTAAAGTATTCTTCAAGGATATTCTGGCAGGATGTTGAAACTACCTTTGGGTTGTCTAATTTTGTCAATTCTTCACTTGTTAGACCTAGACTATGTAGTGAATTTTTGTAATGATATTCTTCTACACAGATAGTGTAATGAGCATCTGCTTGTACAGGTTCTCCATTAATCCTCAAAGATTCAAGCTGATTTTGGGAATCACTGTAAACTCCCTCAATACCTTTGCTGACCTGAAAACAACAACTTTCACCAGGTATTCTGTTTTCCCGTCTCATAATGTGTGCGAATATCTGGGTAAGCTGTACGCCTGTAACTTTAAGTTTATAAAGTACATCGTCGTAAGGAAAAACTTCTTTAAGATCGCTCAGTGTAACTAGCGGGCCTAATTTTGTGCGACGGATTGAACCGCTTCCTATCAGAGCTACATCCAAGCTATCTAGTTGGGCAACAATATCAACGATTAAGTTACCCAATTCCGTTTCTTCTTCACGATTAGGATGGGTCAGTTTATGTGCTAAGCGACCAATCAATCGATTATATTTGCGATCGACCTCTTCTTGGAAAGTCGCAATCAGCTTTTCGATTTCTGCATCTGGCTGGGCCAGATTATTATCTACAGGTAGAAGTTGCCACTTCCATTCAACAATGCTGTTAGTATCGTCATCCACTACAATATCGAAACGTCCAATTTGGTCTGTGCCAATTCCAGCTTGTGCGATCAGAATATTGTTAACTTCGGCTGGTTGTTCTAAAAATGTATGAGAGTGTCCGCCAAGGATCATATCCACACCCCATTCAGGGTTTAGCATTGCTGCTAGTTTTTTATCCTCTTCAAAACCGATGTGAGTTAGCAGAATTGTTAGGTCAATGTCCTCGTTTTTGTAGGCGTCGCAAATTTTACCCACTTCTGAGGCGGCATCTTCAAGACTTATAAATGTGCTAATACTGAGATCGCGTTTTAAGGACTTAAGAACTTCTTCAGTTACAATTCCGATGAACATAATATCGAATCCATCTACATTGAGGATGACATATGGATTCATCAAGCGTTTATTGTACTTTGTGATATACAAGTTGGCATTCACGATGGGAAAATTTGCCATCTTTTCCAAAAATAGTAAGTGAGACAACCCATAATCCAATTCGTGATTCCCCAGAGTCACTACATCTGGAGCGAGGTAATTCATAATTTCTATAGTTGAAATACCTCTATATTCCTTATCAATGAGAGAACCCTGCACCATGTCACCTGAAATGACAAAAAGCACGTTTTTCTCTTCCTGGCGTACTTTATTGATATAGCCGGAAAGGAGGGACACTCCACCTATCAGATGACCCTCTTCACCCCCAGCCTCTGCCAGAAAGTCTCCGTGCATATCATTGGAATGCAAAATAGTGAACTTTTTAAACCGCTCTGTGGTCGTCATTATTTTTTACCTTTGTGAAACTAACACGTTTAATTTGGCTTAGGCAGTTCAGCTACCCAACTTATTAAAAAACTTGGGTATCTCGCCGTCACGAAATCTCGGCGCTTGTGAATAGCTGCTTCAAATCTTCAACGAAACTGGTGAAAAATTTGCTTTCATCAACCTGCAACGCTACCCAGGCATTTGCTCCTGTTTTCGGTGCAGGACGACTATCAATCGATGTCTGTCCCAGTGTCAACTCTCCCTTTGTTTCAACTCGGACTTTTGCCCTTTTCAACATCAAAGTTTCTGGATAAAATAGGTATCCCAAGGTTGCTGCATCATGGACAAGAAGACCTGGAATTCCTGCTGTTTCTCGATAACCCAAGGCTGTGCCTATCATGAACTCACAAAGAGGTATTAAGAATTGAGAAAGTTTACTCTCTGGATTCGCCTGAGTGACTGCGTGAGTCATATCTCGTGTGAAAATTAAGTGGCGCGTTACGTCTAGCGGCATCACGACAATATCATCTCGGCTGTCAAATACTGTCTGAGCAGCTTCAGCATTAAACCAAATATTGAATTCGGCATGGGGAGTCACATTACCGGAACAGAAAAAAGCACCTCCCATGATGACAATTTCCTTGGCTTTTTTCAGGATGCCGGGACTTTTCGTTTCCGCCGCAGCGAGGTTTGTCAGGGGCCCGATCGCTACAATGGTAATCTCCCCTGGATTTGCGTTCAGCTCGTCGATGATGATTTCGTCGGAGTAGCGAGCATCCTCAAAATTATGGGTGGGTGGGGGTAAAGTATGAGACAGATTGCCCATCCCATCGGCCCCATGAATATGTCCGGCATCTTCCACAACTTGTTTTATGGGGACACCGCGACCAACTGTAATGTCTGGGAACCCTGCTAAATTTAAAATCTGCGACGCACTAGAAAAGGTGCGTTTAGCAGCGACATTGCCATCTGCGGAAGTAACAGCGACAAGTTCAGCAAGTCCTTGTTTGACCAAGCTCAGAAGCCAAAGGAAAGCATAGATATCATCTCCGCCCGGATCGGTGTCGAGAATGATTCTGGGATGAGTGAGTTGAGTTGTCATAGGATAAGGTTCCTCCAGTAAGGGATGATTGTATAAAAGTCCGATCGAGATTAGTATCAAAATTGCGATCGCTCTTCAAGTCAGCAGCAGCACCTCTATAAACCGATTCCAAGTCAACGCCTGTCCTCCTGTTTGCTCTTGCAAAAATGTGATTTCATCCTCAGACAGAGGTGGCTCTCTCAAACTGGCCAGCGCCGTATTCATCTCCTGCATACTGATGGCATCATCTGCATCGACATCAATGGGTAGGAAATAGGTGACAAATTCTGTATATCTCGACATCAACCGTTGATGGCGCAACATTAATTCGCCAAATTCCTCAAAGTCGATCGCACCACTGCCATCTCTATCCATGCAGTTGAACAGATAGGTAAGTTCACCCTCAGAGAGGACTTTTCCTGCCTGATGCAAGTGAGTTGCAAGCTCCTGGGTTGAGAGGAACCCACTGCGATCGCGATCGATTGCATCGAAGATGTAGCGCAAATCGCCTTTAATCGCAGCAGTTGCCTGCTCAAACAAGATGTTGCGTTGCTTTCCCTCAAGCGCGGCTCTAAGTTGTTGCCGGAAGCTAGCAATAGTTTCCTTGGCTGCACGGAACCGCTGTCGATGTTCCTCCGGACTCGCCACTGTATGCAGCACCACGGGTACGAGTGAAGGCAGCGATCGCTGCAAAATCAGACAGCACCCAATCGTCACAATGGCAAAAGGCACGGACAGAACGGGTAGCTTCAGCAGCGAGAACAGGGGAGCCAAGAGAATGCTGGCGATCGATGCCAAGAAAGCACAGATCAGACCAATCGAAATGCTGAGACGGTTTGGCGTGTAAAACACTCCCCCAATTGCCGTCGCGGTGAGAGCTGCATTGTAGCCCCACAAACCCGTATACAATTCATCCGGCTTGGCTCCCAGCAGCAAACCGGCTAGCAGGTACATGGCGCAACCGAGCAATCCCACCACTGCCCCAATCGGAGTAGAGATGGCAATGCCTAGGACGACTAGCACAACTGAAACAAACTTGTCTGAGAAAAAGACCTGCGCGAGACCGATCGGCAGCGATTGGATCAAGCGAAATCCGTCAATTGCACCCGCTGGAAAAGGGGGTGGCGGCGGCCCCAGATCGAAGAAGGGTTGGGGCACAAATGCCAGCAGCAGTAGAAAGGTGAGCATCACCCCATTGAATGGGATGCCCAGTGGAGCAACTCGAAACCGGGTGGCAAACCACGTCCCTACTGTCTCCATCACCACGGCTGTGAGAGCCGAGAGGATAATGGCGGCGATCGCCCAGACGGGATTCCAGGCTCCATTGCCAAACGCCCCAAAGAACGCCATCGCCGCACCAACGAGCATTCCATTCAACCCGAAGAGCCCATTCTGGATGGCGCCTGGATTGGCTTTGAGGGCGATCGCCATTAGCGTTGCGCTGGCAGTCCCGACTAAGCTCATGCCCCCCAGCCAGGGAGACTGAATGAACATAGCAGCGAGGATTAGCAATCCACTCAAAGGGTTGTTGACGAAAATGACCTGACTAATTCCCCGCAAAGTGGCGTTGATGAAATCCAGCAGGGGTTGATTAGCGAGGCGCTGATTGAGGGCTTGCATCGTACCCAGTCCCGATAGAAGTCCCTTCGGCTTCTGGAATGAGGGTTCCGGTGCCAAAATCCGCGAAATAAGTTCGTGTAAGGGTAATGGCTCGTCGGTTGTGGTGGCCATAGAATGAGCGTTGCTTATTGGTTTGTCGGTTTTGAGCAAATAAATTAAAGGGGTTTTCCGCCTAAATGCAGCGGTTTAAGGCGTAATCTTTAAATTTGCCCAATTCCACCCAAATTACAGATAACGGAATATAAGCTCAACCATACCACAAGCCAGCGATCGCAGACATACCGTATTTTTCTGTCATTTCATCAAAGCCTGTTACCAGTTCATTGAGCAAGGCAACAACTTCTTGAGCCGACAGTGTATGTCTCAGAAATTAAAGAGTAATGTCTCACCATTAGTAGCGAGCGCCTTTCAGTAAGCCAAAGCTATTCTACTAAAAGAGTCGTCACCCTTTTAGGAGAGTAGCAGACAAAAATGTCATAAAAAAGCTGGCATCAATTTATTTGTTTGTGACCCCATCTTCCAGAGACTTATACTTGGAGCCATCAGGCATAACAGCGCCTTCGAGCAAAGCACCACTCAGGTCAGAAATGCTAACTTTAGCACCTTTTAGATTTGCACCACTTAGGTAGGCACTATTCAGATTAGCACCGCTCAAACTAGCATTCGTCAAATTGACACCGCTCATATTTGCGTTACTCAAGTCTGCACAAATTAAATTAGCGCCGCTGAGGTTGGCACTACTGAGATTAACCTGACTCAAGCGAGCAAAACTCAGGTTGGCACCACTGAGATTAGCACCACTCAATTTAGCCTGACTGAGGTTAGCATTATTGAGGTTAGCGTGGCTCAGATTGGCATTACTGAGGTCGGATTCACTCAATTTGGTGTCACTCAGATTTGCCCGGGAGAGATTAATATCTATTAACTCTGCACCAATAGCATCCAAACCTCTAAGAGAAACACCATCCTCATTCAAATCTTGGAGGGCCAGAATTCTTGCATAGCTAACTTTTACGCCGTGTGCTGCATCAACTATACTCCAAGCTTGGTAATGAAATTGCTTCCGGCGATCGGGAGCTTCCTTAATGAATAAAATTAAAGCAACGACCATACTAAGAGCATCAACACTCTGCAAAATCTCTCCAATTAAAGAATTGTCGTCTGCCGCCACATAAATTATGATGAACAGAACTGCTGAAACAATAGCCACTAACCAGGCAGGTTGTGTCCAAAAATTATCAATGAATTTTCCTAAAATTCCTTTGATAACTTCACCCAAGCGCTGAATGAGTGATTGCTCCTGAACTTTCTGATAACTATCAGTTATTTTCGAGAGCATCTTTTGGATAATTTCGCCATCCCACTGAATTGATACTAAAGGCTTTTTCTGTTCCTCGGTTGGTGGCACGCTCGGCTTAGATTCGTTCAGTAATTGCGTTTTTAGTTCTTTTGGCTGATTATGGGTGACATCTTTTTGATTTGGGACAACATTTGGTGTAGAAACTACAACTGCGCCTTTTAACATCAAACCAGTAATTGTTCTGTAGGCATCTGTCCACGCCCGCTTTACTTCGGGAGTCCAATCTTCTTGGAGAGACTGCTCAAAAGCCATGAGCAGTGCGTCTCCAACTGGACCATAATATTTTGGAATTACCCCATAGCCGATGTGTCTGCCTCCTAAGGCGTTAAGAACTGGCCCTAAAGCTTCTGGAGAGCGGAGATTTTCTACTACCAATACCAAAGCATTAATGAGCTTTTTCTGTTGTTTTTCAATAGCGATATTGGCAAACAGCGGTTTAAATTCAGGGTGAGCGATGAAGAGGTTTTCGTAGAAGCTAGCGGCAAATTCATCAGCACGAGGTTTGATTTTCTCAAAACTGCTTTCCAGTACATCTACGGCTAATTTTGGCTCTTCTTCGGCAACTGATTCTAGTTGGTGATTAGCTGCTATAGTCACCGGTTTCTCTGGAATTATCTCTGTTTCTAATTGAACTTCTTCAGGTGTCGTTTCTACCCCGGCGCCTTTTAACATCAAAGCAGTAATTGCTCTGTAGGCATTTGTCCACGCCAGCTTTACTTCGGGAGTCCAATCTTGCTGGAGAGATTGCTCAAAAGCACTCAGTAGTGCTTCTCCAACTGGCCCATAATATTTGGGAATTACTCCATAACCGATGTGTCTGCCTCCTAATGCCTTGAGAACTGGCTCCAAAGCTTCTGGAGAGCGGAGATTTTCTACTACCAAAACCAGAGCACTTATGAGCTTTTTCTGTTGCTTTGCCATATCAGTTGTGGCAAACAGCGGTTTCAACTCTGGGTGATTTGTAAACAATTTTTCGTAGAAGCTAGCGGCAAATTCATCAGCACGAGGTTTGATTTTCTCAAAACTTTGCTCTAAAAGTTCAACATTTAAAGACATATTTTTGTTTCTCTCTTGAAAGTTGACGCTTCCTTGTCTAAAGACAGGGTTTTTTAACTATCCGGCTCTGAGGAATGCTTTTGATAGAGTGTTTGGAACCTGAGAGTTTCTTTGCTGACGCTAGGGCCAGATATTACAAACTTAAATTTTCCAACTCTTGGCAGAGGGTAGCCATAAACTCCTCTGCATCGTTGATGCCCATTTCTCCTAAAGCTTTCCACTCTTCACTGGTGTAATCTAAATCTAGTCCCATCACGTCTTGAGTCCAATAGGGCAAATTAGATGGGTTTTCCATTAGGTCACAAGTTATTTTTAAGATTTCTGTTCCGGTCGTCTTTTTTCTAGCCTTTGTCGCTAAGCAAAAGGAGAGCAATTTCGCCAAATTACTTTGTGGTGGAATGGCGATTAGAAATGTCATGTTTTGTGCGAGTACAAACTTGTCTAACTTCATTGGATATTTTCCTTGGTTAATTTTTAGGGCTATCTGAAAGCAAACTTGCGCCCCGATGCACAGAGGTTTGGGAAACGAGATGAGGAATTTTGCCGTTACTATCATCTTCTCGTCCGATTTCGATCGCTTTGGGAATAGGAGCAAGTTTGATCCCACATTCCGCACCCCCCGACGGGCAGTATACACTGCAACAGTGGAGCGAAGTCGATCGTCCTAGACAATACTGAGTAGAAATACTCCTCAATCTCTCTCACTAAGCATAACCCAGTTGTCCATTCTTGAAAATAGAGGTGAGGGCGTCAGTTAAATCTGTTAAAAAAAAGGTAGACGAACATTTGAAGGAACTTGTTATCTTTCCGCAGTTATTGACCTAGAAATAGAACCCGTAAAACAGACCACAAAACATTAAAATAAGGATGGGAAAAGCCATTCTTCCAAACCCCATTAATTGGCTAAGCTTGAGTTCGCTCTTTTGGAAAATCTCTCTATGCCCCACAATGACTAGCACTAGCTCTAAACCCAGTAGCAAGTAAACTAGATAAAAGGCATAGTCGAGGGCAACGACATAACCCACGCCATCTGGTAGAGCCTGTAGCAAGCTCAGATGGTAAAATACGACCGCTAGGAGCAGACCGCTCAATACCTCGGCTGAGAGATGCTCAAAGGGAAGAAACAATAACAGGTATGCCACAACCACAAAGAACCAGAGGGGGAGCAAATTTTTGATGCTGAAACCAAGTAAGTCCCTTTCGATGTCAATGACAGCATTGAACTGAGAGTATTCTAAATTGGAGTCGCTATCAATAACTCGGCGATCGCCTAGAGTAGAACTGTTAGTCAGGGTATCTTGGTAGAAGGAAACCTTTTGAGGATTCCAAGAGCTGATTTCCTGAAAGACCTGCTCTTTCCATTGTTTAGGTAATTCCTTGATGGTCGATGACTTATCGCGCATTCCGACAAAATCTATTGCGTAAATCAGCTTGTCTCGTGTGAGGTTTGCGTGTCGAAATCTCACCGACAAATGCTGATCGTCGAACGGATAATTGTGAAAATCAAACTCTTCATGAAAATCGGCTTTAATCCGGTATACCTTATGATTGACACCCGCTTCTTTACCGACTTTTATGGGGTCGCTAAGTTTTAATTTTTCCCCTGAATCGAGCCGATTTATGCCATAATTGATGAATTCAATATTATCAGCATCTAGTTCTCCTTTATATCTAAACCACAGATAACAATCGACCAAATAGGTTGAAGTTTTTTCGTCGAGCGAGCCAATTTTATTGATATCAATACCCGCGTAAACAATGTTGGTTTTTTGCAGGAATTGCTGGCCGATCTGCACGATATTGCTGTTCTTGATTTGTGACTCTAGATTGGCAACTTTTCGGATGTTGGGAATATTTTGCAGTTGGGTAAAAGCCGAGACAAGATTCGCTTTGTCAAACAGTCCCACAGCAATAGGGACAACAGCATTTCGTTCCTTATCCAAGTAAAAGGTTCTAGTTCCTGTTTGAATCGCTGTCTCTGGGGTGTCGATCGCAGCCAAACCCTCTTTAACCCAGTAACGGTCTTGTTTAATGTCTTTCCCCGTAAAAGCCGCTTTTGGTAAATCTTGCTTCCTCAATTGAGTCCGATTAATGGCTTCCACCACCGCACTGACAGCATCATAGTAAGAACCAGCCGACCAACCGGGAGGAGTTCCGTAAGTCTGTTCAAATCTTCTCCTAAATTGTAGAATCCGATCGTCAGCAACGTCATAAATGAGTGGGACTGTGGCGTAAAGACCGTTCGTAAAGAAGCCAGGACTTTCCTTTTCTTCAGGGCGCTCCGTAAAGGCTTGAGCAATAGCCACATCCCCTAAATCATCGCCACCAAATACAGGAAAATCCAGATTGCGATTTTTCATTTCAGCAAGCAAGTTCGTCACTTGATCGCGATTAGTAGCCAAGACAACTGCTTCTGGAGCTTGACCGAGCTGCTTGAGTTTCTGCAATTGTTGAATAATAATCTGGTCTGTGGCTTTATTTTGGTTTTCTTCTAACTTCCACTTGCCTAGGATCTCTCCTCCCAATTGTTGGAATTGTGCTTCAATGGTTTGACCTAAACCTAAACCATAAGCATCGTAGCCGTGAACGAGGCAAATTTTTGAATATCCTAATACCTGTTTCAAGTAATAAGCGATAAATTTGCCCTGAAAGCTGTCGGCAAAAATCGTGCGAAAATACCAATCATTCCCCTGGGTGACTGAATCAGCAGTCGCTGAACCGCTGATAGCTGGAATACCGTAGGCTTGATAAATTTTTCCGGCTGCCTTAGATGTGCTGCTGGAATAGTGACCGATGACGGCGACTGCTTTTGACTGAACAATTTTCTTGGCTACTTCTTCAGCCGCGTTGGGTTTTGCTTGGTCGTCATAGACTTGTAGGGTCAGGTGCTTGCCACCAATTCCCCCTGCCCTATTGACCTCCTTAACGTAGAGTTCAGCCCCTCGGAGCATTGACTTCCCTGCTATTTCTGTCGCTGCCCCTGCATTGGTTAAGGGAGCAGCGATCGCTATAGTTATATTTTCTTGGTTTTGCCTGTTGAAGATAGCAGTACCTATACTCACTGTTAGGGCTAACAAAACAAGGGCTAACCAGATAATAATATTTTTTCCACGCATTTTTATCCAACCATTCAATAGGTAAAAAGTCAAAACATATATCCGTAATTCAACCAATGCCTTATGTCATAGTCAAGGCCAAAGTGGGTTAATTATCTAACTCGATATTCTGAACCCGTGCAGCAACTTAAGGAAGTTAACTCGTAATAAACGTCGCTTTTATCAACTTTGTAGGTTGGAACCTAGCGATAGTAAAACCCAACAAACACTCATGCAGCGTTGGGTTTTGTTCCTAGAGACCAACCTACCAAATGTCAATTTGTAAGGCTTTCCGAAACCGCTCCTGCCGGACAATGCACGGATTTTTCCGAAACAAGATGGGGAATTTTGCCGTTACCATAATCTTCTCGTCCGATTTCGATCGCTTTGGGATAGGTTTTTAAAGCTAAAGTTTGACGGGCTGGGGAGAAACTGGCTCTGTAAATTGCTTCTCTATTTAATTGGAATCTGACAGAATTTACAAAAATTCTGTCAGATCCATTAGTATCAACTCTTGGCGATCGCCACTTATCCTCCAACTGGGGATGCACTAGCAGATCCGACGTTCAGGTTGGCAACTAACCCATAGGTTGATACGTACTCTTCTAACTCTGCTAAATCGACAGTGCCATTTTTATCGCTGTCAAGAATGTTGAACAGATAATCAGTGATGTAGCTTCTGACTTCTTCAGAGCTACGTTCGCCTGTTGTCATATCTTCGATTAGCCCTAACAGCTCCATAATCTCAGTTCGTTCCAGCGACTTACTTCCATCCGTATCCAATTGCAAGAAAAGCTTTTTAACATCTTCTGTTGCCACTCTCGAAGAACGCAGTGTTTCTCTCAATATATCATTGCCAAATGAATTCATAAACAATATCTGTTCGATGAGCGGTATGCAGAAAAATCCCAGCGCTGCCCAAAAAATTGCATACCTTACGGCTTCTGGATTTGCCGTTGCACTAATTCCGATGAAAAGAGCCGCCCAAAGGAAAAAGTTGGGATTCACAAGCAGGATATAAGCATCCCGAGCTTCTGCCTTGCTAAGCTTGCCCTTCGTAAATGCTGAGGTTAATACAGCCAAAACGCGCATTGAGACAAACACTAAAGTTGCCAATGCTAGCTGTTGCAGACAGGCGAGCGAGCGGTTCGGATCGGTTGAAGAAAATAGATCCGAAATGAAGGTTGAGGGAGTAAACTGAAACCCTGTTGCCAATGCCAGGAATGCGACAGCAAGCACTCCGATGAATTTCCAGTTTTTACTGTGGTGGTTGGATTCCACCGGGGATTGGTCGCGCCAAAACTGGGCGATCGCTCCCGGTATTGCCAGACCTACAATTAGAATGATGCCGAAAAAGATCAGGCTGTCAACGTTAATCGGTGAATTGGCAACCTTCAATGTAGCCAGAAGCGCCAGTGGAGCAACGATTGATAACGTTCTTGACAATAAAGCCGACGGATAAAGATTACCGCCCCAAAGCACTGATAAAACTGGGGAAGTCAGGGCTGGCGGAACCATCCAAAACAGCACCCACAAAACTTTGTACAGATCGGCCTCAGTCTGATACAAGAGTCCAGAAAATATTAAAAATAGCCCAACTGCCCATCGCACTGCCATCCACCCGTAAACTAGATACTTCACAGTAGAGGTTACTTTGCGTTTACTCGCTGCAAAGTCAATGTCTAGGTAGGTATAAAACGTTGAGGCGGCAAGACACGCAACGATTATTGCTCGAAATAGGACTGACGGAATCCCTGCTTCTGAGGTGCTGATTGCCCTTGCCAAGCTTCCCAGCAAGAAGGCGGCGGCATAGATCAAAATCGCCCACATAATTGAAAGATCGTTGATCTCTTTCCGCACAGAAGCGGCACCACCAGATTCCTTGTCGCGAAACTTGACGAGATCCACACCGCTGAGAGCTTTACCGTTGGGGAGTTTCAGGTGTTTATAAGCCTGCGGCGGTAGACCGCTTAAATAAAGTGCTAGAGGCTCCAATACATATTGGTGGCACACTACTAGAACTGTTTCACCGCGTTCCAAGTGCGGTACAACCTTCTCCTCGTAGAAACGGGCAGCGCGAGAGTAAACTTGGGCAATCTTTTCGCCAGCCGGAGGTGCTTCGTTGTGCGAGTGCAACATTTCCTCGAAGCCTTCGTAGCCCAAGGCTAGACGCAGCAGATTGAGGTTGCGACCCGCAAAAATGCCAAAGGATTTCTCGCTAATTCGATGATCTATCTCAACGGGGGTATTTGGCGACTTTAGTGCTTGACTTTCAGCAAGGGCGATTTCACAGGTTTGCCGTGCCCGTCTCATGTGGGAGACATATACTGCGTCAAACTTTGTACCTTTTTTCTTTAGGTCAACACCTGCACGGCGCGCCTGCAACCGGCCAAAGGATGTGAGGTCAACATCCAGAACTCCTGCAAAAATGTTGCGTTCGTTACTGGTACTTTCACCGTGCCGAATAAAGTAGACACGTCCTAGGTCTTCTGCATTGAATTCTTTGTGTCAAGCCGCAGAAGTTTTTGTGGCTGCATCCTGGAATTTACCTGTAAGTTCGATCGATCCATTTTCGGTACTTTCTACCTGGTCATCTAAGTTTCTAATGTTCATTATTTACTTTCACTACGCCTTAAACAGGATTTAGATTCTTTTCCACGATTGAAGTTTCAGACTTTTAAGTCAGACGAGTTAACAGCCAAAGCACTCTGCTACGAAAGCAAGGTCTTTGACCTTGCTGAGTATAGTCTGAGCCAAACCCCTCAGAGTCTATCAACAGTCACTAATTGCTCAGGAGCGATCGCACAACAGACAACATGAAGAACACCCAAATCTTCAAAGGATTTGAGACAAAATTTTAGATAAAAAAAGCCCAGCTCGCTCTTTCCCTCGCCAACCAAAAGATTCTTGAGATGGACAACAGCTTAAGAGCGAGTTTAGGGGATCGATCGTGCATCTAACTAATAAGTTTTGTGCAAAACCCGGCCTGTACTTGGAGAATTATCACTTTTGCACCTGCATAACAGCCAAAAAGATTATGCTAGAATCCATCAATACGTAGTCGTAGGTTGGGCACGGGCCGAGAAGAGCAATCTTCTTGCAGTCTAGGGGAGGTTGTAGGTCAGCCACCATTTGGGTCTTCCCAGTTGAAAGCCACCCTGCAACATGAGCCTGGAATCTGCAACCGCAGCCGAGTGCGGCAGATAGGTTGGGAGTGTCGCGCTAGAATAAGCAGTACGAGTTAACGCTCGAACACAAACGCTCGTTGTGCGAGCGTGACCTCGAAACGGGCACATAGCAGCAGGTGATGGGAATAAATCATGTTTGAACGCTTCACAGAAAAAGCAATAAAAGTAATCATGTTGGCCCAGGAAGAAGCTCGCCGCCTGGGTCACAACTTCGTAGGGACAGAACAGATCCTCCTGGGTCTGATCGGAGAAGGAACCGGGGTTGCAGCGAAAGTCCTCAAATCAATGGGGGTCAACCTCAAAGACGCTCGGATTGAGGTCGAAAAAATTATCGGGCGCGGTTCCGGCTTCGTAGCAGTCGAAATTCCGTTCACCCCCCGCGCCAAGCGGGTTCTAGAACTGTCCCTCGAAGAAGCTCGCCAACTCGGACACAACTATATAGGTACTGAACACCTGCTGCTGGGCCTGATCCGCGAAGGTGAAGGAGTAGCGGCCAGAGTCTTAGAAAACCTGGGAGTAGACTTGTCGAAAGTCCGCACCCAAGTGATTCGGATGCTGGGAGAAACCGCAGAAGTCGCAGCCACCGGCGGCGGTGCCCGCACCAAAACCCCAACCCTCGATGAATTCGGCGCCAACCTCACTCAAATGGCGGTCGATGGCAAACTAGACCCAGTAGTCGGACGCCAAAAAGAAATCGAACGGGTAATTCAAATCCTCGGTCGCCGCACCAAAAATAACCCGGTGCTCATCGGCGAACCCGGAGTCGGCAAAACCGCGATCGCCGAAGGCCTCGCCCAGCGCATCGCTAACAACGACATCCCAGACATCCTTGAAGACAAGCGGGTCGTTACCCTCGACATCGGCTTGCTCGTTGCCGGTACCAAATACCGGGGAGAATTTGAAGAACGCCTCAAAAAAATCATGGACGAAATCCGCACAGCGGGTAACGTGATTTTGGTGATTGACGAAGTGCACACTTTGATCGGTGCAGGTGCGGCTGAAGGGGCGATCGACGCAGCCAACATCCTCAAGCCGGCTTTGGCTAGAGGCGAGCTCCAGTGCATCGGCGCCACCACCCTCGACGAGTACCGCAAGCACATCGAGCGCGACGCAGCCCTAGAACGGCGCTTCCAGCCCGTCATGGTCGGCGAACCCACCGTTGACGAGACGATCGAGATTCTCTTCGGTCTGCGGGAACGCTACGAACAGCACCACAAGCTGAAAATCTTGGACACGGCCCTCGAAGCTGCAGCCAAACTCTCTCACCGATACATCTCCGATCGCTTCCTCCCAGACAAAGCAATTGACTTGGTAGACGAAGCAGGTTCTAGAGTCCGCCTGATCAACTCGCAACTGCCCCCCGCAGCCAAAGAACTTGACAAAGAACTGCGCCAAGTCCTCAAAGATAAAGACGAAGCGGTTCGTTCTCAAGACTTTGACAAAGCAGGCGAATTGCGCGATCGGGAAATGACGATCAAAGCCGAAATTCGCGCTATTTCCCAAGCCAAAAAAACCGACTCGGCCCGCACCGGCGAAACCGACCCATCGCCAGTTGTCACCGAAGAAGATATCGCTCAAATCGTGGCAAGCTGGACGGGCGTACCGGTAAACAAACTGACCGAATCCGAATCCGAAAAGCTGCTGCACATGGAAGATACCTTGCACCAGCGCTTGATCGGCCAGGAAGAAGCAGTGAAAGCCGTTTCCCGCGCCATCCGCCGCGCTCGCGTTGGCTTGAAAAATCCAAATCGCCCGATCGCCAGTTTCATCTTCTCCGGGCCCACCGGCGTCGGCAAAACCGAACTCACCAAAGCCCTAGCCGGCTACTTCTTCGGTTCCGAAGACGCCATGATTCGGCTGGATATGTCGGAGTACATGGAACGTCACACCGTCTCCAAACTCATCGGTTCTCCTCCAGGCTACGTCGGCTACAACGAAGGCGGCCAACTCACAGAAGCAGTCCGCCGCCGTCCTTACACCGTCGTGCTGTTCGACGAAATCGAAAAAGCCCACCCCGATGTCTTCAATATGCTTTTGCAAATATTGGAAGACGGTCGCTTAACAGATGCCAAAGGTCGCACCGTAGACTTCAAAAATACGCTGCTGATTATGACCTCAAACATCGGTTCTAAGGTGATTGAAAAAGGCGGCGGCGGTCTCGGTTTCGAGTTCAGCGACAACCAAGCCGATGCTAATTACAACCGCATTCGTTCTTTGGTTAACGAAGAACTCAAAAACTACTTCCGCCCCGAATTCCTCAACCGACTCGACGAAATTATCGTCTTCCGCCAGTTGAACAAGGAAGAAGTCAAGGAAATCGCGGTCATCATGCTCAAAGAAGTGTTCGGTCGTTTGACAGAACAGGGAATCACCCTGGAAGTGACCGAAAAATTCAAGGAACGGCTGGTAGAAGAAGGCTACAACCCCAGCTACGGAGCCCGACCCCTGCGCCGCGCCATCATGCGCTTGCTGGAAGACAGTTTGGCTGAGGAAATCCTTTCTGGCCGCATCAAAGACGGCGACACCGCTGTTGTCGATGTGGGCGAGGACGGAATTGTTAAGGTGCTGCAAGGTCAAAAGCGGGAATTGCTGCCCCAAGGCGCTGAGTAAGATTGAGTAAGTGCGATCGCGAGTAAAGTTTTGAAATAACCAATCTCGTAATCGCAAACAACTCAAAATCCTCAAATAAAAAAGGTAGAGAATTTAAATTCTCTGCCTTTTTTATGAGTTAATATCAAGGGGAGACTTATTGCATAAATCTTTGATTGATAGGGAAACCACAGATGCAACGCAGATGCTTTTCAAGATTGTTTGCGAATGCCGACACTGCACGTCTAGTAATTAACAGTGACCTACTTCAATGGTAAGCTCTACAGCATTTAAATTGTATATTAGGGGCTGGTTCGCGTGCCCAGCCCGCTCATGGTTTGATTATTTTTTGAGATGCAATTTAAATGCTGAGCGAGCTTAATCAGATAATTAATGGCAACTATTTAGCGAGGACTTTCATGACATCTGAAAAAAATAAGTTGGGTACACAAGTAGCAGAAAATCCGCCGGAAAGCTGGTGGCAGAAAGCGTGGAAGTCGCAGCGAGAAAATCTTCAGATAGTGATTATTGCTTTGAGTTTAGCAATAGTGATTCGAGCCGTGGTCGCCGAACCGCGCTACATACCCTCAGATTCTATGGTACCTACTTTGCACGTGGGCGATCGCGTCGTAGTCGAAAAAATCTCCTACTACCTCGAACCTCCAAAAACTGGCGACATCGTAGTATTTACTCCCCCGGAAAAGTTGCAAGAAGAAGGCTTTACCCAAGACCAAGCATTCATCAAGCGGATAATTGGCTTACCGGGTCAAACCGTCGCCGTTAAAAAAGGTTTAGTTTATCTCAACGACCAACCCCTCGTTGAAAAATATATTGCCGAACCTCCTAAATATCAGTGGGGACCTTTTCGCGTCCCAGAAAATGAATACTTTGTGATGGGAGACAACCGCAACAACAGCAACGACTCCAGCAGGTGGGGATTTTTACCTAAGCAGAACATCATCGGCCGCGCTGTAGTGCGGTTTTGGCCTCTAGAACGCATCGGGGAAGTTTAAAGTCAGTTGACTGTTGACAGTTGACTGTTGACAGTTGACTGTTGTCATCTCAAGCCCCATGCCGCATTTCCAATGCCCAATGCCCAATGCCCCATTCCCATGCCTAATCCTGTACGGAAATTTCTACTTATTCTTGTGCCTTAAGGGGTAGGGACTTCCTCCGGCAACTGATAAAATGGTACAAAAAGCAGCGGGATTTCTCGCCTAGATCAAAATTAGTAGAATATTAAAACATTAGGAAAGCTATGGGATTTTTTGATTCAGAAATTGTTCAGCAAGAAGCCAAGCTGTTGTTTGAAGACTATCAATCTCTCATCAAACTAGGTGGCAATTACGGGAAATTCGATCGCGAAGGCAAGAAAATGTTCATCGCTCAGATGGAATCAATGATGGAGCGCTACCGTATTTTTATGAAGCGCTTTGAGCTGTCTGAGGACTTCATGGCTCAGATGACTGTAGAGCAGTTAAAAACACAGCTCAATCAATTTGGCATCACGCCCCAGCAGATGTTCGATCAAATGAACTCAACGCTGGAGCGGATGAAATCTGAGCTGGAAAAACAGTCTTAGTGTCAGAAGGAAGAATGAAGAAGGAAGAAGGAAGAGGGAAGAAGGAAGAAGGAAGAAGGAAGAAAAAGAAAGTATTCCCAATGCCCAATGCCCAATGCCCAATGCCCAATGCCCAATGCCCAATGCCCAATGCCCAATGCCCAATGCCCAATGACTAATGACTGATAATTAAGGCCGCTCAAAAGATGAAGGAGGTTTGAAACTTTCTGCGGGAACACCTTCCAAAGCTTGGCTCATAAAATCACGCCAAACAGGGGCGACAATAGTACCACCTGTAGCACCGTAGCTCATCGGTCTATAATTGTCGTTGCCCATCCAAACAGCCACCGACAACTGCGGTACGTAACCCACAAACCAGATATCCCGTTCTGAGGAAGTTGTACCAGTTTTCCCAGCAGCCGGCCGCCCAAGTTGAGCCGCCCTTGCCGTTCCGCTGGTAATTACCCCTTGCAGGGCGCTGTTGACAGATGCCGCAGCCCAGGAATTGAGAACTAATTTGGGTTTAGGCGTATTGTCGAGCAAGACGTTGCCGCTGCTGTCAGTTACTTGCACGATAAACGTGGTGTCAGAATGCCAGCCGTTGTTGGCGAAGGTAGCAAAAGCTCCTGCCATTTCTAAAGGAGTCAAGTCAACGGCACCCAAGGGCAAAGAAATCACCGGTTCCATCGGACTTCTGATGCCGAGTACGCGGCAAATCTCAATCACTTTATTCAATCCGACTTCTTGGCCAAGCTTGACGGCGGGAATGTTCAGAGATACTTCCAAAGCTCTGCGGATGCTGACGGCACCAGAGAAGCCGCCACCGTAGTTTTGAGGGTAGTAGTAGCCGTCGCCGTCGCGGTAGCCGACAGGGGAGTCGTAGACAACTGAATCCGGGCCGTATTTGCCACTAGCAAAGGCAGCGTAGTAGATAAAAGGTTTAAAAGAAGATCCGGGCTGGCGGCGTGCTTGAATGGCGCGGTTGAACTGACTTTTTTCGTAATCGACGCCGCCCACCATTGCTTTGACGAAGTGGGTGCGGGGATCGACGGCGGCTAGGGCAATTTGACCTTCCTCACGATCGTAAAACAGCCCTTGGTAGTAAAGCCGATTGTGCCACGCTTTGACTGTTTCTTCGGCTATGCGCTGCATTTTGAGGTCGATCGTGGTTTGAACGCGCATTCCTCCCTTAACCACGGCATCTCGCCCGAAACGCCTAGTCAGTTCCTGGACTACGGCTTGTGTTACGTAAGGAACTTGAGAGCCGCCAAAAGAGGTAATTTTGCCTAGCTTAATTTTTTCCCGGCGGGCCGCAGTCTCTTGGGCCGGCGTAATCCATTTAAGATCCTTCATGCGGTTTAAAACGATTTCCTGCCGCTCTTTTGCCAACTTGTAATTGACGAAAGGACTGAATTCTTCGGGGGCAGAAATTAAGCCTGCCAGCATCGCTGCTTCTGAAAGAGTCAAATTACTTGCTGACTTGTTGAAATAGCTTCGAGAGGCTGTCTCTACGCCGTACAAGTTGTGACCTAAGTAGATTTGATTCAGGTATAGTTGCAGAATTTGGTCTTTGTTGAGAATTTGCTCCAAGCGGATAGACATTACCGCTTCAGCTACCTTGCGACTAAATTTTGACTGGGGAGAAAGAAACAGGTTCTTGACTAGCTGCATAGTCATCGTCGAGCCGCCTTCCACGGTTCGACCTTTCTCTAGGTTGACTATGAGAGCTCGGGCTATCCCGCCGGGGTTGATGCCTTTGTGGGTGAAGAAGTTGCTATCTTCGATCGCCAGAACGGCTCGTTTCAGGTTCGGGGAGATTTGGTTAAGGGGTACGACATCCCGGTTGGCTTCGTCGTGGATGCTGGCTAGGGGCTTGCCGTTGATGTCGTAAATGTGGGTAGTTTCTGTGGGAGAGTAGGTTTGCAAGATCCGAACATCTGGCAAATTGCGGAAGCTGATCGCTAAGCCAACCAGTCCACCAGCGACTACGGAACTGGCAAGCATTGTCATGCTGAGTATGGTTCCGGCGGTCACTTTACTGACTGACTGAACAAACTCGAATACGGGGGCTGAGTTTTCCGTGTTATTGCGGACTGCGTTGGTTGACACGTGGATTTCACTTCCTCACTCGATTTGGGGTTTAAGACTTTTAATTTTAGATGCGAACCCTAGAGACTGTCAGCTAATGAAAGCCGGTCAGCTTTGGGATTATAGTAGCTTGATAGTTATGTTTTTATTCGTCAACCAGTGAGTGTAACTAATTCTGCTGCACTTTGGCAAAATATGATGGACGATCGCTCCCCGATGATAACTCCTAACCTTTCAGCGCTTTACCGCGGCGTCAGCGAGATTTTTCCAGATCGACCTGATTCTAGCAACCCTGACGAAAATTTAGCCCAACTGCTGGCAAAAGTCGATCGACCTTTGCGCGTCAAACTCGGAATTGACCCGACAGGGTGTGACATTCACTTGGGACACAGCCTTTGCGTCCGCAAGCTGCGAGCTTTTCAGGATGCCGGTCACACAGCCGTACTGCTGATCGGAGATTTTACCGCAAGAATTGGCGATCCGACAGGGAAATCCGAGATGCGAACCCAGTTGACGGCCGAACAAGTGGCGGAAAATGCCAAGACTTATTTAGACCAAGTGCGTCCGATTCTAGATTTTGACACACCCGGACGTTTGGAAATTCGCTACAACTCCGAGTGGTTGTCGAAATTGGACTTGGCGAAGGTTTTGGAACTGCTGAAGACTATGACGGTGCAGCAGATGCTCGCTAAAGAGGGATTTGATACCAGGATGCAGCAGGAAAATGCGATTTATCTGCATGAGTTTCTGTATCCACTCATGCAGGGTTACGACTCCGTGGCTTTGGAAGCGGATGTGGAGTTGGGGGGAACCGACCAAAAGTTTAATATTGCGGTGGGGAGAGATTTGCAGCGACATTTTGGGATGAAACCGCAGTTTGGTTTGCTGATGCCGATTTTGATCGGGACTGACGGGGTGCAAAAGATGTCGAAGTCTTTGAACAATTATGTGGGTTTGTCGGAAGACCCGCTGACGATGTATTCTAAGTTGGAGAAAATTGCTGATAGTTCGATCGCCCAATATTTTGAACTATTGACAGATTTGCCGCTTGATGAATTGCCCGAAAATCCGCGAGAAAAACAGAAACTTTTGGCTGTGGATGTGGTGCGCCAGTATCGGGGGAAGGAAGCGGCGGAACGCGCACAACAAGATGCAATTGCCCTGGTTAAAGGTGCTGCGGGACAAGCTGATGCTGTGGCGGAGTTTTCTTTGGCAAGTGTGCAGTTCCCGGCTAAGTTGTTTTATATTCTCAGTGCTAGCGGGCTTTGTAAAAGCAGCGGCGATGCCCGGAAGTTGATGCAGGGTGGCGGGGTGAAGTTGGAGGGCGATCGGGTTTCTGATGTTAACCTTACTTTTGAATCACCTGCTGATTTATGCGGTAAGGTTTTGCAGGTTGGGAAGAATAAGTTTGTTCGTTTGGTGTCTTGAATCTCTTTTTTAACCGCAGATGAATACTGAAGATGAACGCTGATGAACGCTGATAATCGAATTATTGTTGCTTTGGATGTTTCGAGTCAAGAAGAGGCGATCGCACTTCTTGACAAACTGCCTGATGTATCTTTCTGGAAAGTGGGTTTGGAACTGTTTGTGAGTTCCGGGCCGGGGATTTTGGAAATTTTAAAACAGCGGGAAAAGCGGATTTTTCTCGATTTGAAGTTTCACGATATCCCGAATACTGTGGCTGGTGCTTGTCGGGCTGCTGCTAAGTATAATGTGGATTTATTGACTATCCATTCTACTTGTGGTAAAGATGCTTTGAAAGCGGCACAGTTGGCTTTGACTGAAGGGGCGGCGGCTGTTGATCAACCGACTCCTAAGTTGATTGCAATTACTCTATTGACGAGTTTGAATTCGCGACAGTTGGCTTTTGAGTTGAAAATACCTTTGGAGTTGCCGGAATATGCTTTGCACATGGCATTGTTGGCTAAGGAAACGGGTTTAGCTGGTGCTGTTTGTTCTCCGCAAGAGGTGGAACAGTTAAGAATGAGTTGCGGGGATGATTTTGTGTTAGTTTGCCCCGGTGTGCGTCCGAAATGGGCCGATGGAGGCGATCAAAAGCGATCGATGACTCCGAAGGCGGCTTTGAAAGCTGGTGCGGATTATCTGGTGATTGGGCGGCCGATTACTGCTTCGGATGATCCGGTGGCGGCTTTTGCGCGTATTTGTGAAGAGTTGGGATAACAATAGTAATGTTGTTTTTTACCGCCGATAAACGCCGATGAACGCCAATGGAATTTTATCTGCGTTCATCTGTGTTTATCTGCTGATATCTGCGGTTGCAACTCCGACTTGGGCAGTTAATTTTGTGACAAATCATACTAACAGTATCAATGCAAGTCGGTATTATTTGTTAGCGCGATCGCCATGTCCCGCTGATTTAGAAACTTTGGTCGATCGCCTGTTGCAAGATTTGCCGAGTTATGCTAATCGCGTAATTGTGCGATCGCACTTTTCTTCTAACAAAAACACACCGTCCGGTTACGCGCTGCCTCAAATAATTTTAGGCGGCCGCCCGGAGTTTGAACCGTTACCTTTAAATTCTGGGGATGCGGTTCCTGAAAATGCCAGTCAAGTTTTCATTACTACTTTGGAACGGCAGTATCGCGGGGGACAACGAGTTGAAATTCAGCAATATCATTGGCTGTTTTTCGCTAAAACGGACAACGGCTGGGAGTTGGCAAAAATCGTTTCTCGGTTTGGTACTGCGGCGGCGGATGTTCGTCCTTTATTAGGTCAAGATAGTGAAAGCGAAATTGCTGAGGCGATTCGTTTGTGGCTGCGAGATTGTCGTGCAAAAAATAAGTTGTCTCGCAACTAAATTGTATTTTTGGGCGGGCGAGACGCCCACCCCACATGAAATATTGTTTATTGTGGAACAGGCATCTTGCCTGTTCCTGATAGAAAATAATTTTCTTGTGGAACAGGCATCTTGCCTGTTCCTGACAGAGGTGCAAGAAAATCCACGAATTTTCGGTTGAGCGATTTACCGTGGGGGGCGGGTTTACGAGATTATCTGTTTTAGGCAATTATTGTTCGTGAAACCCGCCCATACAAAGCACAAACAAAAAAATATTAGAATTGCTATTTTAATTCATCCAATTTAGCCTTGATAGCCTGCATATCTTGCCACATATACCATTTCGGAGTCTCCGGTTCGCGGGAGGGGTTTCGCAGCAAGTAAGATGGGTGGAAAATTGGCATACACAAACGATTTTCCCATTCAATCCATTGACCTCGGATTTTACTAATTGGTCGCTTGTCGCTCAACAAACCTTTGAGGGCTGTTGCCCCCGTTAATAAAATAATTTTGGGGTCTAAGATGCGAATTTGTTCGAGCAAGTAAGGTTTGCAAGCTTCGATTTCTTTTGCTGTCGGAGGGCGGTTGTTGGGAGGGCGACATTTGATGACGTTGGCAATGAATACGTCGGTTTCTGCACTCAATCCCACGGATTCTAAAATCTTATCTAACAGTTGGCCCGATCGCCCGACGAAGGGCAATCCGGTTTCATCTTCGTTTTGTCCGGGCGCTTCTCCCACAATCAAAATTGAGGCTTGAGGATTGCCACGCCCGATGACAGCGTGAGTGCGCGTATTGCCCAATTCGCAGCGGTAGCAGCGGTTGCAGTGCTCGCCGATTTGTTCCATATTTTGATAAGTGCCGGGAGGGATGGGAATTTTGGCATTTGCTGGTATTGAGTCTGTTTGAAAAGTGGCACTTTGATTGTTGTCAAAAAGGCTGAGTTGCAAGTCGCTGGACATACATTTTACAATTAGGGAGAGATTTGGGAGTCTAGAGTTTATAGTTTAGATCGGGTTTGGTGATTTGAGATTGGCTAGATGCTGGTATGGGATGCTGTCGATTCCCTACGGGATAGCTACGCTTCACGCACAATCTCCAATTAACACTGGCACAATCTCCAATTGTTTGGTTGAGCTCGTACAGGCAAAAATATGTTCTCTAACCCGTTTTTTGACGATCGCGCCGATGCAGGCGAAAAACTGGCCGAGGCAGTTGTGGACGAGTTCGGCAAGTTGAGTTTAATGACACAGAAGGCGGTGAAACCGATTGTTTACGCCTTGCCGCGCGGGGGTTTGCCCGTTGCTGTGCCGATTGCGCGTCGCTTGGGCTGTCCTTTGGATGTGGTTGTCGCTAAGAAAATTACTCGCCCGGATAATTTAGAATTGGCGATCGGGGCTGCAACTGCAGACGGTCACGTCCTCTGGGAAAAGCAAAAGTTGCAGAATTGGCGCTTGCAAAAATCAGCATTGCCCGTGGCCCAAAATAATGCTCAATCTCTGCTGGCAGATTTGTCTCCGGGACGCCCAAATGTCAGCGCGGCGGGGGCTTTGGCGATTTTGGTAGATGACGGCATTGCTACGGGGATGACGATGGCTGTGGCGGCTAAGGCTTTGCAGTCGCAGCAGCCGATGGCTTTGTGGATTTGCGCGCCTGTCGCCCCGGCAGATTTGATGGGATTTTTGGCGGGAATGGGCGATAAGGCGATCGTCCTGGAGACTCCTCACCCTTTTTACAGTGTCAGCCGCTTTTACGGGCAATTTCCGCAGGTTGAGACGGCGGAGGCTTTAAGGTGTTTGCAGCAACAAACTGAATGGCGATCGTAGGTTAAGCTAGAAGCCTAAATCCAAAAGCTCGATCGCTAAAACATGAGACCTTGGCAATATTGGTTGGACACTTTGATTCTGTCTACTCAGCACAATCCGCCTCGCTTTGTTGAGTTGGTGATGTTGACTTTGGCGATGATTTTGCTCGGGCTGTGGAGTGTAACATTGCAGTGGCAGTATTTAACGCTGTCTTTGAGTTATATAATTGGTTCGTCTTTTTCAATTTTGGTGCGGGAATCCCTCGGCCCGCGGCCTCAATTTCAGCTAACTCACCTGACAGCTTTGTTGTTATTAATTATCAGTTTTTATAGTTTTGCTGAACTGATTAGATAGTTAAGGGAGTTTGGATTTGTAGAGGCGGGTTTTACAATATCATTGCCAAGATGGTGAAGCAATTGCAGAACTTATGTAGCAATCCTAAGCGGGTTGTGAACTAGATGTTTTTTTGAACGAACCGCGAAGACGCGAAGGACGCGAAGGAAGAGAAGAGAAGATCGAGAGTTCACAAATCATTAGCAGCCATCATCCTATATTCTAATGGGATTGATGTAAAATTATGCGGTTGCCTGCCGGATCGAAGGCATAGATTTCTAGACCGTGAGAAGCTTTTATAATTTCTCCGCTGGGCGGATAACCTAAAACCCAAATTCTGGCGATCGCAGTTTCGATATCGCTGACTTCCAAACACAAACTCATGCCTGTTTTTGCTCGATTTGCAAATTCCGATTTGTGGGAATCTTTGGGTTTGAATATGCCGAGTCTTAAGCCGGGGAGTTGAAATTCAGCATAAGTATTGGGAATGTAAGGGTTTGGTTCTATGTCGAGAAATTTTGTGTAAAATTTAACGAGAACTTCTTTATCAAGGTCTGCTAAAGTCACTAGGGCGGCGCTGTATTGGAAACTCATATAAATTGGCAATGGGTAATTGGTAATGGAGAATTGATAATATTATAACTTTCTATGTATTTAAAATCCTCCAATTCGTCCGACTATTTGGATTTTACCTTGTCGAGAGCCTTGGAGAATCACAGCTTCGCCGCTTTGCGGTACAATATCAGTAATCGCCGTAATATTTACTTGATGCGTTACCATAATAATCGCGCCTTTAGTGTTGCGGTTGTCAACAATTAATTTGCGAATTGCTGCTGTTTGTCGGGCTTCTTTGCTGCTGTCGCTAAAGAACGAGTTCAACGCTGGGAACTGTTCGACTTTGCCTAAATTTATCAGTTTTGCTGTTTCCAAACACCTACACCACTGACTCGATAAAACTCTTGCAACTTTGATGTTGCGATTGCGAAATTCGGCTCCAATTTGCTTGGCTTGGGTTCTTCCCTGTGCTGATAAATTGCGCTGGGTGGAACAGTCGCCCAACTTAAAGTTAGCAGGATCTCCCGTACCAGGGGCGATCGCGTGTCGCATTGCTACCACCAACCCTGTCTCCCCCCGCTGCAACAATTGCCACCCTGCTTGAGTTTGCGCGTTGGTTGCTGCGTCAGAACTTGCAGTTGCAGTAATTAAGCCGATCGACAATACTAAAGCTAGCGACCGGAAAAACCATTTCCAGTTAAGGTAAATCCGCGCAGCCATTGGTGCAGAAGTTAGAAATTAACTTATCATATTATAATACAACAAATATTGCTCTATGGAACTCACCAATTTTATTGCTCTGTCTGTCATTGTTGCCCTCGTGCTGGGGATTGGGTTTGGAACAATGACTTGGGCTTACTTCGGCAAGGGCAGCATTTCTGTACTCTTTAAAGAACCAATTTTAACTTACCCAGAATTTCCAGATACCGACAGCGGCAGCAAAGCTTCCGTTTATTTTCAACAAGGAATTGAGGCTTATCAGTCGGGAAAGTACCGCAAAGCTAAAGATAAATTTACCAGCGCTGTAGAACAAGTTTCAACTTTGGCAGAAGCTTACCACAATCGTGCCTTGGCTTTTGCAAATTTGCGCTCGGATGACGAGGCTGTTGCAGATTTGCTCCGTGCCAGCGAATTATACCAACAGCAGGGGGCTGGATTTGCGATCGACACGATTAAACAAAATCTTGCAGCCTTGAAGCAGCGCAAATTAGAACGAGAAAAACAAAAAGCAGTAGCGACATAAATTATTAGGTTTTGCCCGTGGAACTAAACCCAAACCTAGAGTTGTGGTCTTAAAAACCCGGTTTCTTTAAGGCCTTTCGGCAAAGAAACCGGGTTGGTTTACATAATTTTTATTAAAGTTGAACATCAAGATTTAACGTTTTCCCGAACAGCTAAACTTTTCTGGCATCTTCTATTTGGTCAATTTTAGAAATCAGCATTTCTCGGCTAGATGCCACAACTCGATAATTAGTAATTGGATCGTAAGCTTCCCACTCTTGAGTCACTTCGCTGTCTTGCCAAAAAAACCATTCCCGGTAAATTTCGCCGTCATCAATGTCGCCGCACAAGGGAAGCCAATCATCTCCTCCCAAGCTCTCAAAGTCTCCTCCTACTAAGTCAATCCAAGCTGCAAGGATACAAGAGTCAATAGCATTATTATTAACAGTGACTGTGTTAGATTGAAGAGAAGTTTCTGGAAAACAAAGTGTGGATTTCATAAGCTGTACCTGAATGTTATGTTATTAATTTATAAAAAAATCCTCTACCGCAGTGACAGCAGAATGCCACTATCCCAACCTCCACAGTTCCCACCTCGAAAAACCGTGACACCCAAAGCGCTCAAATGCCCCTGCTGTATGACTTGAGACTGCTTTGACTCAAGTCGCTACAGAGGCTAAATTGAGCCACTTTGCCAACTGGCATAGAAGAAAGCCCGATCGACCAAATATTGCTGGCGAAGGAGCTCGCGCATTGAGGAGCGAAGACAGCCGGACTGCCAATTGTATACTTGGTAAGTTGGCGAGTTTCAGTACAGTTTTTGTGATAAAATTAGTAGCAAGCGAACTTTCATACCGACAGCCCGGTTTGGTCAAAAGCTTTCCAACGGTGGTGCGATCGCCAGTTTTGATTTATTGTTAATTTTGCCAAGTCCCGATCGACTGTTAGGGAAAAAAATTATGCAAGCAACCAACCAAGAAAGAATTATCGATCTGACAATCCACTATACCAACGGCAAACAGCAACACTTCCAGTTCAGTGCGCCAGAGGGAACAGTAGGAGAGCAAGCAACTTTAGGCACTCGCCTGCACAAAATGTTGACGGCAGACCCCATAATTCTCGAATTGGCAGATAAACTGGTAGTTATCCCCGTTCACAACATACAAAGTATTGAAATATCGCCGATTCCTCCCAAATTGCCAGAGGGTGTCATTTCCCCAATGAGAGAAATCAAGAAATAGCTAAGGTACTCTGCATCTAAATTCAACTGAAAAGGCGGGCGGAATATCCACCATGTCATGCAGAGTGTGAATAAGCATAAATGTACGCATTAAATGGGCAACAAGTTATTACAAATAACGAGGAAAAAATGTTGCTGACAGTGAAACCTGTTCCGAAAAAAATGCCACTGTAGACAAGATCGAAGCCCTTATAGTATCACTCATTACCCATCTAAAATCTAAAATCTAAAATCTAAAATAGTATGAGGATATATCTCACATGAGTGAGGGGAATAATTGCAGGTTTTACAGACTTTAACTTACCAAAAAAATGCTAGAGCTCCACTGTCACACTACTTATTCCGACGGCACTCTCACCCCTGCCGAACTCGTAGCCGCCGCCGCGTCCTCGGGGGTTCGCGCCTTGGCCGTCACCGATCACGATACGATGTCGGGCTGGGATGAAGCCTTCGCCGCCGCTGCTTTGCACGGTATCGAAATAGTCCCCGGACTCGAACTCAGCACCGTTCACAACGGCCGATCGCTGCACATTTTAGGTTTTTATCCCGATGCCAATAAGTTGCGCGTTCCTTTGAACGATCGCCTGCAAGGACGGTTTCGGCGATCGCAGGAAATGGTCGAAAAATTAGCAGCAATGGGATACGCGATCGAACTGCCAAAAACATCCCCAGGAATGGCACCGGGAAGGCCTCATATTGCCTCTGCACTTGTAAAAGCCGGTCACGCCAAATCATCGCGGGAAGCATTCGATCGCTGGCTGGGAGATGACGGCCCGGCTTATGTGCATTACGAGAAATTCTCGATCGTCGAAGGCATTGATTTACTGAAAAGTTGCGGCGCAGTACCAGTTTGGGCTCACCCTTATTTATTTCGCGGCGGCGCTGTTGAGGAAGTCTTAAAAGAATTAGTAGATGCTGGTTTAATGGGAGTTGAAGTATACCATCCCAGCCACAGTTCCAGCCAAATCCAAAAGTTGAAAGAT
The DNA here is from genome assembly GCA_014695175.1 of Microcoleus sp. FACHB-DQ6. GTDB lineage: Bacteria > Cyanobacteriota > Cyanobacteriia > Cyanobacteriales > Microcoleaceae > Microcoleus. The sequence continues at coordinate 50,376 of JACJNV010000105.1, read as the reverse complement.
TTGTGTCTTTATTACGGTTTGCTTGCAACTGGTGGCAGCGATTATCACGGCCCCGATCCTGAAAGGAAAGCAGCAGATAGCACCCAATTGAATATGCTGCATTTGCCGTTAGAATTGCTCGAACCGATTAAAGTTGCTGCGGCGAGTTTGAAATAGTTTTTTAGGACGAATTTGGCGGATGTATACAGTTGTCAAAAAAAATCCTTGGCTTTTTGAGTGACGAGTTGGCCGGAAGTAAGTCATCAGAAGAAGACCGAGGTCAAGCAGAATATAAATTAATATGAAGTTAAAGGCAATTGCAGGCGAGTTGATTTTACAATGTTACTAAAGCAACTTGCCAAACGGAGCTTATTATGAGTGCAGAAGACAGAGCGAAGGCGATCGGCAAAAATTTAGAAGGCAAAGCTCAGGAAATTTTCGGTAATATCACCGGCAACAGAAAAGACCAGGTTGAAGGCAAAGCCAAACAAGCGGAAGCCTCCGCCCGCCACGCAGCAGAAGATGCTAAAGATGCTGTGAAAAATCTGACAAATAAAGCCAAAAGGTCGATCGACAAATTGTAGAAACTGCGCTATACCAAATCCTGGCTAATAGAATTCGCTTCATATCAAATCCTTTGCTATCAAGGGTTTGATATGATTTATTTTTTGAATGTGCATAAAACTGGGTGACTCCTGCTACATCTCTTCAAAAGCGCAATGGAGAAGTCCCTATGATTGTTAATTTTACACCGGATTAATTTCGTAGTAAGGACTTCAGTCCTTATTGCATTGCCTTTACGAAAAATTTTTGCTCAATTCTGCATAAAGCCACCAAAACCTGCGATATCAGAGTATCAACACGCAAAAACTGGACTATGACGAGACATTATACCCCCGTCGAACCCTTAGCAGGTTTAGTTCCTGTAGGGGCAAGTTTCAACTTGTTGCTTCCACCCACGGGTTGGGAACTCAAACCGATTTCCTTGACTTTGTTATTGCTCGCACGTTACAGCGCTATTTTCCCTGGGATAATCGAATTATCTCGATGTCATCCGAACGTGCCTGTGAACACCGACGAACAGTTACGCCAACTTCTACAACTCTTGAAAGACTCGCAAGAGAGTAGTAAGGAACAAGAAAGACTCAAAAATCAATTGTGCCAACTCATTCCCCATTTGCCCGGAATTCGCAAGCATCCTTATCCTAATATTGATTTAGAGGAAATGATGCAGGAAGCTTATTGCGGTTTTCTCAAAACGCTTTCGGCATTTTTGAGGGGAATTGACCTCGACAATCTCGCTGCTGATGTGTTGCGAACCCGAGTGGTTCAGCGGTTCAATAAAACTCTCAAGAACAAAGTCTATGAGCAATATCGCCGGATGCAGCAACAGATTTTTAGTGTTAGTTTTGATGCTCAGATTACGAGCAAGCGAGGTGAAAAATTTGAGGCTCAAGAACCGATAGACCATACCACGAAAAATGGAATTGAGCAACTCATCGAGAGAGAACAAGCTCAAAATAAGCAGCGCATCGGCCGCCAACTATGGCAGTGTATTGAAGACGATCCGACGGCAGAACTGCGAAACAGTTATCCTAATGAAAAAATAGATAAGAAGAAGCCAAATAATCCCGAAAATCGCCGCCCTCGACCGGATGCCAATTCTCACGTACTCGCACTGCGATTGCTGTTGCAAGACCCTCCAGATAAATTGTCTAAAATTGCCAGAGAGTTAAACATTGACTATCAAACTCTCAACTCTCACTGGAAAAGAACAGGTTTGGCTCTCGTCAAAGAGATTGCACTTAAGTTTGGATATCAACCCGAGGAATAATGGTGAATAGCATAGATACTTATTTGTTAGAAATTCCTCTGGAGCAAACTGCCCGCAATTTGGCTCTGCAATTTGCTTCAGAGCAAGCTAATCCGCAAAAAGGCAAGCGGGTTTATTTCAATACCCTGGCGGTTTGGGCGGTTAACTATTTCTTGGAATGGATGGAAATGGAAACCGATATTGATGGCGGTGATAGTTGGAATCCAGCAATGCGGGCGGTTGTGGATGTGGGCGATTTGGTTTTGCCGGGAATTGGCAAGATAGAATGCTGTCCGGTTCAGCTCGGAGAATCGGCGATTTTTCTGCCGGAAGTGCGGGAAAATCGCATTGCATATATCGTCGTTCAGTTTGCCGAACCTTTCGATAAGGTGAAACTTTTGGGCTTTATTCCGGCTGTGGAAATTATGGATGAAACAGAAGAGATTTCTCTAACTAATCTCAAACCAGTTGAGGAATTGTGGGAGTATTTGGATCGGATTGAGTTGGCAATTCCGCTAGTGCAAAATGAAATTGAAGAGTTGCTATCTGATTTGGAAGAAAATGACCCGGTACAAGCACAAGTTCGGGAAAAATTGCAAAACAAATCTATTTCTGAAATAGTGGCAATTTTGAATAAAGTTTTGCACAGTAGTGAGAAATCTGACTGGGGATATGAAGGAGGGAAGGCTTTAGCGGGAAGTGGTTCTAGCAGTGGAGGTTTGGGAAAGAGAGATATATCTTTCTATCGTGATAAATCTTCACCTGTGGAGAAAGCTTCAAATATTGAGGAGGATGTGAAAGCGGAACTGAATCTGATTGCTGAAGATTTGTTGGAAAAGTTGGCTGAAATTTGGGGAGATGGTGATGATTTGGCCTTGTCATAAATCGGCAATCTCCCAGAAATCTGGATAAATTTCCATGACTTGTAGGGGCGGGTTCACTAACCATATCTGATAAAAATCAACCATCTAAAAAACCTGCCTCATCCCCGCCATCAATACGAAAAAACAATTAAAATATTGCGTTTTTGGGTTGTTTGCATGGGGTGGGGGCGGGTTTTCGAGATGGTTTGTTTTTGGCGATTATGGTTGGTGAATCTGCCCCTACAACATTCCAAAGACAAATATCTAGAATTTTTCAGGAATTTGCATAATTATCCCCAAATTTCCGATCGATATATATACAGAATAAAGGGAAACTCCAATGGACGAACAACGCATCGCCGCCTATATCCAACTGATTCAAGCCCTGCTTGAGTGCCCTAGCGGTGAAGAGGATAATATTCTCAACGCCAATCTAGAGTTAGTTGATGTCAATTTTGTGCAAGTCATGGAAGCGGTAGCGGCTAATATGGCAGCAGAGGGCAACTCAAATGCAGCAGCTTGGTTGCAAAATCTAGTGGCACATTTGGCAAATTATGTCAGCAGTACAGCAACTCCTGAAGAGTATTTTTCTTTCTTGATAGAGGTGTTGCAAGCAACGTCAGACAGTGGCGGAGTTCCTCAAGTCGTATATCGTATTTTACAGCAAAATCTAGACAAATTGGATTTAAAATTTGCTCAAATTTTACAAGTTTGGGCAACATCAAAATTCACAGAAATTACCTCAGAAGACGCTGCACCCATCGCAGGAGTTATTGTCAATTTTGGCAACTTAATTAATCAGTTTCCTCTGGGGTGGCGGGCAGGGAATTTAGAAATAGGCATTGCTTGTTATAGCGCAGCATCAGAAGTCTATATCCGCGAGGATTATCCCGAACAATGGGCAACGGTTCAAAACAATTTGGGCAATGCCTATAGGGACAGAATAGAAGGAGTCAGGGCGACGAATATAGAAGAGGCGATCGCCTGTTTTAGAGAAGCTTTAAAAGTCAGTACCCGCGAGGATTATCCCGAATATTGGGCAATGACTCAAAACAATTTGGGGGCTGCCTATGGTGACAGAATAGAAGGAGCCAGGGCGGCGAATATAGAAGAGGCGATCGCCTGTTTTCGGGAAGCTTTAAAAGTCCGTACCCGCGAGAATTATCCCGAACAATGGGCAACGGTTCAAAACAATTTGGGCAATGCCTATAGGGACAGAATAGAAGGAGTCAGGGCGACGAATATAGAAGAGGCGATCGCCTGTTTTCGGGAAGCTTTAAAAGTCAGTACCCGCGAGGCTTATCCCGAAAATTGGGCAATGACTCAAAACAATTTGGGGGCTGCCTATAGAAACAGAATAGAAGGAATCAGGGCGGCGAATATAGAAGAGGCGATCGCCTGTTTTCGAGAAGCTTTAAAAGTCAGTACCCGCGAGGCTTATCCCGAAAATTGGGCAATGACTCAAAACAATTTGGGGGCTGCCTATAGTGACAGAATAGAAGGAGTCAGGGCAAAGAATATAGAAGAGGCGATCGCTTGTTTGCGGGAATCTTTAAAAGTCAGTACCCGCGAGGCTTATCCCGAAAATTGGGCAATGACTCAAAACAATTTGGGGGCTGCCTATAGTGACAGAATAGAAGGAGTCAGGGCAAAGAATATAGAAGAGGCGATCGCCTGTTATCGGGAAGCTTTAAAAGTCTATACCCGCGAGGCTTATCCCGAAAAGTGGGCAGCGACTCAAAATGGTTTGGGGAATGCCTATCAAGGCAGAATAGAAGGAGTCAGGGCGGGGAATATTGAAGAGGCGATCGCCTGTTATCTGGAAGCTTTAAAAGTCTATACCCGCGAGAATTATCCCGAAAAGTGGGCAGCGACTCAAAACAATTTGGGGCCTGCCTATAGTAACAGAATAGAAGGAGTCAGGGCGGGGAATATTGAAGAGGCGATCGCCTGTTATCGCGAGGCTTTAAAAGTCTATACCCATGAGAATTATCCCGAATATTGGGCAACGACTCAAAACAATTTGGGAGGTGCTTATAGTAACAGAATAGAAGGAGTCAGGGCGGCGAATATAGAAGAGGCGATCGCCTGTTTTCGCTTAGCATTAGAAATTCGCACTCCTACTGCTTTCCCTTTAAACTGCTTGCAATCAGGTAGAAACCTCGGCAATACCGCTTTCACTGCTGGTTTTTGGGACATCGCCCTTGAAGGATTCGAGAAAGCAATTCAAGCGGTGGAAAAAAGCAGAAGTTGGGCAACTTCCGACGATATCCGCCAGCAGATTTTAGCAGAATCGATCGATGTTTACGAAAAGGCAATTCAAGCTTGCGTCAACAGCAACCAACTGGAAAAAGCCATAGAATATTGTGACAGAACCCGTGCTCAGCGGTTAGTCGATTTAATGCACAGCAATGATTTGTATGCTAGCGGCAAAATTCCGCCCGCAGTGCAAAAATATTTGCAGGAATTTGAGGCGAAGCAGCAGGAAATTGACGCAGAAGTTGAACAACTCCGCAAACCTTCTGAAGGCAATAAAGAATTAGCCGATGTGGGGAGTCAGTCGCGCAGTCGGGCAAATTTGTCTGCTTACACGGAGAAGATTCAAGAATTGGAAAGGGAGAAACAGGAAATCTGGGAAAATATTCGCAGTTTAGATCCTGTTTTAGCGGGACAAGTTCAAGTCGATCCGATGCAGTTTGCGGCGATGCAGCAGTTAATTGACAATTCGCAGACGGCGATTCTCTGTTTTTATACCACGACTGATGACACTCATGTTTTTGTGATTTACAAGGATAAAGCGCCGCAGATTCACACTTGTCAGGGAGAGGGTTTGGGAAATTTGCAGAAGTGGATTTTTGAGAGTTGGTTGTCGCCTTACTTGCAGGATAGGAAAATTTGGCAACAGGGGATGGGTGAGTTTTTATCTCAGTTGTCGCAGCGGTTGAAAGTCGATGAGTTGATTGGTAATTGTTTGGATGGGATTGAGGAATTGATTGTGATTCCGCATCTGTTTTTGCATCAGATTCCGCTGGCGGCATTGCCGATAGAACCCCCTCAACCGAGGGCGGGCACGGGGGCACCGCCCCTACGAAGGGTGTTCCTTGGTCACAAATTCCTAATTCGTTACGTGCCCAGTTGCCGAATCTTGGAGTATTGCAATCAACGCCCAACCATCGAATCGCCCAAATACGGGATTGTGGAAAATGCTACGGATGACTTGTACTTCACTCGTTTTGAGTGCGAACAAATTGCCGAAATTGTGACCCAACCTGAGCGCTTAAAAGGAAGTCAAGAAGCAACAGTCGCAGCCTATCGAAACCTCGCCCAAAGTGTGAATGTAATCCACTCCAGCCACCACGCTGTCTCGCGTTTGGACAATCCTTTAGAATCGCGATTGTTTTTAGGAGACGGGAGTATCACGTTAGGGGAATTGATGACACCTGGTTGGCGCTTGCCGCAGTTATCCGATGTGTTTATGTCCTGCTGCGAAACTAATTTAGGAGGAACGGAAATTACCGATAATCTTCTTAGTTTGGGAACGGGTTTTTTGTGTGCGGGAGCTCGGAGTGTGGTCAGCACTTTGTGGGCGGTGGATGATTTTGCTACTTCGCTGTTTTCGATTTTTTACTATCAGTATCGTCGGGAAGCTTTGAGTCGTCCAGAGGCTTTGCGACGGGCACAGGTGAGGTTGCGGAAAATTTCGGGGGCGGAGTTGAAAGAGCTTTATCACCCGCAAATCGATCCGTTGCTTCAGAGAATTATTGGGGATTTAAATTCAAAATTGGCTGCGGTGCAAAAGGAAAAACAAGAGTTAAAATTGCGGCAGAAATCCTACGACAAGGAGACGGATGAGTTTAATAAGTTGGGGGCGGACTTGAAGAAAATAACGAAGCGGGAGAATCAGATTCAGAAACAGAAGAAAGGATATGAAAGTTTGAAAGAAAATATTTACACTCTGTCAAATCCTTTTGATGATTTGAGTTATTGGTCGGGGTTTATTTGTCAGGGTTTGCATTGACAAGAATTACGCACTCCGGCTGAAGAAACCGGGTTTTTTACCGAATTTTTCGGCTGCAACCAAGTATTTTCGTAAAAAAAACCGGTTTCTGGGCCCCCATGCTAAATCCTATGAATTTAACAGTCCTTATAGCGAGGACTTTCGCTATGAGACAGCGAATTAATTCCCTGTCGGACTTTGGGTAAAACGCGCTATTTCATCCACATTAATCCGAGTTCATCTGGGCTTAAAAATCGGGTTCCGCAGCTAAAAGCTCGATCGACAAATCCATCTGTTCCTTCCCCCGCGCCAAAAACCTTTCGCACTCCTGCAAACACTCCACAGCCACCGCAAACTGCTCAAAAACCTCCTCTAGAGGCAACTCTCCCGATTCCACCCGATCGATAATCGCTTCAATTCGATCGACCGTTTCCTCATAATTCCAGTCAGACTGGCGCAACTGCGAATCAATCATAACTTTTCTTCCGCATCCAATACTTCTACCATCTTAACTTTCAGCACGCCCCGACTCAACCTCACAGTCAATTCCTCTCCCAATTCCAAACTGTCAGTTGTGCGGACGATCGTACCGTCACTTTGGATTACCGCCGCATAACCCCTTTGCAATACCGCCGCCGGATTCAGTGCGGATAACTTTTCTTGCAATACCTCCAGTTTACCAGTTGCTTGCCGCAAAGTTCGGGATGTCGCAGGCAAACGTTTTAATCGATTTTGTAACAGTTGCAAATGCTCTTCTTCTGTCTGAAATCTTGCCCGCACAGCACTTGCTAAATTGACCATTCGCTGCTTGTGTTCAAAGTAAATATCTGCTAAAACTGGTACAGCTTGAGCGGCCGCCGCAGTGGGAGTGTGGGCTCGTTTATCTGCTACTAAATCGGCGAGAGATTCGTCTCTTTCGTGCCCGATACCGGTGATAATTGGAATCGCACAATTCGCGATCGCCCTGACAACTCTCTCATCATTAAAACAAGCCAAATCCTCCGCAGAACCGCCGCCCCGCGCTAACACGATCACATCCGCCCTACCGTCCAATTCTACACGGGCGATCGCGCGGGCGATCGCAGCAGCAGCTAATTCTCCCTGCACTCCTGTCGGCGACAGCAACACCCGCAAACCCGGATATCTTTGAGCTAGAGTGCGCTGAATGTCTCCCCAAGCAGCGCCTGTATCGGATGTCACCACGGCCACAATTCGCGGGTGTGCGGGAATCGGGCGCTTTCTGGCGGGATCGAAGAAACCCTCAGCATCCAAGCGCGATCGCAATTGCTGCAACCGCAAAGCCTGCAATCCTTCCCCAGCCGGTAGCGATTGCACAACAGTCAACTGGTACTCGCCGCGATTTTTGTAAACCCGGATGCTTCCCAAAACCAGCAACTGTTCCCCTTTTGCGGGCATTTGCACTAATTTTTGCCGCTGAGAATTCCACACCACGCAGCGAATAGCAGCGCTTTTGTCGGTGTCGCACAGAGTGAAAAAGCAGCCGCTGGGGTGGTGCGAAACGTTCGACACCTCGCCTGTCAGCCAAACTGATTGCAGGTTGCGATCGCCCTCCAACAAGTCTTGCAGGTAAGATGTTAGTCCGGCAACAGATAAAGCTGTATCGGGAAGAATTGAAGTCATCCAATTTTAGATTTTAGATTTTAGATTTTAGATTTAGGCTACTATCAATGCTTCGGACAGTGTGCGATTGCCAAGCGTAAAATAAGGGTTTCCGGGCGATTGCCAAATCGACTTCCTAACGGAAAATCAAGGGTTTCCGACTAGGATCTCAAAATAGTCCGGACTATTGTAGTATATCTAAGGTAATTTATTTGTAGGCTGAGCGGGCGATCGTAAATTTAACTGCAAACAAACTAATGATATCAGATACAATGACTTCGATGAATGTGCTGCGCCAAGAGGCTGCGGCGATCGGCATTACTGAGGAAGAAGCCAGAAAATATGGCGATCTCCGACATAAAAGAACTTGGTCTTTGGCGATCGAACATCACCTCTCAATGCAAGATTTTGCCGATCGCATAGAACAATCCTTCACAACTTCCGAACCCCATTCTTCCAGCGCACTCAACCACTCTCAGACTGAAGAGTCGAAAGACTATGGTATTCAGCTAACTGCGAACCTAGGCGAATCTAGAGTAACCAGGGAGAACCAAACAGCCTCTCTTGCTTCGCCACAACAGCAAGCAGTAGCAATCGGGCGATCGCACGGGAATTCCGACCACCGCAGCAACCAAAACCGAGGTTTTAAACAAGTAGTTCAAAATCATATTAAAGCATTAACAATTGCATCCGCCTCCCGCACAAATCTGCCCCATTCACAACTGGGCAATTGGGTTTGTCCTGAGTGTGGGTCGGAGGGCGAATTGGGTTGTTACCTTTGCGCCGGAGAAGGCAATGTAGGGGATATTGCAGCTATTGGGTGGACGCTAGCTTATATGGAAATGTTGGGCTGTTCTCCTCGCGAAATAGAACCGATACGGAAATTCCCGCCTTCCTTAAATATTCTGGATTTGAATTTAAAAGTTTGTGTTGCTATCAAACAAAGTAGCGAAGTTTTAGCCAGGACGGAGAAATGGGTAATTAGTCATTAGTTACCTGAAAGCTCAACCAAATTAAGTAGTGATTCTAGCTTTTTCAAAGCAACTTCCAAATCGTCATTAACAACCTCAAAATCAAATTCCCCCGCAGCTTCAATTTCCTCTTTAGCCCGCAGCAACCGACGGGCGATCGCACTTTCGGAATCTTGACCCCGACTCCGCAAGCGCCGTTCCAATTCTTCCCAAGAAGGAGGTAAAATAAAAATTCGCAGCGCCTCTGGAAAGTTATTCCTAATTTGCCTAGCCCCTTCCAACTCAATTTCGAGGATTACGGATTTTCCCTCACCAATTCCTTGCTTGAGACCAAAATAAGGAGTACCGTAAAAATTACCGGCAAACTCGGCCCATTCCGCCAACTCTCCAGCCTCAACCATTTGTTCAAAACGGCTGCGGCTGACAAAATAATAGTGCTGTCCCTCAATTTCGCCCTCACGGGGCGATCGAGTTGTCACCGATACCGAAAGATACAATTCGGAATGGCGATTGAGGAGCGATCGTACTAGGGTGCCTTTCCCCACACCGCTAGGCCCCGTCAGAACAATTAATTTACCGGATTTCATTTTTAGAATAGAAACGTGTAACAATTCAAGTTTCCGCTTACTCTAAACTGTAAGCGCTCAAATTGCAACTGACAAACCTCAATCATCCCGACTTTGACCGTCTTTGCTGAGCACAAAACGATTAGCAACCGTTTCCGGCTGAATCGCCGAGAGGATGACATGACTCGAATCTGTAATAATTACCGCTCTCGTGCGGCGGCCGTAAGTAGCGTCAACCAGTTGTCCCCGCTCCCGCGCATCAGTAATAATCCGCTTAATTGGCGCTGACTCGGGACTGACAATGGCAATCACTCGATTAGCAGACACAATGTTACCAAAACCGATATTAATTAATTGAATATCCATGAAAATCTTAATCTGTAGGTGAACGATTGACTATCAATCCTTACTTTTTATCATATAATATACAAAGATTTTTTCTGACAATACTCCAATTAATCCCAACTAAGTTTTTTAGTTTCTACCTAAAAATTTTACCCTTTTGACGCCGACTACCCCGTTCTTTATCAAAACTTTAAAAAAGACTCGCTGTTGTCGCTCTATCTTAAAGATTCGGTAAAAGCGTCGATTTTTAGTTGCTAATAAAAGCATTAGCTGTATCGAGAAAACACCCCGTAAATGTTGCGAAATATAAAATTAATTACCGACAGCGGAAAACTGAAGTATAATCAGGGAGAAATGATAGTAAATATTCGCAAATCGAAGTCTATACTAACAGTATTGAGACTGATGCTGCTTTGATGAGCTTTCCAACCTAAAGTAAAAGCTGCTGGCGATCCTCTTCGAGGGCTTCGCTAACGCACTTTATGCCCGATTTTTCACCAAAAGATTGGGGATGATGTGCAAAACTACAGATTTTTATTGCATGATGTTCTACAATAAAATAAGTTTGTAGTGAAAATTTTAGTTTTATTAATACCAATAAAAAAGTGTGGCTACAATTATCAATTTTATAACAAATCTGAAAACTTGCAGAGTCTCGCGCCGGACACGGCAGTGCCGTTTCCCTACAGATGGTCGCAGGATTATATGTTGCAATAATTGTGGGAATTAGTATAATAATCTAAACACTTTAGTTTTACTACAAACATTTTGAATTCAGCAAAAGTTAGGCAGAAAGGGGTTTTACGCATGAGATGAATTCCGGTTGAATTGGAATGATTAAACCGCAGAGGACACAGAGAACACAGAGTCAGAGAACAGAGAGATGAATAATTCCCATCCTACCTGATGTGAGATAAATTATAGCGGTAAGACTTCATGCACACCGCACCCTACACATACAGGATATGCGTAAATTTTGGTTAACAAAAAACCGGGATTAATGCAGATAAATTTACCCGCATTAATCCCGAGTTATTCCACACTTAAATTAAGCAGCAACTAAACCGCTGTGTCTCAACAAAGCTTTAGTGCTCGGTTCGCGTCCCCGGAAAGTTTTAAACACTTCCATCGGGTGCAAACTGCCGCCCAATCCTAACACTGTATCTCGGAAGCGCTTACCTGTAGAGGCGATCGCACTTTCATCTTCCAAACCCGCTTCCTCAAACGCCGCAAAAGCATCAGCGCTGAGCACTTCCGCCCATTTATAACTGTAATACCCCGCCGCATAGCCGCCCGCAAAAATATGTCCGAAAGCGCACAAAAATGCGTCTTCTTCCAGAGGAGGCAAAACAGTCGTAGTTTTAGCGATGCGGTTGCGGACATCGGCCACAGTTTCGCTGCCGCCCGATCGATAGCGGTGGTGCAATTCGATGTCAACGCTGCTAAAATGTACTTGCCTGAGCATGACGCTGCCGCTCATGTAGTGGCGGGCTGCTAGCAGTTTTTGGTAGTAGTGTTCCGGCAAAGTTTCCCCGGTTTCGTAATGCTTTGCCATCCCGAACAAAGTCGCGCGATCGTAACACCAATTTTCCATAAATTGACTGGGCAATTCCACCGCATCCCACTCAACATTATTGATGCCCGAAGCCCCCGGATAGTCTACCGTTGTCAGCATATGCTGCAAACCGTGACCGAATTCGTGAAACAAAGTTTCGACTTCCCCAAAAGTCATTAAACTCGGTTTCCCGTCAACCGGAGGACTTTGGTTGCACACCAAATAAGCCACCGGCAGCCGCGTGGTTGTCTTGGACGCTTCCACAAATTTAGCGCGCACCACGCACTCGTCCATCCAAGCACCGCCGCGCTTTTCCTCGGGGCGGCTGTAGGGGTCTAAATAGAAATTGGCGATCGTATTTCCTGCTTCATCATCTATTTGGAAATAGCGCACATCTTTGTGCCACACAGGAGTTTGACCGTCCGCCGCAGTTACTGTCACGCCGAACAGCCGCTTTACTAATCCAAATAACCCCTCTAATACCTGTGGCAAAGCAAAATAAGGCCGCAATTCTTCCGCACTAAAAGCAAACTTTTCTTCCCTGCGCCGTTCCGACCAAAAACCTACATCCCAGTGCTTCAAATCTCCAGCTTCCGCCGCGCCTTTTTCGGCAGCAAAAGCTTTCAAATCTTCTAAATCTTTGACAGCAGCATCATAACTAGCTAAGCGCAATTCTTCTAACAAAGCTTCCACTGCTGTCACGTCGGGAGCCATTTTGCTCGCCAAGCTCAATTCGGCATAACTGCTAAACCCGAGCAAAGCAGCTTTTTCCTGGCGCAAAGCCAAAATGCGATCGGTCAACGGCCAGTTATTCAATTCTCCGCTACTTGCTCTGCCGATAAAAGCTTTGTACAACTTTTCGCGCAAGTCGCGGCGGGTGCTGTGCTGCATGAAAGGGCCGTAACTCGGAAAGTCTAAAGTAATCCGCCAAGGGCCGTTTTCGGCATCCGCATTTTCTTCGCCGGCGCTGCGAGCGGCTTGAGCTGCTAAACTCAACAAACTCGGCGGCAAACCGTCAATTTCGTCTTTGTTTGTGAGGGTGATGCTGAATGCTTTTGTAGCGTCGAGGACGTGATTGGAAAATTGGGTAGTAATTTCGGCCAATTCTAATTGAATGGCATTAAAACGCTCTTTTTGCTCGCCTTCTAAACCGACGCCGGAGAGTTGAGCGTCTCGGAGAGCGGCTTCGACAATTCGCTTTTGAGCTGACTCTAAGCTGTCCCAATTTTCGCTAGCCCGCAGCGCTTTAAAAGCTTCATAAAGCGGTTTGCTTTGACTGAGCTTGCTCCAAAATTTTACTACTTCCGGCTGCACTGTTTCCTGAGCCGATCGCAGTTCCGGGCTATTTTTTACGCCCATCAAATGTCCGACAATGCTCCAGCTCCAATTTAAACGCTCTCCGAGTCGCTGCAATGGTTCTACTAAGCCGCTCCAAGTCGGCTCTACAGACGATTCTAAGTCAGCTAGCGAGGCTTCTAGTTCGGTCAGCAGTTGAGTAACAGCGGGGACTACGTGTTCTGGTTCGATCGCGTCAAATGGAGGCAATCCTTGACCGATTAGTAACGGGTTATCAGCAATAGTTACGGTTGCAGTCATTTAATTTTCTTGTAACAGGTTGAAAACAGGTGAACTAGACAGATTAGCTTTTCATTTTGTAACACAGTTGTCGAAAAATTTGGACTCGATCGGGCGTTAGTCGCAGAATGTCTGAGTCGAAAAATCTTCCTTCTGACTGATGACTAATGACTGCTCACTAATGACTAATGAATATTCTCTTGTGTGTGCTGCAACTCCTTGACAACCGAGATTAAGCGCTTGAGGTGAGGTTTGACAACTTCTTGCTGCTCGTGTTCCAAACGGTGGATTTGAGCTTGGACGATCGACAAATCCGCCGTTGATTGGTGCGCGGGAGCTTGCAGTTGGCTTTGCAAATTGGCCATGACTTTCTGGATTTCCAAAAATCGAGTATTTACTACTTCCCAGTCGTCTCGGGTGATAGAAGTTTCTGTCAAGCCTTGCGTGGCGCTTTGCAGTTGCTCTATAGCCTGTTCCACAGCTTGGAGATTCGCCCGTTGGCCAACCGATAAATCTTGCAGTTGTTCGCTCACCTGCTGGCGGACATCGAGCACAGCAGACGCCACGATTTCTTGCAAAGAAGCTACCGACTCTCCTAAACTCAGCAACTGCCGCTGGATGTCGAGAGAATCCTCAAAGCCCTCAGCCCTAGGCATTGTCGCCATTTGCTGGCGCAGCGCTGCAATATCTGCAGACAACTGCCTGCGTAATTTAACAATTACCGTCACCGCCGTTTTTTCGACTTTATTGACAGACTTTTGGACTTGGGCCATTTCCGAATGTTGATGCACGCGCACTTGCTGCTCGAAGCGATACCGGTTAGCAACATTCAGCGACAAAGCCAAAGTTAGGGGAGCCACCCCGTAAAAAGCTTGGCCCGACACAGCCACCGCCAGGGAACCCACACCAGAGGCCGCCAGAGAGGCGTACTCTGCCAGCTCCAGCCAGTGCCTTTGAGGAAAACTTGGTCTCAAGCGGTTTGCAACAGAGGGTTTTGGCTTCCGCACGGCTCTTTGGGTCATAGTATTTGCTCGTTGTGGGTAAGGTTGCGAGACAGGGTGGAGCATCGATTTCTATCCTTATTTTCAGTTATATGTTTTAGATTATTTCTTCGCACTCTTGTATTTTTACCTTTGTGAGTAAGTTAAGGATGACTGCCATATTATTATGTATTTGGGAGCCTGTGGCGATCGCGCCCAATTCCGGCTGTTAAAAGGTTCGCCCCAACGCGCCCTCTATTTTACAGGAGTTAGCCCCATCGGGTTCGGGCGATCGACAATAGCTGTCCAGGCTAACTGAAAAATGCCTAAGACTATTTTAGATTTTAGATTTTAGATTAAAAGTTAAAAAAATGCGACGTACTGAGGGCGATCGTCGTTTGGAGCTTGTCGGGAGTTGCCTTTTTGTTCGCGCATTGGTATAATCTACTATTTCTCAATTGCCCCTCTCAAATTTACAGCAAAAATTGACCAATGAACTCAGAAAAACCCGGAATTGGCGATCGGCTAAAGTCTATTTTCAGTATCGGCATCTTTATCATTCTCGTACTAGGAGTAGGCTTTTTAAGCGTTAATTTTATTTCAGCTCTCTATGCAAAACTTTCTTAAAATTAGTCCTGGACGCATGGGGTTCAGAAACCGGGGTTTTTTACAAAAATACTTCGTCGCAGCCTGCAGACTCGGTAAAAAACCCGGTTTCTTTGGTATTTATGCGTCCAGGAATAATTGGGTTACAACCCTTTGATATATTGCTTCAGTACAGGTGGCAAAGTGTAAAGACTTTCCTGTTTTTCGATCAAGCAGCGGCGCGATAGAGATTGCAATGCGTTTAGCAAATCTGATGATGATATTTGTCCGTTTTGTAGCAATTTGGCGAGCTTGACTGGCTGGTTTTCTGTCGCCAACAATGACATGACTTGTTTTTCTAGTTCGGAAGTGCGATCGTACTGCTGATGTAAAACATCTTTCAAATCTTCGGGTAACAATATGGTATCATCTATTAATAACTCAGTCGCGCCGATTCCCAACTCTTGAATGAAAGTCGCCACGCTTTTTAACCATAAGGGATTGCCTTGGTAGCGGTGAATGAGTGCTTCGCAGTTATCAATTTCTGCTAATCCTTTATCTCTGAGGATTTCCCGTGCGGCCACGGTGTCTAAACCAGTGAGTTGTAAAGTACGAATGGGAGTATTTTCGCTGGTGAGTTGAGGAACTTCTTTCGGCGGTTCCCAACCGACTAGCAGAAAACAACTTTGATGGGATAATTTTTCAATATGTTTGAATAGAGAGCGATATTCTTCATAATTTGGTTTATATTTTCCTGCCAATTCCCCGCTACAGAAAAGGTTGTGAACGTCATCTAAGACTACTAAACAGCGATGGTTTTGTAAATATTTAATCAGCGGTAAGCGTTTATGGTTGGTTGGGGATGAACCTGGCTTTTCTGACTGGGAAAAAAGCTGTGTTAGGTTTGATTGAAATTTATCGATGGTGGGGAATTCGTCTAGCGTGCACCAAACTGCGTACTCAAACTCGTCTTTGATTTGTTTTACGAGTTGTACTGCTAGGGATGTTTTGCCAATGCCGGTGATGCCGGTGAGGGTGATGACGCGGCAGTTTTGTTGTAGAATCCAGGTTGTGAGGGTGTGGAGTTCGAGGGTGCGATCGAAGAAATTACCCAACTCCGGCATTTGGCTTAAATCTTGATATAGAGTTTTAATTGGTTTTGAGTTAGATGTTTCCTGATTTGGCGGGTGGGACTTTGGTATATCTGGCGGGTCTCTGTTTTCTCCACAAAAATTAACGAAGCCTATTTGCACCGAGTCTTGTGCATAATGTGACACTATCGAGACTTGCAACCTCTCCATTGCCGATCGAACATTCGTTTTATTAACATCTTCTCCCAACTCTTCTGAAAGTATCTGCCATAATTGCGATCCGACTTGCCGAACGCTACTTTCAGAACAGTCAAAGTCTTTGGCTATGTGCTTGTATGTCTCGCGTTGTAGAGTTCCCCGGAGTATCGCTGCTTGTAAATCGTCAAGGTGTTGACCCGTTTTCTCGAAGACTATGCGATCGGCAAGTTTTAAGGCTTCTTTCAGGTTCATTGGGGCCGGGAGAGGTTATTTTTTTGTATTATAGCTCACATTTAAGAACAGTTTAATACATTTTTCCACATTTTTGTACAAAACTAGATTTAATAGAGTGAAAGCCGGGGAAACTTGTTGACAAATTTGAACATTTTTGTCCTAGACAAAAATAGGATTTCCACAAATAATAGGAGAAGTAGCGACTGGTTTGTTGTCATTACCTCAGTAAAATAGGCATTGGAAACTTAGTCATTATCAAAAAAAACTGAGGACAGACGCATGACGTATAGGCTGTTTGAAATCCCATCTGAGAGCGGTAATCATGCAGATGTTGTCTGGGCCGATCCCAGTAGTGGCGATCGCAATGCCTATACCCATTTAGCCTATACAATCGAAACAAGTGATAGCGAAAACAGCGTACTAGATCGGCGAGGTATCCGCTTCAAAAACTTACGCCACTGGAAAAAAATTAAGGAAAAATTCCCTGACTTATCGTTACGTCTCAAGGAAAACCATACATACTATGCAGGTGAAAGCGTCCTCGAAAAAAATGAGCTAAAGCATCAGCATCATATTAAAACAGTTCTAAGGTTGGGTGCATTAGAGCTACTCGCAAATATCTATTCTGGGCGGATTACCGCTAGTGACAAAGATCCTTTTCCTCATCAATTAGCATTACAACAGTATGTTAAAAATCATGAGTCTCGCATTAAGCGAATTCTGATCGCCGACGAAGTAGGTTTAGGTAAAACAATTGAAGTAGGCTTAATATTAAGAGACAAGCTGATTGCACAAAAAGATGATTTGCGTTGTCTTTATCTAACTTCTGGTGGCTTAACAGAAGATGTTAGAGATAAACTACGTAGTGTGATTAAAGATTCTGTTGATGGAAGCATTATTAGTGTTGTAGATTCTTTTAGACAATATGGCGATAGCATTAGTCAAAAAGGTATTCGGATTGCTAGTATGCACGCTGCTAGACGATATCTTAATGATAAGAAAGAGCTACCTAAAGGAGTTAAACCAAATATCATCATCATTGATGAATGTCATCACTGTGCCAGCAATGCTAACCTCATCAATGGGGAATCATATGTAGAATCGGCAATTGATACAACACAAGCTTATAAAACTGCATATCAAATGATCGCAGGTAAGTTCTGGAAAGACTCAGAACCACCAGAGCTAGTTATCTTGATGAGTGCTACACCTTTTCGCTCTGCCAATCAATTTACAAATTTATTGCGATTACTGGTACACCAAACTGCTTTTGAAAATGCCTATGCTAACGATATTGGCAACAAAGAACTTCGAGCAGCAATATCAAAAGATGATTCACCCGTAGCAGTCATTTGGCGGCAACAGGATGAGATTCGTAATTGGTCTGACCAGAGATTATTTCCGAAATTAATGATAGTTCGTCCCCACCGCGAAGGTAAGCCAAGTCTCGAAAAAACTGATGAAGAGTACCTGTCAACGCTAGAAAAAATCAAAAGGACAGTACAGCGTATTTATCGAGATCATAGGGGTAGTTTTGGAGGGTTTGCTACTGCACATCTTGAAACACGTTTAACCAGTAGTTCTCTTGCAGGTGCTTGTTGGCTATTTCGTTGGTGTGTCCGCCATCATCCAAAATGGCAAAATGAGCACAAGTATAAGACAGATAACTTCCCTGATACTCAAGATTTAAGGAAATTAATTCGCGAGATTTCCAAACACCTAGCGAAATTTGATACTGAGAGGGATACAGTTACAGGATACGCCAAAAAGGTTATATTTCCTTCTGACAGTAATTTTTCATTTGACTCTGCCCACTTGAAGGATGGCAATATACCTGCTATTCGTGACTTTCAGAAAAAACTACTGGAGAACGCAAAACAAAAAAATGATCGAGATGATGACGATGATACAGATTTAGAAGCAACGATAGAGGAAATATTAGAACTGACAAAATTAGCCTTAGACTTGTTGGCATCAGGTAGAAGTGTTGAAAATGCCAAGCTAAACTGGCTAAGAGCTATGCTAGAAGAACATCCCGATTCTCGTTTTCTCGTTTTTACTGAGGTCTTACAAACTACTGCCATTATTACCGCAACTTTTCCTAAACAAAGTCGGGCTCTTACTGGGGAGATGAGTGCTGATGATCGAAAGAATGTAGTTAGGGAATTTTACGATCGCAACCAAAAATACCGCATCCTTGTCGCAACTTCTGCGGCGGACGAAGGATTAGATTTTCAAGTAGCCAATAAAGTTGTGCATTGGGATCTCAGTCCCGATCCTGCTGTTTTAATGCAACGTAATGGGAGGGTTGCTCGATTAGGTCAAATTTCTGATGTCACTGCCTACTATCTCATTTTAGAGGGTACATTAGCCGAAAAAAGAGATACAGCCTTACTAAAGCGTCTCGAAAAAGCAGGAGTTACAGATCCGCGTATGCAATTGAAAATTTTGGGACAGCTTGATAATAAGCAAGAGGGCAAAATTGCAAGTGCTATTGAAGATGACAGTGGTGATGAAAAAACTGTAGACCAAATTCTAAAAGTAGCAAAGGAAAGCAGTGATGTCATGGAGACAGAGCTTCGTAAGTTAAATGAACAGCTAAAACCCATTGAGGTTCTCGCTCGCGATAAGCTAATTAAACGCCTCAAAACTTGGCAGAATTTGGAAGTTACTCAATACGATACTTACAAGCATAAATTAATTTTTGAATCCCAAGAATGGCAACGTCCTGTTTTTGGAGAAGATAAAACAGAGATGGAGTCAGCAGTTTCTGAAGTTCTCGTAATAAAGCAGAAAAACAAAAAAGATAGAAAATTTAACTTTGACCCAGAATTTGCTCTTTTTAGCCAAGAAAAAACTCCCGATCGATTAGCAGGGTTGCTGCCTTGGAACCCGAAAGAAAGTGAGGGAGGTACAAAACAACATCAACCTTTTTTTGACATTGATCCAATTGGAGCCTTAACTCAGTCTCTTGCTAGACAAAGACAAGCGGATTTTATGGCTGTTTCTGCACAAAAGTTGTGCGAACATTTTCCCGATCTTAAAGGCGGCTCTTACTTGCTGTTTGCAACCCATCCATTACGAGAATTGGAGAAAAACAAATCATCAGACTCAGCTAAATACTTGACATACTACACTTTTACAACTGATTTTAGTCAGCCAGTCAATCCCGATGGTGCTTCTGCTATTGAAGTACATGACATGATTACTTTCTTGGAGGCGCAAATTGTTCAAGGTGTAGTCTCTCTATCATCCGAAGTAATCGAGCTGGCAAAATCAGCAGGGCGGGATATCTCTAAATGGGTTCAAGATTCTTTCAGCATGGGTGGCGATGATTTCTTAGATGAAGAGTCAAGTTATTTCGTGCCGATTCCTGTTGCTTTGGTAGCTATTGTTGATCCGATAGCAGAAGTTAAAGAAAATAACATCGCATAACATCGCCCTTTATTTTTTCTGATGATGGATCGCCCATCACGCATCAAGAGCGATCGCCCTTCACACCAAATACCAAACACTGCGATGATTGTACCGAGATCGATCGCCCATCAAAACTCATAGCGATCGCCGTTATACTCAAAGTATCAATCCTCGTGAGATGCCGCGATGACCATCAAAGAACTCCTCATCCAAGAAATCGATAGCACCCCTGACGAACTGCTTGCGGATCTTCTGAGTTTGGTACGATCGCTAAAATCCACTCCAAACCCCCAACTTAATACCTACGAACAACTGCTAGAGCGTATCGACTACCTCGAAGCTATCATCGGCATCCGCAAAGGACTCGAAAGCTTCGATCGAGGTGAAGGTATTCCAGCCGAGAGAGCCATGACAGCGCTACAGCAGCAGTTCAACATCCCTCCTCGTCTATGAGTTATCAAGTCCTAATCCAACCACCCGCCTTTCAAGAAATTGAAAACGCCTACCGTTGGATGTGCGATTATCTGAGTGCTGATGCCGCAAATCAGTGGTACTACGACCTGCAAGACGCGATCGCATCCTTGCAACAGTTTCCTTACCGTTGCTCAGTTGCACCCGAAGCTGCCATCATTGGTCGGGAAATTCGACAACTGTGGGTTGGTAAAGGAAGAACCTATCGGATTCTGTTTGTGGTGGAGAGCGATACTATTGCGATATTACATATTCGTCACCGCCGTCAAGCCCCTCTAGGTACTGAGCCTCCAGAGTAATCGAATCAAATAGTTAATAAAAGAGCGATCGCCCCTAACACCAAATACCAAACACTGCAATGATTGTACCAAGAGCGATCGCCCCTCGCACCAAATACCCAATCAATGTCTGCGGTACAATCAAGGTAAAACGCATGATTAATCTTTCAAAAATTAACACGCTCAACTGACTGCTGACTAACTAATGCAAAAACTTGCGAACTTGATATTCGCGACTTTCGGCGATCGCAATTTGCAAATCGCCCATTTTGGCATCCAACTCATCTATTGTGCTTTGTGGTACAGACTTCCACTTCTCCCTAGTTTCCCAGCGAATCAACATCACCACCTCATTTTCCACCGGATCTACCCAAACTTCTTTGCCTAAAAAAC
Organism: Microcoleus sp. FACHB-DQ6; assembly: GCA_014695175.1. GTDB lineage: Bacteria > Cyanobacteriota > Cyanobacteriia > Cyanobacteriales > Microcoleaceae > Microcoleus. Next base: position 29,445 of record JACJNV010000105.1, on the reverse strand, counting down.
CGTCGCAACTTTTTAGTCCCGCCGTCCAAACTTCCTGATCTCGCTGAATAAACGGCTCCCAATTTTCTTGAGGTACTTTAAATTTGAGCCACTCAATAACCATATTATTTCCTATTTGTCAACAGCTAATTAATCGTTGCCGATTGCAATTCTAATGATCAACTCCGTTCCCTCTCCCGGACGCGAAACACAGTGCAACTTACCGCCGTGCTTTTCTACTACTAAATGCTTGGATATTGCTAGACCCAAACCAGTGCTCGTGTCTGGAGATTTAGTAGTAAACAAAGGGTCAAAGATGCAGTCGAGGACTTCTTCAGTCATGCCAGGGCCGTTGTCACTAATGGCGATCGCAACTTCGTTTTCCCCTACCACGGAGGTCCGAATCCGAATTTCGGGAGTGAATATTTCAGAGCTCGACCTGGCTGAAGACAAGTAAGACTGATTTTGATTTTTACCATACTTTGCGTGATGTCTCCCCCCTTCTTCCAAAGCGTCGATCGCATTTGTCAACAAGTGCATGAACACTTGGTTTAAGTGTCCCGCATAGCAGTGAACTTGCGGCAAATCTCCGTACTCTTTAACTAGAGAAATCCCCGGCCGTCCCCCTTTAGCTTGCAGGCGATTTTGCAAGATCAGCAAAGTGCTGTCCAAACCTTCATGGATATCAGCAGGCTTCATTTGGGCTTCGTCGGTACGCGAGAACAAGCGGAGCGATCGCACGACATCGCGAATCCTTTCCGAACCGACTTTCATCGAATTTAGCAGTTTTGGCAAGTCTTTTTTGATGAAGTCTAAGTCTAATTCTTCCATCAAATCTTGAATTTCCCGCACGGGACGGGGATAATAATTTTGGTAAAGGTCGATCGCTCGCAGCAGTTCTTGAATGTAGCCCGTGGCGTGGCTGACATTGCCGGAAATAAAACTAACTGGATTATTAATTTCGTGCGCTATTCCTGCTACCAACTGCCCCAGGGATGACATCTTTTCTGTTTGAATCAGTTGAGTTTGAGCTCGCTGCAAAATTAACAGCGTCTGCTCTAATTTAGCCGCTTGTTGTCGCAGGCGTTCTTCGGATTCTTGCAAAGCTAAAAGAGACTGTTTGCTTTCTGTAATATCCAATCCGACAAATACCGCCGCCGTACTGTTATGGTATTTTTGAGCGACAATTAGATAAGTTTTATTTTCTCCTCTGATGCTCGCTGTTACTTCTTGAGATGTCTTCTTTTTATGGTTGGCAAAGAAATCGTATACTAAATCGTTAAATTTGGGACTTGTATCTAAAAAACCTACTTTTTGACCGATAAATAGTTCGGCAGGCATTTTGTAAGCGGTAGCTAAATGTCGGTTTACTCCCAAGTAGCGCAAATCGGAACTTACCCAAGAAACTAATCCCGGCACGGCGTCCAAAACCGCTTGAAGTTGCTCTTTCGCCTCTAAAAGCGCTGATTCTGCTACTTGGCGATCCGAAATGTCGCGGGCGATCGCGCAGCGGTATTCGCAACCGCCGTATTCTATATAATTGACTTTAACTTCAACGGGAAAACTGGGGCCGTCTTTGGTTTTGTAACTGGTTTCAAAAGTGAGGTTGGTTTGCTGCTTCAGTTGAGCCCAGTGTTCTCGCCAATCCGATGCTGGCAACTGCGAATCGATGTCGCTAACCCTCATGTTTAGCAGTTCCGATTCCGAGTAGCCGAAAAGATGGCAAGCGGCTTTGTTCGCGTAGCAAATTTGACCGTCGGACGTAGTAAAAAAGATTGTATCAGCAGCATTTTCGAGGGCAATTTGAGTTAGTTGCGGTATAGTTTCTAACTGCTTGCTTTTGAGCTCGGACTGAAATTTATTAAAGCAATTAGTTTGAGCGGGAGCCTCAGCTATCTTAGATGCAAACAAAATCAAACCGCCGATCGCACCTTCGCTATTTGTCCAAGGCTGAAATACCCATTTTACCGACTCGCTGACAGAGCCGCTTGCGGTTTTTCCTGATACAGATGCGATCGATCGCCCTGCCACAAACTCGCTGTATTCCAAAACTCCCGTCAAACAAGCCTGGGCATTTTGCTCCCAATATTCCGGGAGATTCGGGAACAGTTCCCAATGAGATCGGCCGATGGCCTCGCCGTCGCCCAACCCCCAATCTGTTTCCCAGCGACGGGAAACCGACAGATAGCGCATTTCACAATCTACCATTGCCACGGCCTCGGCGGAGCGCTCCACAAACCGCCGAAATCGGTCTTTACTCTCGGACACGGCTGCCTCTGCGGGTTGTTGGGCGATCGGGACAGTCCCGTCAACGTACCTTCCCAGTCCCTGACTTTTTTGCTGAACTGGCTTAGTGTGCACGGTTTGGGATTTCCTCCATAGCTGTCAAGTCTGAAAAATTCTGTTTGAGACCAAAAATGCTGTTTTCCCCTGATGTGCTCTCTCGGTCGATATCCTTAGAGGGTCTCACCCATCATTGATATCATTTTTGATGGGGATATGTCTATAGGCATTGCTATCAAATTAAGACCAAAGCTAGTGCCCGCTTGCTGTTTGACCATTAGGCATAGATCGCGCCCGCGCCCCCGAATAGTCGGAGGAGACTGGAGTGATCTCTTGCCTGCCCCGACTGTGCGGGGGCGCAAGAGGGCAGCGACACTAGGCAAAAAACGAGAGAGACAAAGGGTTTTAGGCGATTGTTGACACCCGTGGTCTATAGGTACTCAAGAAAGTTTCCCCCAAACTTTGATATTCAGAAGATTTCCTGGTGATTGTTCGGTATTTTATACAAGTTCCCAAAAGAATGCAACTGTAGGCCCGCGCTCCAAATCATGAGCTTCCTCAGTCATTCCAAATTCTTTAATTGAAAACCCCACATCGAACATGGTATGAGATCGTGTAGCCAGTGCGATCGCCAGATAGCTTGAGAATGCAAGAGAGCGCTCAAACAAATTTGTGCGTAAATTCACTGGTAAAATCCACTCTCCCTTTGCGTAACATTGCAGGATCTAATCTTTCAGTGGTGTTGCAAGTCATCAAAATTACGAGTTTTTGCTGAAATTGAATGCCGTGTTCGTCGATGACGCTTTGATACAAAGTTCCATCCAGCAAACTCAAAATGTGTTCAGTTTTGTTAGTGCGTTGGGCTTCTGCTGTCGATCGATCTTGAGCCAAATTATCAGCCTCGTTGATAATAATACAAATCCGCTCTAAATAACTCGGCAGCACAAAATTTTCCACAGCATCGTGGTCTAAGATAAAAATCACATAACCCAGCGGCACTAAAATTTCCTTTGCTACCGCTTGCGTCCAAGCAGTTTTGCCCGTCCCCGGTTCGCCACTGACCAAAACAGCCAACTGATTTTGATCCAAAATTGCCTGCTGAACTGTATCGGTAAAACTTTGAACCTCCGCAGAAAAAGTGCGAATTGGGAACTGGCTGTGAACCTGTCCGACGCGGCTTTTGTACCCGCCCAGAATCACCGCTAAATTATAAGTTGCCTTGCTAACGAGCGGCGCAATATCTTGGCAAATTAGAGTGTAGCAGCGTCTTCCCCTGTCGTAGCTGTCAATTTGCAGCCAGCAGCCGAAGCGGGCCCAAGAAGCATACACAGTACCCAAAACTTCCAAGCGTTCCCAGCTAACAAACCGCTCCGGAGGATAAGAAAAATGTCGCTCCATAAAAGACTGGGTAATTGCATCCGGTTTTCCCAGCAAATCGAGAACTTTAAAAACAGTAATCTCTTGGAGTTTGTTGAGAACGTAGTCGATGGGAATGCTAGCGCGGCTGACCAATTGCACCACAGGCGTTTCGGTAACTAAAACGTCTTTGTAGCGGTAATCAGGGTAAACTGGCTGCGGAGTAATGTAATCCCAAAATTCATCAATTTCGTAGCGCGTATTTTCCGAGAATACATTTAACATATTTGCCCACCAAGTATATTGGTGTCGTCCCATTGCGTCGGCAATGTCGCTAGCTGCCCCTAAAGTTTTTTGAGCTAGTTCTAAGGGATCGCTAGATGCTAAATGTACCAGGTATTCCCAATCTAATTGACGGTAAAAAGGTCGCCAACCCGCTCCTAGCAGGCCTCTATTTGGAGAATTGTTTTGATGAAAATTGTTTTCGCGATCGCCCATATCTTCCGCACTCATTTTGCAAAACTCCTAGTTACTCTTATTTTACAGTTTTTGCGGTACACATTTTACAAAAAAAGTGAAAATTATCAACTTATTTTGAGATAAGCGGGCGGCACAAAATCTACTAACCAAACTTTGTTTGCCGAGCAGTAAAATGTATGACCGTCGCGTTGCATGGCTGCGGCATCTACAGTAAAGACTGCCGGGATGCCATGTCTTGCACCTACTTGGCGCGCCGTCTGGATATTCACGGACAAATGAACGTGATGCCGCGACATTTTCCTAATTCCTTGACTGAGAATAGACTCGACAACAGTGCTACCTGTTCCGTGATATAAAATATCTGGGGGAACAGCGGGTTCTAACTGCAAGTCAACCTCTACGCTGTGTCCTTGGTTGGCACGAATTAGAGTACCTGTTTCGTCAAATGAAAAGCGCTGCTTGTCGTTTTGCGCGACTACTTTTTTGAGTTCTGCAAGCTGAACAGGAAAGTTATTTTTTTGGCACGCATCGAGGAGTTCGCTAACAGGAACCCAGCCGCCTGGAGCGAGTTCAATGCCGATGCGCGATGGCGCGTGGCGCAGGTGTTTACTGAGATATCGGCTGATTTTTACTAATCGAGAATCGTTCATAATTTTACTTTATTTATTGAGCTTTTAAATCCCCTATTACAAAATGTCACTAGCGGGTTGTATCGTTGAGTGGATGCGGGTTTGTTGAATCTGTTTGCACTGCCAGAGGGCGCTTAAGTGAACCCGCCTCTACAGGTTTTCGGAAAATGATTACCGGATGTAAAAAATGGTTTTACGCGCTAATTCTGGCGGTAATGTGCACCATTCAGTACCTACATAATTAGGTTCTGCGTCCGGGAATAAAAAAGTATTTGGTGTGCCATTTTTTACGATCCTTCTCTCTTGAGAATTATCAAAAAATTTGCTTTTTACCGAATGCCTTCTACCTTGGGATAACTCCGCCAAAAACAGCAAAATTTAGATAGCGCCAGTGACATCCTGCGTCGGCAAAACCTGCTTCTGCAAGCCACTGTGTCTGCTCTTCTACAGAGGAGGGAATATCTTCTTCTAGATATTTTTGAAACCAGGCTGCATCGTCTTCTCCGTTAGCTTTCATGTACTGCCGCCACAACTGTTCGTATTGCTCAGTCAGCCGGGGAGTAGCACCTGTGACAATATCTCGAATTAGCAAGATTCCCCCTGGATTCATCGAGTGGAAAAGTTTGTGAAATAGCTGTTGTTTGCCTGCGCTGTCGAGGTGGTGGATTGCCAAGCCTGAAACTACCAAATCGTAACCGCTGCCGAAATCATCTTCGGCAAAGTTTCCTTGCTGCAAGGTCAGCCGTTCTCGGAAAGCGGACAAGTTAGTTTGGCAAGTTTTCAGCATATTTTGGGCGATGTCAAAGGCTAGGACTTTTGCTTGAGGAAATGCTTGCAGAATCATAGCCGACAGTATGCCAGTTCCCGCGCCTAAATCCAGAACTTTTATGTTACCATTAGTTTCAGTAGGGATTAACTGCAATATTACATCGTGTTGCTCGCGATATCGCGGAATGAGGCGGGGAATTAAGCCGTCATAATCAAATGCTCTTTGTTCAAATTGCTCGCGTACAGCGTCTAAATTCACAGAAGATTTTCCTCAAATTGTTAATAGTTGAGTGCGTCAAGGCAGTTTGGCGGTTCTCTTCTATGAAGGCATATTACATTTGATAATACAAAAAATTTACAGACCTGTCAAGATGTAGAAGAAAATAATTTAAAAGAAGTTACGGACGATCGCCAGACAGGGACTGTGTGCGCCCAAACCCGCCCCCGATCTGGGAACGGTCTAGCCCTGCACATATATCTCCTTCAGTGCAGATGAGGCAGAATGCCACAGACTCGAAAGCCTGCCGAAGACGAGACTTTGTGCCAGATACTAGGAGTAATTGTGAGAAAAAAGTTGACGGTTAGGATACCCGTTTCAAACAAGAATGCAACTGTCGGTGTGTGCTCCACACCATCAATTTCTCAGTGATTCCCCCTAGTAAAATATAAAAGATAAAAACGAATGAGCTAGCAGCCGACGATCGGCTAGATCTGAAAAAATCAGTCCTCAGATTGACAAACTTTAGCCAACTATAAACAAAAATTGAGTTGACTCCCGAGTGGATGTGGTACCTGCCAATTTTTCAGGAAGATGAAGAGATACAAAATATTACACCCGTCGGTGCGGGAAAGAAAATTGTGATAATGAATCAGGATGCGAGTAGATTAGGTGTCAGCCGTCAGGGGAAAATAGAAGCCATGGAAATCCAACAACGGAGTAAGGATAAGCCCGATCGCCAGCAACAAAACGCGTCCGATCGGCTCGCTCAATTTTCTACCACAAAAGAGGTAGATTCATTGCTGCAAGAATGTTTAGATTTTAAAAGAGCGATCGACCGATCGGCACTTGCGGTGAGAACTGACGCGCGAGGAATTATCAACTATGTCAGCGAACGAGTTTGCTCTATCTCCAACTATTCCCAGGCTGAACTGATCGGCAGCCACTTCGGCATCCTCCATTGGGAATATAAATCTTCGGAAATAATCAAAAATCTCCTATCAACTGTTGCCAAAGGTGAAGTTTGGCAAGGAGACATTAAGAATAAAGCCAAGAATGGAACTGATTATTGGGTGTACGCAGCAGTAGTTCCACTGTTGGACTGTAAGGGAAAACACTCTCAGTATTTGGCGATCGGATTCGACATCACCGATCGCAAAGCGGTTGAAACAGCCCAAGCCGAAGCCAACCGGGCAAAAGACGAATTTCTGGCGATCGCCTCCCACGAACTGCGATCGCCCCTGAGCGCGATTTTGGGATGGACGCAGCTAGCTCGATCGCGCAATTTCAACGAAGCCACCACCAGCCGCGCTTTGGAAATCATCGAGCGCAACGCCAAATTACAAAACCGGCAAATAGACAATCTCCTCGACCTCTCGCGGCTGCTGCGGGGGAAAGTGTGCCTGAACATCAGCCAAGTTCACCTCCCGTCGATCGTAGAATCTGCGATCGATACCCTCCGTCCCGACGCCGAGGCTAAAAACATCCGCGTAGAAAAACATTTCGACCCCGCCGTAGACTACATTTTTGCAGATGCAGAACGCTTGCAACAAGTAGTCGCGAACCTCGTTACCAACGCCATCAAATTCACCCCAGAATCGACACCAAACCCAGTTCAAGTGCGCCTCGAACCTAGTCCGTCCGGCGTCTTGATTCGGGTTAGCGACAGCGGTTGCGGCATCGACCCCAAATTTCTGCCGCACATCTTTGACTACTTCCGCCCCGCAGACAGTTTCCACAGCAAGGAACAGCACCGGCTTGGGCTGGGGCTCTCAATTGTGCGGCAGTTAGTGGAACTGCACGGGGGAAGTGTTTGGGTTTCGAGTCCCGGTCTCGGTCAGGGGGCGACCTTTGGGGTGCTGCTACCGAGCCCCAACCAAAATGCACCCGACGATCGCACTGCTGCGATCGCCCAAAGTGAAAGCAGACCCGGATCGGTTTCCAAACCCCTAGCGGGAAAGCAAGTCTTGGTAGTGGAAAGCAGCCCCGAGATCCGGAAATTTCTCAAAACAGGTCTCGAAGCATTTGGAGCCAAGGTAACAGCAGTGGGTAGCGCCGCCGAAGCGATGGCCGAGTTGCAACAGTCGCGACCCGACGTGTTGGTGAGCGATATGGAGGTGTCGGGAGCAGATGGCTGCGATTTGATCCGCCGCATCAGAGCAATGGAAATGTCCGAGCACAGGGAACTGCTGCCGGCCGTGGCGCTGACGGGAGGCATCGAGGAAGAAGATTCGGCATCGGCGCTGGAGGCGGGGTTTCAGAGGCATTTGTCGAAGCCGGTGGAAGCGAATCAGTTGGTGAGCGCGATCGCCCAATTGGCTGGACTGACTGGATTCAGCTCCGGAGAGTGGGGAGCGGGAAATGTCGGGGCGAGCGGGCCCGTGACCCCGCTGCCGGAACCTAAAATTTCTGACGAGAAAAATAATGGGGAACAATTAACAACTGACAACAGAGAATTACCGCTGTTGCTGGTAGTAGAAGACAACTGTTTTCTGGTGGCTTACCTCCAAACTTTATTGAGTCCATACTATCGAGTCGCCGTGGCGAGTGACGGAGTTGAAGGTTTAGAAAAAGCCAAAAGTTTGCAGCCAAATTTGATTGTGAGCGACCAAATCATGCCCAGACAAAACGGGCTGGATTTGCTTAAGGAGATTCGGACCACGCCAGAATTGAAATCGACTCCGGTAATCTTTTTGACAGCGCGATCGGGGATGGAAGCTCGGATCGAAAGTTTGGATGCGGGTGCTGACGATTATATTTCAAAGCCTTTTGACGAGAGGGAATTGCTGGCGAGGGTGAGAAATTTGTTGCGATCGCACGCAGCCGAACAGCAGTTGGCGGAACTCAACCGTCAGTTGCAGCAGCAGAAAAAGCAGTTAGAAACGGTGAATCGAGCCTTGCAGTATTTGGCAACTTACGACAGTTTGACTGAGGTAAGAAACCGCCACTCTTTTAATGAATACCTCGATACGGAATGGCGGCGTTTGGCGAGGGAAGAAGCACCGCTGTCGTTAATTATGTGCGACATTGATTATTTCAAACTTTACAACGACACTTACGGTCACCAAGCGGGGGATGAATGTTTGCGGCAAGTGGCGGCAGTGATCCAACATTCGGTAAAGCGAGCGGCAGATTTAGTAGCGCGTTACGGTGGAGAAGAATTTGTAGTAGTTTTGCCGAATACGGATATTGAAGGTGCCACTTGCGTAGCTGAAATGATCGCACAACAGGTGCGGGGTTTGCACATACCTCACGCTAAGTCTGCTGTCAGCGAATATGTGACGCTGAGTTTGGGTGTAGCTTGCTGCATTCCGGCGCCGAGGTCGCACCCGGGGGCGCTAATTGCGATCGCCGACGAGTCGCTTTATCGGGCGAAAGAAGCAGGGCGCGATCGGGTTTCGGTTGCCACATTTCAAGGATAATATAATAGTTAAATCTACTTGTATAGTGTGTCTGAGATCGATCGTTTCGATTTAAACAAGTTTTTTGGTTCAGACGCACCATACCAATGTGCTTGCAAAGTTGTGCGAATTCAAATTGCTATAAAATAGTTAAAGGAGGTCGTGCCATGACAGCAACCTTAGACAAACCAAAAGACCAGCGCCTAATTCACTCCGGGATTGATTGGCAACAATTCAAGCTAATCGAGCAGGGCTTTTCTGACTCCCCCGGCATCCGACTTTTTTATTTCAAAGGTCAGGTAGAAATCTTGGCAGTTTCGCAAGAACACGAATCTTTCAGCAGGACGCTCGCAAGTTTGCTGATGGACTACTGTGTGGAAAAAGACATTGAATTTAACCCGTTGGGTAGCTTTACCCAAGAGAAGGGACAGGAAGTCTCAGTACAAGCTGATGAATCTTTTTTAATTGGCAAGTCAACAGGTATTACCCCCGATCTTGCCATCGAAGTAGTGTTTACCAGTGGGGGAGAAAGCAAATTGAATCGCTACCAAGCCCTGGGAGTCCCCGAAGTTTGGTTTTGGGAAGACGGAGTATTTGGTCTGTATCATTTGCGATCGCACGGATATGAAAAAATTGAAAAAAGTGAAGTTCTGCCCGGTTTAGACATCAACCTGCTGTCTCGCTGCTTGCTGATGGCTTCTAGGGTTGAAGCAGTTAAGGAGTTTCGGCGCGGGATTTCTGCGGTTTAGAGAAAAACTGGTTTGGGCGATCGCTCCCCCATTTATAAATATATTGTTAGGATACAAGACTAATCTTTTTCTTCTTTCATTTGCTGGCGAATAGCTGCCTCCATCTTAGTATCGAAATCCGAATCTCCCACTTTTGTTAGGATTGAATTCGATCGCTTTTTCCGCCTGTATAAGTAGGCTGGCAGTGCTGCTTTCTCCCCGTAATTTTTAATAAAATAACGCTTCACTTCTCCCTCGGTATCTCCCACTTTTGTTAGGATTGAATTCGATCGCTTTTTTCGCCTGTATAAGTAGGCTTGCAGTGCAGCTTTCTCCCCGCGATTTTTAATAAAATAATGCTTCAATTCTCCCTTGGATATTGCAGTATAATCTACTTGGCTCATTAAAAGGCCTTCCCATTTGGACCAATTTCAATCTCAATTTCCTCGTCATATCTAGCCAATACGAACAAGTTTTTGCTTCTCTCGTCAACACAGATGAGGTGAATAGGTTGCGATGCCAAATATGTCAAGCAATAAGTGATTCTATACAAACCCTTTAGCGACGGGTAGGTAGGCATTCAAACCTAAAACTGTCTCGAAACTAACATCTACTGTAGCATTTATGTCTGCGATCGCACTTTCACCATCCAAGATAACGCCTGTCAGTGTAGCAAAGAGTTATGAAATTTGGTTTGTGGCTCTTGACAGCCATGTATTACGAATGTAGTATAGGGTTGCGGTAGAAAAGCTCGATCGATCGACACCAGCAAACAAAATTTAGAAAAAACCTATGCAACCCATCCGACAAGGCGACGTAATTCTCACCCCCGTACCGAAAATCGAAGGAGAAAAAAAACCTCACCTAACTCTCGCCGAAGGTGAAGTCACCGGACATTCTCACCAGATTATTGAGGGACAAGCTGAACTTTACGAAAAAGACGGCACTCTGTACTTGCGGGTGCTTTCACCCACAGCTTTATTGAGTCACGAAGAACACCATGCGATCGCAATTCCCCAGGGTAATTGGATGGTGCGAATTCAGCGGGAATATGAGCCGCAAGGTTGGAGGTATGTCGCAGACTAAGGTTAAAAAACTGACGCCAGAACAAGCAGCTTGGATTCCAGTTTATCGCGAAAAGTGGAGAGCGATCGCGCTTTCCACCGGCCCGATAAATCGCTCGCAAGCTGCGGAAACAATAAAATCGGCTTACAGTGCGATCGGCAAAAAAGCACCGGAAATCATTTTTGTCGATCGCCCCTACGAAGCTGCAGATCTAATCGTCAGTCGATTTGACAATCCCAGCAGCGAACTGCGGAGCCAATTCGAGACAAAACTTCGCAGCCAGCTAGAAAAACAACTGCGAGGTTATTTGGGGAGCCAACTAGAAACCGAACTGCAAAGCCAACTGCAAACTCAACGGTCAGCTCGACTTTATACTCAACTGCAAACGCAATTGTGGGAGGCGCACCGCAATTATTTAGCTGGCTTCATAGCAAGCCAATTGCCACCGGAAGAGGTGTTCAATGAGCCGAGTCGAGACTTTTACTGGCAAAGATTAGGAACAAAACTATTCAGTAATTGCATTCAACCAGTATTGTGGGCTGCTTATGGCAGTTTCTTGGATTTTTGCATTTCCGTTCTAAATTTACCTCATTCCTGCGGCAGAAATTGGATAGTTTTTCAATCGATTGTCCGGGATTGCGGCTTGATTTATCCCTATGACAAAGTTTGCATTGTCTGTGAAAAGCCGATCGCACTTTCCGCAGACAGCAACTACCGTTTGCACGCCGAAGGAGCACCAGCGGTACAATTTGCCGACGGTGTTTCGATTTACGCCTATCACGGCGTGATTTTGCCCGAATGGTACGGTAGGCTGCACCCGCACCAGTGGCAGTCTAAGTGGGTGTTGAAGGAACAGAATGCGGAAGTTCGGCGGGCGTTAATTCAGGGAATTACTTACGATCGCATTTGTCAAGAATTAGCGGTTACAGAATTAGATAGTTGGCAAGAATACACTCTATTAAGCATCGAGTTTGACGATGATTTTGATTGGGTGGGTAATGCAAAGCCAGTTTATTTGTTAAAAATGACTTGTCCAAGTACGGGACACCTTCACGCTTTGCGAGTGCCGCCAAATGTGCGATCGGCTCTTGAGGCAATTCGCTGGGTAAATTGGGGAATCGAGCCAGAGGAGTTTAGCGTGCAAACTTGAAGATTTTTCATGGCCACACAGGCCGGCAGGGGTTTAAACCCCTGCCGGACTACGGAACTGACGGACAGGCAGACTGAAATTTTACCAAAATAGAATCGGAATTTACTATGTCAGAACCACAAGCAAACCAACCAATTAATTGTAGTAGCTTTGCCGACAGGTGCACGCACAAAGATAGTCTTTCAAAATCGGCAAGAGATACAGTTGAAGTGCTGTTAAAACGGGCTCGCACTTCTAAGTGCAATAAAGCCGCTCGGATACTTTCAAACCTCACGGAACTTTCTCTCGACGGCAATCAAATTACCGACATAACTCCGCTGTCGGCACTCACCAACCTGACATCCCTGTATCTCAACAACAATCAAATTACCGACATCACTGGGCTGTCGGCACTCACCAACCTGACACACCTGTATCTCAACAACAATCCAATTACCGACATCACTGGGCTGTCGGCACTCACCAACCTGACACACCTGTATCTCAACAACTATCAAATTACCGACATCACCCCACTGTCGGCACTCATCAACCTGACATCCCTGTATCTCAACAACAATCAAATTACCGACATCACCCCACTGTCGGCACTCACCAACCTGACATCCCTGTATCTCAACAACAATCAAATTACCGACATCACCCCACTGTCGGCACTCATCAACCTGACATCCCTGTATCTCAACAACAATCAAATTACCGACATCACCCCACTGTCGGCACTCACCAACCTGACATCCCTGTATCTCAACAACAATCAAATTACCGACATCACTGGGCTGTCGGCACTTACCAACCTGACAGACCTGAATCTCTACTGCAATCAAATTACCGACATCACCTCATTGTCAGCACTCATCAGCCTGACCAGTCTGCGTCTCTTCAGCAATGAAATTACTGACATCGCCCCGCTGTCGGCACTCATCAACCTGAAAGGCTTGTCTCTCCACTGCAATCCAATTATCGGCTTAAATTTGTCGATCGAATTTACACAAAAGTACCTGACGCTCTTCACGGCACCAATTGATTATGAAAAAGCTACAGAAACAGTGAAAAAAATATATGCAGCTATCGATAGAGAAGCACCTAAAGTTATTGTTTCCAGCAGTCTGCCAGCTACTCTAACACTACTAAAACAACTACACAATGACTGTATAGCACAACATCAAATATCGCCAATAGCCACTGGCAATTCAGGATGGGGCAATTCCTTGTTAAATGAGTTATATCAATCGGTAGACGTAGGAAATTTGAGTCCGGTGTTGTGGGAGGCTCTATTCGATCAAATAATACTAGATCCGGATGCCGAGCCCATACTCCAGACAGAATTTAATCAATTAGTAGAAAATTACCGAGAATCGCAGGCAGTTGATTTCCTCTCAGATTATAACTATCTACAGCCACTAACCTCTAAGGATCTGCTGAAGCAAATCCATTTGACTGAATTTTTTATCTCGAAATGTGGTTTTACTCTCGACTTGAAAGCCCAAGAACTATTTCACTGCAAGCAACAGTTGTTCGAGGAATGCGGGTGGATCTTGCCGTTTGAGAAAATTTGCATAATTTGCGATCGCCCCCTGCACATCCGCTTTGACGCTGAAAATCGACTACACGCTGAAGGAGAACCGGCGATCGCATTTGCCGACGGCTACAGTTTATACTTTCACCACGGCGTTAAATTACCCGAAAAATACGGAAAAGTACACCCCGATTTGTGGCAAGCAGAATGGCTTCTATCGGAAGACAATGCCGAACTGCGTCGAGTGTTAATTGAGAGAATTGGTTACGATCGCATTTGTCAAGAATTAGAGGTCACAGAATTAGATAGTTGGCAGGAATACACTTTATTAAGCATCGAGTTTGACGAGGATTTTGATGACGAGGGTAATCCACAGCCAGTTTATTTGTTAAAAATGACTTGTCCGAGCACGGGATTTATTCACGCTTTGCGAGTGCCGCCTGATGTGACATCTGCTAAAGAGGCAATTCGCTGGCTAAATTGGGACATTGACCCAGAGGAGTTTTCCGTGCAAACCTGAGTAATACAAATTTAAAAAAGTCTGCTGGCTACAATCATCAGTCTTATACCAATTGTTAAAAGTCACAGAACCCCGCCTCGGATTTAGGCTAAACCCTTTCCCTACCCGATCGTCTGTACTTTACTCCACTGAAAACCGCTATATTGACAATAGCCTTAATTCATGAAACACCGATAAACGTTGCCGCAGTGTGCCAGTTCCCAGGGTGGAATGCACCAACCACCGATCGCCCAAAAACTGTTAATAACATGAAGAAGAAGCCCACCCTCGATCGAAGGTGGGCTCAGTTCATGCCAGCTTACCGACAGCTAGGCAATCGGGTCTCTTGGCTGGTAGACGTAAAATATCGGAAAAAGATCCGAACGTCCGAAAAAACTTATCGCCCACCATTAAGCTTCAGTTTACCCAACCGGATCGGGAAAATTGCGCCCCTAGCGATGTTCCCCTGAAACCGGGGAACACTGAGGCTTCAACTTTTCAATAGACTTCTGCAAAAAAGTTCGTCTTGGGCCGGCAGGATGCCCAACCCCTACTCCGCACAAGAATTAAAATTTTTCCAGAAGTCTCATAATTCTCCTCTTTAACTTTGATTTCCCAACCGATTAGGCATCGTGATCGTGTGCAAAACGACGGAACAGGAAATCTAGGGCGTAGTTCCGCAAATTGTAGTATTCCGGATCTTCCATCATTTGAACCCGATCGCGCGGACGCGGAAAAGGAATCTCCAAAACTTCGCCAATTGTCGCCGATGGGCCATTAGTCATCATCACCAGTCGATCGGCCAAAAACAGCGCTTCGTCAATATCGTGAGTAATCATCAACACCGTACAGCGGTGATCGTTCCAGATTTTCAGCAACTCTTCTTGCAATTCCTCCTTAGTAATTGCGTCCAGAGCACCAAAAGGTTCGTCTAAAATCAGCACTTTAGGGCGAATTGCCAAGGCGCGGGCGATCGAAACCCGCTGCTTCATCCCCCCCGAAATTTGCGGCGGTCTTTTCTGGGCAGCTTCTGTCAATCCCACCATCGCCAAATGCTCATTGACGATCGCATTTTTTTCGACCTTCGACTTATTCGGAAATACAGAATTAACCGCCAGGTAAACATTTTCAAACACCGTCCGCCAAGGCAGCAAAGCGTAACCCTGAAACACCACCATGCGATCGGGGCCCGGCTTCGTAATCCGCTGCCCGTTAATCGTCACACTACCGGAGCTCGGATGGCTAAAACCCGACACCATATTTAACAGTGTGGATTTGCCGCAGCCCGAGTGTCCGATCAGAGTAATAAACTCTCCCTCAGCTACATTCAGATTGACGTTTTCTAAAGCCCTGTAACCGTTTGGATATTCTTTGTAAACACTGTCCATCACCAAAAAAGGCTGGCGGCGAGCGTTCTTAGACTTGATTTGGGTTTTGGTATTCGTCTGGTTGAGAGAAGTATTAATCATGGGTTTGGGAAATTGTGAGTGGGTGATTTGCGAAGGAAGAAGGAAGAGGCAAGAGGGAAGAAGAAAGAGGGAATTACTAACTAGCAATTAGCAGCTAACACTTAACAACTAACAACTAACAACCAACAACTAACTATTAGCAATTACCCTGTTTTTAGCCAACTAAAAACCGCTCTAAGCAGCTCTGCGGCCGGAATCGAGTACAACTTCAGCCATCGTGAAATCGCGTTTAATCGCCAGATTGTTGAGATAGCCGATCGGATCGTCAGCATTAAACACCGAGCCGTCAAACAAGCTGAGAGAACCGCGAGTGTAATTAATATCAGCCATCCCCAGCTCTCGCGCCGCCGTGCTGAACGCACCGACTCGCACCACCCGTTCCAGAATTTCTACCCAGTTGCGCGGGAACACAGTATCGCCCCAGCGCGCCATCTGCACCATGTGCCAGAGTTGTTCGGTGCGGCTTGGGCGATTCACCCCCTCTCCAGAAAACAAGTGGTGGGCGTATTCCCGCATCGGAGTATCGAGGTTGCAAGCAAAAGAGTTGGGGTCGCCGAGTTGGATGTAATTCTTGTCAGTAGCGACGTACTCCCTTCCCGCGACAATTTCCGAAACCTCGGCAGCGTGATTTGGATCGGCGCAATACTGGCAAGCTTCCAGCAAAGCTTTGACTAGAGCAATGTGAGTGTTGGGATAAGCATTTGCCCAGTCTTCCCGAACTCCGAGAATTTTCCCGGGGTGTCCGGGCCACAGTTCCAAATCTGTCGCCACCGTAAAGCCGACTCCTTCCATCGATGCCCGCAAGTTCCAAGGTTCGCCGACGCAGAAACCGTCAATAGTGCCGCCCTGCAAGTCAACGATCATCTGAGCCGGTGGAATATTTTTCAGCAACACATCGCGATCCGGGTCAATGCCACCGGAAGCCAGCCAGTAACGCAGCAACAGGTTGTGCATCGAAGAAGGGTGAACGATGCCCATACGGTGCGTTTGCGCGGGCGTTCTCTGGAGCATTTTTTTAAAGTCTGCCAGAGTGTAGATCCCTTGGTCGTAAAAGCGCCTCGCGAGGGTAATTCCGTTGCCATTGCGGCTCATGGTGAGGGCTGTAACCGTCGGAATCGGCTTCTCTTGGTGGCCCCCCAAGCTCAACCACACCGCCATCCCAGAGGGCATTTGAGCTGCGTCTAAGTAACCTGCGGCGATGCCGTCTACGATGCCGCGCCAGCTTGTTTCCCGCACGAGGTGGACTTCATCGAGGCCGTGCTTGGCAAAAAAGCCTTTTTCTTTGGCGACAGCGAGGGGAGCACAGGCTGCGAGGGGAATAAAGCCGAGTTCGAGGTTGACTTTTTCTAGGCCGTGGCGGGCGATCGCGGGTACTTTCCGCGCCCGCAGTTTTTTGACGCGCTTCTGCTGGTTGAGGAAGTAAATCATTTCGCTGCGTAGAGCGTAGTAGCTGGGGTGTGAGACTACTTCCATCCGTTTGCGGGGGCGGGGGATGTCTACTTCGAGAATCCCGCCAATCTTCGATTCTGGGCCGTTGGTGAGCATGACGATGCGATCGCTCAGCAACACCGCCTCATCCACATCGTGCGTTACCATCAAAGCGCTGATTTCGTACTCTTGGCAAATTTCCATCAACTTTTCTTGCAAGTTGCCGCGAGTCAAAGCATCCAAAGCGCCGAAGGGTTCGTCTAAGAGTAACAGTTTGGGGCGCAGGGCCAGAGCACGGGCGATCGCCACGCGCTGTTTTTGTCCGCCCGACAGCAGTGCGGGTTGCTTCTCGGCGTGGGGCGTCAAGCCCACCATATCGATGTGTTTTTGAATGATGTCGAGGCGTTCCGCCTTGGGTAAGCCGCTCATCACCGAATCTACAGCTAGAGTAATATTTTCTCTGACCGTCCGCCAAGGTAGCAGCGAATAGTTTTGGAATACTACCATGCGATCGGGGCCTGGCTGGGTGATTCTTTGCCCTTCAATTGTCACCAATCCGGATGTCGGCATATCCAAACCTGCGACCATATTGAGCAGCGTAGATTTGCCGCAGCCGGAGTGTCCAATTAAGGAGATAAATTCGCCTTTTTTAATTTCCAGATCGATGCCTTTGAGGGCTATGTATGTGCCACCGTCTGATAAATTAAAAACTTTTTCGACTTGTTCTACTGCAATCAAAACAGACATGATTTTCTTGCCTTTTTTGTAGGTTTGTTATTTGAATGTTGACTGTTGACTGTTGACTGTTGACTGTTGACTGTTGACTGTTGACTGTTGACTGTTGACTGTTGACTGTTCGCTGTTCGCTGTTCGCTGTTCGTTGTTTGCTGTGGACTGTTCGCTGTTGATATATAACAGCTAATAGTTAATACATTCCTGGATGCATAAAACTGGTCTTTAAACTAACCAAAATACTTTGTTGAATCCCTCAACAATAGTTTAAAAAACAGATTTCTGAGCCTCTGAGTTCGTAATTCCTGTAAGAGTCAACCGTCAACCGTCAACCGTCAACCGTCAACCGTCAACGGTCAACCGTCAACATATCTAATTAGCTACTTTCCTTGAGGGGGAGCAATCTTTTGCTGCAACCAAGCCATCAGCCGATCGAGCAACAAACCAACAGCCCCAATGTAGAACACCGCTAACAGAATTTCGCTGATGTAGTTTTGCTGGTAAGCATTCCAAATAAAGAAGCCGATACCCGTAATCCCAGACATCACAATTTCCGCAGCAATAATCGCCAGCCAAGCCAAACCGATCGCAATTCTCAATCCTGTGAAGATGTAAGGAAGCGCTGACGGAAACAAAATATTCATGTAATATTCCTGACGAGAAAGTTGCAGCACTTTCGCCACGTTGTTGTAATCGTCGGGAATTTGGCGAACACCTTCAGTCGTGTTGATTAAAATCGGCCAAACTGAAGTGATAAAAATCACGAACAAAGCAGCAGGTTCGTTTTGTTGCAGTGCAGCCAGGGCGATCGGCACCCAAGCCAAAGGCGCCACCATCCGCAAAAACTGGAAAATCGGATCTAAAGCCTTGTTCAAGAAGGGATTCGTACCTACCACAACTCCCATGCTGATTCCCACAGCGGCCGCGAGAGTGTAGCCTTTTGCCACCCGTTCCAAACTAGCCAAAGTCTGCCAAAATAAGCCGACTCCGTAGGTTTTGGAGTTCATGAAAGGATACATCAACAATATCCGCGTCCGTTCGTCAGTCCAAACGCTGAGCGGCCCGGGCAGTTTGATCAGTCCCGTACTTGACAAGAACTGCCAAACTAACAGAAATCCAATTACTCCCAAAATTGGCGGCAAGATATTCGGGGAATTCTTCTTCCAAAATTCGCCAAATGCTCCTTGGGCATCGACTCCGCCTCTCCGATTTGCGCTGACAGCCATCTTGTTAATCTCCTATGTTTCTGCTGTTTTTTTCGAGACTCAATTATGCGAAGCTAAGACCCCATCACACTTTTTTAATTGCCAAACTCTTAAGGTAAGCTTCGGGATTTTCCGGGTTGAACTCTTTGCCGTCAAAGAACTTCTCAATGCCGCGAGACGTACTTTTCGGAATGTCAGCATCAGCAACTCCTGCTAATTTAGCTGCTTTCTTCCAGATATCTTCTCGGTTGACTTTATCGATGAGTGTTTTTTTATCTGCTAAGGTTTTTGTTGGCAAGAAACCCCAGCGCACGCTTTCGGTTAAGAACCACAAATCGTGACTCTTGTAGGGATAGGAAACGTTGCCAATGTCGTCTTTCCAGTACAGCGGACTGCTCTTGAAGTCGTTGATGTCTGGTTTGCCGTCGCCCATGACATACTTGCCTTCATAAGGAGGCGTCAAAACCGTGGGAGATACGTCAAAGAAGTTTCTTCCAGAAACAATGGCGACCAATTCGGCTCGATGTTCGGGCTTATCGCACCACTGCTGGGCCTCAATTAGTCCTGCGAGTAAGGCTTCGGTGGCTTTGGGGTGTTTGTCTACCCAGTCGCTGCGAATTGCTAGATATTCCTCTGGATGTGCTTTCCAGATTTCGGAGGTGAGGGCGGACATGAAGCCGATGTTTTCTTTGACAATCCGCAGCGGCCAGGGGTCGCCGGTGCTGAAACCGTCCATGCTTCCGGTTTTCATGTTGGCCACGGTTTGGGCGGCCGGTACTGTTAGCAGTTCGACATCTGTATCGGGATTGATGCCGTTAGCTGCCAGCCAGTAGCGAATCCACAAGTCTTGGTTGACTTTGGGAAAAGTGTAGGCTGCTTTGAAGGGCGTGCCTGCTTGTTTGAGGCCTTTGATGTAGTCTTGGGCCGCTTGATCTAGTTTAAGTCCGAGCCCTTTGCCTTGGTGTTTGGTCGCGATCGCAATTCCATTTCCCTGAGTGTTCAACTGGGCCAGAACATACATCGGGATTCCGTCTTTGTTCTTGGTAATCAGGCCTTTACTAATTAGATAAGGCATGGGCATTTGCCACTGGCCGCCGTCAATGCCGCCGCCGGCAGATCCGATTTCTACGTTATCTCTTGCCGAACCCCAGTTTGCTTGCTTGGCAATCGTAACTTCGGTCATGCCGTATTTGGCAAAAAAGCCTTTTTCTTGGGCAATGATTAAAGGTGCTGCTTCGACGATCGGGATATATCCCAATGTAATTTTAGTGCTTTCAATTCCTTCGACTCTTTTCTCGTTGGCAACAGCCACTACTGAGGTAGCTGCGGGTATCGCGCCGTCACCACCGGCAGTTGCACCGGGTTCTGGGGGATTTCCCAAACAACCTTTGAGCAGTATTGAACCCAGGGCAGATGCACCTGCTTTGAGGATAAATTTACGCCGAGAAAGCGCAGAAAATTCATCTGAAAATCTTGTCATAGCCTAGCCTCGCTGCAATTCATAATCTTCTGTAACCACATTCACTGAAGGTTATCAACGCGCTTTTTTGCTGTTCGCTAATTGGGTTTAGCTAACTGTTTTGAGCGCTGGTTGGCAGGAGGGAGCAAAAGATTTATCGCTAGTATAAGTCTTTAAACTATCCCTGCTGATTTGACTTGTTTGATTAATATCGATATTTCGATCGCCCGAGTTGTGTGAACTCACTTTTTGCGAGCCGCACGTTTCCTTTACTTGATAATTAACTCTACCGTACTCTTGCGGAAATTATAAAACAATTATTAAATTTGATTGATAAGTAAATCTTTTGGGAGTGCGCTATCGATCGGCAGGGCTGTTTCATTCTCTTGTAGGGGCTGCCCCCCGTGGCTGCCCCAATCCCTGAAACGCTTAATAAAGCGTGGATGGGGAGGGTCGGCACGGAGCCGCGACAAGAGTCAAAACGCTGGTTTTTTTGAGAATGAAACAGCCCTGTATCGATAAGGAGCCGTTGGGAAGATCGATCGGGTTTGCTTATCAAAACTGGTTCAAACGAAGACCTGGTGGGTGAAAGTTGTAGCGAATGGCGATCGGGGGTCATTCAAATCTATTGTTAATAAGCGGCAAATATCGCCACCACCACACATTTACTTTGTTAATATATCTTTACTTTTCTCGGTCGTTAATTGTATTGAAATATACAGAAATAATTATTATTTTACGTTTCTGCTATTTTCACACGGTTAACTGGTTTTCATTGGTGGACTAAAATTGGCGCTTAATCGTAAGTGATTTACCGGATATGATATGACGTGGGCTTTCAGGTTCGATTTCTGTAAAACAGAGAAACCGGGTTTCTTCAAGAAACCCGGTTTTTAAACACCCGAAATTACTAATCGATCGCAGTACCTACCAATTCGATTAGTTGGGCGGATCGAAGCGATTGACCCAGAGAGCAACACCGATCATCGGTAGGGCTACGCCGAAACAAATCAGCCACTGATCCAGATTCATCGGAGCCGTCTCAAATATGCGATTGACAAACGGAGAATTAGCAAAGATGATCTGCAAAATCACCGCCATGACAATTCCCACACCGAGGGCGGGAGCGCCGCTAACTTCTTCCTTAGAACCGCTAAATTTAGCAATCAAAGAAGGCAACAACTGGCTGAGACTCAACAGGTAAAAAATTCTCCCCATTACCAAAGCTTGAATCGCCATCGTGCGGGCTAGTTGCAAAGTTCCCCAATCCGCTTGGCGCACCCATTCAAACATTCCGAAAATCAGAGTCCAGTTGTAAAGAGAAATAGCGATGATCCGCTTGATCCGATTTCCGGTGAGAAAAGGTTCGTTTACCGGTCGGGGCTGCTGTTTCATGACTCCCGCTGACTTGGGCTCGAAAGCCAGAGGCAAAGTCATGGCGATCGAGTTGAGCATATTCAGCCAGAGAATTTGTAGCGACAAAATCGGCAATTCTCGACCTAGGAGGGTGCTGAGCAAAATTGTCATTGACTCCCCGCCGTTGACTGGGAGAATGAAGCTAATTGCTTTGAGCAGGTTTTTGTAAACAGATCGCCCTTCTTCAACCGCAGATTCGATCGACGCAAAGTTATCATCGGTAAGAATCATGTCGGCGGCTTCCTTAGAAACCTCAGTACCGCTGCCCATCGCAATCCCGATATCCGCTTGTTTCAGCGCCGGCGCGTCGTTAACGCCGTCTCCCGTCATCGCCACGATTTCGCCTTTCTGCTGCAAGGCTTCTACGATGCGGAGTTTTTGTTCTGGGGCGACACGGGCAAAAACTGAGCCGGCTTCTACGGCTTCGCCGAGTTCCTGCTTGCTCATGGAGGCGAGTTGAGCGCCGGTGTAGGCTACAAGTTCTCTGTGGTGTTTAGTTTTGCGGAATCCCATGCGGCGGGCGATCGCCTTAGCTGTAGCGATGTGGTCGCCGGTAATCATTTTGACTTGGATGCCGGCGGTTTGACAAGCTTGGACGGCTGCGATCGCTTCTGCCCGCGGCGGGTCAATCATGCCTTGGAGTCCCAAGAAAATCAGCCCTGACTCCAAATCCGAGTGATCGACGGAATTTTGGCTTTGGGGTACTGGCTTTTTCGCTAAAGCCAAGACGCGCAAGCCTTGCTTTGCCATTTCATCGACTTGGTGGTGAATTTGCGCGCGATCGACTTCTACCGGATTTCCTTGGGTATCGAGACTCGAACCGCAGCGGCCGAGAATTGATTCTACTGAACCTTTGACGTACAAAATTTTGCCAGTGGGAGTTCGGTGCAGCGTCGCCATGTATTGAAACTGAGATTCAAAGGGAATTGAATCCAGCCGCTGCATTGACTTTTCTAAAGTTTGCTGGCTCAATTCTGCTTTTTTACCAACAGCAATTAACGCTCCTTCTGTCGGATCTCCAACGACAATCCAATTATCATCTTTAAATTCCAAGTGAGAGTCATTGCAAATCATTCCGGCTTGCAAACATTCTTGCAAAGTTGGAGCTTGACTGACACTAATTGGCAGTTGGTTGAGTTGAATTTCACCTTCGGGGCTGTATCCCGTACCCGTAACCGAGTAGGATTCGCCACCAGAATAGATTTCTTGCACCGTCATTTGGTTTTCCGTCAAAGTTCCGGTTTTGTCGGAACAGATGACTGTAGCGCCGCCGAGGGTTTCGACTGCGGGCAATTTGCGGACGATCGCGTGGCGATTTGCCATCCGGGAAACGCCTACGGCTAGGGTGACGGTGATGACGGCGGGTAAGCCTTCGGGAATGGCGCCGACAATCAGGGCGACAGCGGGTTCGACTGCTTCTTTAAAGGCTGAAACTCCCGCAGGGACGGGGCGCCCCAATCTGACGGCGAAGGTCAAGGTTGCCATTCCCAACACGAATAGCAGCCAGTTTTGACTGAATTGGTTGAATTTGCGGCTTAAGGGGGTGGTGAGGTCGATGTGCCGATCTAATAGTTGGGAGATTTTGCCGGTTTCGGTTTTATTGGCGATCGCAATTACGATGCCGCTACCTTGGCCAAAAGTGACAAAACTGCCGGCATAGGCCATGTTATCCCGTTCTGCTAGTGGCGTTTCTTTTGGCAGAACTAAGTCTCCAGACTGTCCTAATTCTTTTTCGACAGCAACAGATTCCCCGGTGAGTCCCGATTCGTCGATTTGCAAGTCGCGGACTTTCACTAAGCGCAAGTCTGCCGGTACTTTGTCGCCGGAAGTCAGGATTACTAAGTCGCCGACAACGAGTTCTTTGGAGGGAATTCTTAATTTTTTGCCGCCCCGAATGACTGTGGCTTCGGTGGTGACAGCTTGGGCTAGGGCTTCAATTTTTTTCTCGGCTCCAGCTTCTTGGATGAAACTAATAGTAGCGTTGGTGGTTGTTACGCCCCAAATTACGCTAGCGTTTAGCCATTCTCCGATCACTGCTTTGATTAAACCTGCACTCAGCAAGATGATCAGGAGGGGTTGGTTAAATTGCAGGATAAATTTTAACCAGGCTGGTTTCCCTGCTTTAACCGTTAGTTCGTTGGGCCCGAATTTCTGTTGGCGATGGTTGGCTTCTGTCGGTTCTAAACCGCTTTCCAGGTTGGTTTCTAAGATAGTTGCAACCTTGGATATTTCTAGGTAGTGCCAATATTGCTCTGCTACGTCTACATCGTTGGCGGATCTTGATGGCATGATTCTTCCTGAATATTTGGGGTGTCTGACGAGCTTCGATCGCTCCTTAATAGGCACGCTCAATACAACTCAGCGCTCGTTGGAGCGTGAATATATTGAGCGGCTGAATTGTTTTGATTACTTTAACGGGCTGTGACTTACATCTATATTACAACCGATGTGGCCGTTTGTGGCAAGAGATTTGGGGAATTTTTTCCGGCGCTAAATCTTGTTTCGGACTTGATGGCTAAGGGGGGGAAAAGTCGATCGAATCCCTTGACATTTTGCAAATTTTAGGTGTAGTTGAAGAAAGAGGGAAGAAGGCAGGAGGCAAAAGAAAAATGCTCCCACTCCCCCACTCTCCTCCTCCCCCGCTCCCCCACGGACGATCGCAGAGCGTGTTAAAACCTAGTTAAGCGACCATATTCTGAACTTATAGAAATAGTAGTGACGCTGGTGCTGGGTTCGGTGCTGTTCGTCTGGGGAATGCGGTTCGGGCGGGTGTTAGTTCGATCGTCGGTTACTGCTAAGGATTTGTTTAAGGGCAGAAATTCGATCGTCCTGGCTTTCGCGATGCCATCGCCTGCGATCGTTTTGACCGAAAGCATCCAGGATACAAGCCCCCGGATTCATCCGTCCAGAAATAAAAAACCTGTATCCGATGAAACTTGCCCCCCGAATTTATCCGTGGGGTCAATGCTTGAATCTAAAATCTAAAATCGATTGACTCAATGCTATCAATTGCTAGTCTGCTCGCCCAAAACACTCAGCGCCCTTTAGACAATTGAATTGAGATTTTGGGCTGCATCGTTCAATTGTTGAGTGCCTAATTTGGTTTGATTAATACCACTAGCGGTTTCTTTTGCCGATAGGTTGAGGCTGTTCATCGCCTCCACTACTTGTTGAATGGCCACTGCTTGTTGTTGAGCAGTTAGAGAAATTTGTTGATTGTTCAATACCACATTATTAACAGCAGTTGCTACTTCCGAGAAAGCTGCTGCTGTTTCTTGACTGATTTTGGCTCCTTCTTCTACTGTTTTAGTACCTTCCTGTGTCACCGTTACGGTGGAATCGATCACATTCTTGATATCATCGACTAGGCGGTTAATTTTCTCGGCAGATTTCTTACTTTTATCTGCTAGTTTGCGGATTTCTGTGGCTATGACAGTAAAACCTTTGGCGTTTTCGCCCGCCCGGACAGCTTCTACTGAGGCATTCAGTGCCAGCATATTTGTTTGATTGGCTAAATCTGTGACATCAGTAGAGATATTGCCAATCTGATGGGTTTGTTCGCTCAATTGCAGAATTTGTGCCGCTATCGCCCCGACATTTTCTTTCAATATTGTCATCGATTCCAGGGTTTGCTCCACTGCTAGGGTTCCCTTTTCAGCGATCTTTAAAGCTTGCCGTGCAGATTCCGCACCTGCTTGGGCTTGCTGGGCTGATTGTTGGGAAGTAGCGCCCAACTCATCCATTGTGATTGTAGTTTGGTTTACAGAGCTAGATTGCTGTGCGGCTGTGCGTTCCTGTTGTTCAACTGTGGCAGCAATCTCTGTGGAAGAACTAACAATCATATTGACTGACTGATTCAGTCTCTCTGCAATGCCGGAAGCAATCCACAGAGCGATCGCAATTGCCATAATCGCCGCTATAGCAGTGCTTAAAATCACCACTGTAGTCAGGAACTGCAAAGCTTGAATTTGCTGTTTTTCTCTGTTAGCTAAAATCTCTTCTTGGGTGCTTTCAAACTCCTTAGCTATAGCATCAACCTGACGAAGCTTTGGTACAATTTGTGTCTTCCACAAGTTAATTCCATCGTCTCGCTTACCTCGATCGACCAAAGAAAAGGCTTGTCTATAGCCTTGGTCTATCTGATCTTGTAATACCTTCATTTGATCTAGCCGCTGGAGCTGCTTCGGGTTTTGAACCCGCTTAAGTAAATCTTGATAGAAGTAGTCAAAGCTATTTACCGCTTCATTGTATTCAGTGAAAAAATCACTTTCTTGTCTCAAAAAATAGCCGCGAGCAGCTTTCTGCATACCTGAGAATCCCAGCTCAAGATCTTTTAGGCTTATAACAATAGCATTAGAATTATTTAGAATTTTTGCTTTATCTTCTACTTTTTTAGCATTAAAAAAAACCCAAGTAGCTGCTCCAACTGAGAGCAAAATCGGTATGGAATATCCCCACAGGATACGCTCTCTTAATTTTGTGGCTTTGAAGTTAAACATCTTAAAATTTTCCTATAATGAAAAAAAATACTTAATCGCCTTCAAATCAATGGGAACTCCCTACCCGAGTAACATCCGGTTTCTCAGCTTTAACTTGGCAAACATAACAATATCTCCTTTTGGGTTAGGTAGCTGAATTATCTGATTGTCAACCATTGATTCACACTCATCAATAAAAACCTGGCAAAACTTAATGTCGAGCAAGCGATGCAGGTCAAGCCTTTAGGATTAAGGGTTGTTCTACCTGCTTCCATTTTGGATAAATCCGGTTTATTCGATTGTAGCGAGAAATTGAGGAACGAAGCCCAAACATCGTCAAATTCTCTCTCCCACTCTTCCTCTCTTCCACTATTGATTGGGCTCCGCGATCGACTTGGAGCGTGTTACAACGTAGTTAAGCAACAAAATTTTGAGTTCATGGAAATAGTAGTGACGCTGGTGCTGGGTTCGGTGCTGTTTGTCTGGGGAATGCGCTTCGGGCGAGTGTTAGTTCGCTCGGGAGTGACGGCTAACGATTTGTTTAAGGGCAAAAATTCGATCGCCCTGCTGTTTTTGGGTTTTTATATTGCTTTGCTGCTACTGGCTCTAAATCTGCCTCAAATGCCAGCTTTGCCGATCGAGTGGCGCTTTCACGGGATGCAAGTTACTTGGACTTTGCTACGAGTGATGTTGATGGGAGTTTGCGGTATTGGCTTTAGTATAAGTTGGTTGACAGCGCGATCGCAAGTAATCGCAGTAATCTTAATTGGTGGCTTGGGATTGGCAGGATTTACAGGCGCTGAAAACTATTTTATGGCGCCAATTTACGCTGATTTAATAAATAATTTGCAGCCAAACGGTGTGTTTCGCCAAACATCTAACAGCAGTTGCGCCCCCGCAGCCCTAGCAACAGTGTTAAGGCGTTGGGGTATCGATGCGACGGAATCGAGTGTAGCGCGTTTTGCCGGCACGAGTCGCTTGGGAACTTCCATGCCGCAGTTAATTATAGCAGCAAGAGCTTTGGGCGTAAATGCGATCGAACTAACGCCAACTTGGGAGCAAATTCAGCAAATTAACCGCCCCGGAGTGCTAGCAGTTTGGCTATTTGACGGCCCTCGGAAGCTACCCCACGCGGTCGCTTTGCTGGGAATGAATGACACTGTAGCTGCCATTGGAGACCCCGCGCGGGGCAGGATTTTCTATTTAGATAGGGCAACTTTTGCCTACATTTGGCGAGAGGAATACGTGCCGATTTTCCGGTCTGCGGATATCTTGTTAAGCGATCGGCAAGCTATTGACTATTTGAGTAAATTAGGATATAATTCTGGTAATTTGCAAGCAGATATTGAGCGATTTCAAAAAGACAAAAAATTAAAAATCAGCGGTCACTTAGACCGGATGACTGAGTTAATGTTGAGCGGCAGTTTTTTGGAAGGAGTCCCCCGATTGGATGGGAAATAGTTATTACAAATCATCAAGCGCAGAGCACTCTTGACCGACAGAAAATAGGAATCATGCGGTTTTTTTTCAAACAATCTTTGAGTTATTCGTTCATAGCGATCGCAAATATTCGATCGCCCCAGCAGACGATCGACGATCGCACCTTCGTAGCATGGCTGCATGAAATTACCCATATAACCGTAGGCAGTTGCATCTAATTCCTCCTCTATTTTAGGCGTTGCAGAATTTGAGGAGGATTCTTGTGGGGAGTAGGGTTAGGCGTCCCGCCTACTGTGAAAATACACGCCTTCGGGGTGCGAGAATCCATGCCACAAAACCATCACAATCATCCCGCAATTACGAAACACCCTATTTTTAAGGTCGATCGCACCTTGGCCACCCCTCACCGTTTTTGACAATTGGGAACAGTTGAATCGCTTTTTTTAGGCTCAGACAGCTTGACTTCCCATCCAGGTAAATTCCACCAATTAACTCGCTGATTCGGTTGAATCCAGAAGTTTAGCTGCGTGATCTTGCCATCCTCAAATCTGAGTGTAGGAAAGGTAGGATAACTGGTATCATCGGTTTCGCGATAAGTGCGTCCCAGGTAATTTAGGCAGGCCCTTAATCCATCACTAATTCCCAATTCTTCCACACCCTTTCCCTTCAATTTGGCATCATCGTAGCTGAAAGAACCGTTGAATGAATTCCCCGCTAACCCGCCTTTGGTAACAGTGATGGTGAAATCGTAGGTTACGGGAACTGCGTAGGCTTGGGTTGCAGTTACAACTGTGCTCAGAAGAGTCGTGGCGATCGCCACCGAGAGTTTTGAAATTGCTGGCACACTCGCCTCGCGAAAAAGAACAACACTATAAATTTCGCTTTCAGTCATCGGGAAACTCCTTAACTACGCTTCTACCGTAAGTGATTTACCGGATATGATATCATACGTAATCAGTTAAATGCGATCGCAGCAGAGTGCCAAGCCAACAAAAATTAGCGCCTTTGGTTAATCATGTATACTTTTTTTCACTGAAAACCCCAAGAGCAAACCCTCGCCTTTAATCGCCCAGAATTAACTCACTAGATTTAACAACATTCATTCCCGCCGCCGCAAATCTTTGAAACGCTGCATCTGCTTGTTCCGTAAAATCAACAACACCCGGAACCACCACAGGCGAAGTGCAATCTTCCAGCAAATAAACCTTTTTTGCTAAATTCGGCTCTCGCGCCAAAATTCCCCTTAACAAATCATCAATTGTCCAAGCAACGCAGTGACTTTTCGCTTGTCCGGCAATAACTACTGCATCAAAATCGAGCAATTTATTAATAAAATTAGCATTTTTTTGAGCAAGAGAATTGCCATCCGACCCGTCTAAGACTTCCGGTCGCAAAACAGAATAGTTTTCTGTTAGCGGATATCTTATTAAGTGACAAACAAGCTATTGACTATTTGAGTAAATTAGGAGATAATAGCGGCCATTTAAAAGCAGATATAGAGCGCTTTCAAACAGATAAAAAATTGCAAGTCAGCGGTAAACTAGATAGGATGACTGAATTAATGTTGAGCGGCTCTTTTTTGGAGGGAGTGCCGAGATTGGATGGGAAATAAGTATTAAAAATCATGAAGTGTAGATACTGTCTTGACCTGTCAAGGGGTAGCAGTCAAATAATTGGGGTCGAAAGGCTTTTGGGACTTTAAAATACCAAAAGCCAAATGCACCAATTTCCGCATCAAAGCACC
>JACJNV010000104.1 GCA_014695175.1 Microcoleus sp. FACHB-DQ6 | reverse complement strand
GTTATTCTAAATGTGAGGAAATGCTCAAGGATTCTATTAAGTTATTAATACATTACTTGAAGTTTGACGATATTCCCATTCCTGGGGCATTCATACCTTGATTCAGCAACGCCAAAAATGATAGCCTTTCTCCATTAAGTGAGGTACGCGGGCGAGCAATTTCAGCTCGGATTGTCATGGGCAGGCAGAGCTTGAAGTTATCTGTGTTAATCTGTATTAATAAGCCAGCTCTGCAGCGCAGCCTATAAATCAAAAATTTAGGCACTCTTGTTGAGCGATTACCTGACAATTCCCAACCGTACCGCACTTTTGCTGAGAAAGGCTATAGTTATCGGCTAACCTATTAAACCAGGTGCTTTGATTTTGGCTAAAAATCTATAAATGAGGGTCAGATGGCAGAAGAAGACCGCAGTGCTAAAATTGGGAGGGATGCTGAGAGCAGTGCCATTATTACTGGCGATCGCAACACTGCTACTATTACCATCACCAATTACTATTACAGCGAATCTAAAACAGCAATACCTCTTGAATCTAGGGATGCTGATAATGAAAATCTTCTCTGTCCTTATCGGGGTTTGTTTCACTTTGGGCCTGACGATGCGGAGTTTTTCTTTGGACGTGAGGTATTTATACAAAAACTATTCACTACAACTCAAACCCGTACTTTTATACCCGTCTTAGGTGCATCAGGAAGCGGAAAGTCTTCATTGGTTATGGCTGGGTTAGTACCAAAACTGCAACAGGAAGGTTATTGGAAGTTTACCCATTTTCGCCCCAGTTCAGATCCTTTTCATGCTTTGGCGGAGTCGCTCGTTCCCCTTTACGAACCGGATAAAAATGCAACTGAGCAAATGCGTCAAGCCCGTCAGTTAGCTGAATATTTTGTTGAGGGTTCGGTTCTTCTTCAAGACGTTTTATCCCAAAGTGAACGAAATTATCCCAATCATCGAGTGTTATTGATTGCCGATCAATTTGAAGAACTTTATACCTTGTGTGCGGAACAGAAAATTCGCCATCGTTTTATCGACATCTTATTAGCCAGCTTTCAATTATCTTCTTCTCAATCCCAATCTTCTCATGTGTTAGTTGCAACAATGCGAGCGGATTTTCTGGGAAATGCTCTGTCTTATCGTCGATTTGCAGATGTATTGCAAAATGCTGATATTAAGTTGGGGCCGATGAACCGTGAGGAACTTTCACAAGTAATTGTTAAGCCGGCTGGCAAGTTGGGAGTAACCTTTGAAGCGGGATTAATGCAACGGATATTAGATGATGTCGAAGATGAACCGGGGAATTTACCTTTGTTGGAGTTTGCGTTAACGGAGTTGTGGAAACGGCGAAAAGGTAAACAATTAACTCATGCAGCTTATGAAGAGATTGGTCAGGTTCAAGGGGCTTTGGCTCGTCATGCAGATGAGAATTATAGCAAGCTCAGTGCTGAACAGAAAGAACAGGTGCGACGAATTTTTATCCAATTAGTGCGTCCCGGTGAAGGAACTGAAGATACCCGCCGACTAGCAACAAAAGTGGAATTAGCGGATGCTAGCTGGTCTTTAGTCAAACAATTGGCAGATGCGCGATTAGTTGTTACCAGTCGAAATGCAGCCAACCAAGAAACAGTAGAAGTTGTCCATGAAGCCCTAATTCGCAATTGGAGTGAACTGCGACAATGGATGAACATAGACCGCAGCTTTCGCACTTGGCAAGAGCGATTAAGAGCAGCAATGTATCAATGGGAACAAACGCAACGGGATGAAGGGGGATTATTGCGGGGTGCGGCGTTAGCGGAGGCGGAAGAGAATCTAAAACAACGCCGAGAGGATCTTAGTTTGGGGGAGCAAGAGTTTATTGAAGTTAGTTTAGCACTGCGCGATCGCCTGCTAAACCAAGAGGAGAAACGTAGAAAGCGCCAGTTCCTAATCACTTCCATTACATCGGTGGTGTTTGTTAGCTTGTCTATTGTTGCTGCCGATCAATGGAGGCAAGCAGAAATCGCTTTCATTGATGGTGCGACGCAATTTTCACAAGCTAATTTCAAACTGAACCGAAATTCTTTGGATGGTTTGGTTTATGCAGTAAAAGCGGGAAAGCGTTTGCAACGACTACCTTGGGGTAGCACAGACCAAGAACGCCAAGCTAGTATTCTCAGTGCTTTGGCACAATCTGGAAGTTGGGTGAGGGAGGAAAACCGCTTGGAAGGACATCAAAAAACTGTTCAGAGTGTTAGCTTTAGTCCAGATGGTCAGATCCTTGCTACAGGCAGCTACGATAACACCGTCAAGTTGTGGCGACGGGATGGAAGCCTATTTAGCACTTTATCTGGACATAAAGGCGCTGTGATGAGCGTTCGTTTTAGTCCTGATGGAAAGATGATTGCTTCTGGAAGTCGGGATGGAACAGTTAGGCTTTGGGACAGCAACGGCAATCTGATACGAGTGATTCCAGCCCATGATGGTAATCGGGTTATAAGTGTCAGTTTTAGCCCGGATGGACAGATCATCGCCTCTGCCAGTGCTGATAAAACTGTAAAACTGTGGCGACTGAACGGTCAATTGCTCCATACCCTCAAGAAACATCAGGAATTGGTAAGGCAAGTGAGTTTTAGTCCTAAAGGAGATCAGATTATCACCGTTAGTGATGATCTAACTGCAAAGCTCTGGAGCCTGGATGGTAAGAAACTACTCAAAACTCTCGACAAACACTCTGGAGCAGTTATAAGTGCAGATTTTAGCGGTGACGGTCAAATGTTTGCCACTGCTAGTGTAGATGGAACCGTCAAGCTCTGGAGTCGAGAGGGAGACCTGATAAACACCCTTGAGCATCCCGATGTCTGGAGTGTTAGTATCAGTAGGGACGGGCAAACAATTGCTTCTGGTGATCAGGATGGAACCATAAAACTCTGGGTGCGAAATGGTAAAGATGTCAGATTACTGGATACTTGGGCAGGTCATCAAGGAGCAATACCCAGCCTCACTTTTAGCCCAGATGGAAAAATACTGGCGACGGCAAGTAACGATAGTATCACGAAGCTTTGGCAGATAAACCGAAGCGGGTTGACTGTTTTATTTGGACATCAAAACAACGTACTTG
Organism: Microcoleus sp. FACHB-DQ6; assembly: GCA_014695175.1. Taxonomy (GTDB): domain Bacteria; phylum Cyanobacteriota; class Cyanobacteriia; order Cyanobacteriales; family Microcoleaceae; genus Microcoleus. The sequence continues at coordinate 1,057 of JACJNV010000104.1, read as the reverse complement.
ATGCTGTGTTTAGCCCGGATGGTGAACGAATTGCAAGTGCAAGTTCTGATGGAACGGTAAAAATCTGGAGTCGAGAAGGTAAGTTACTCTCAATTCTGGCAGGAGATAAATTTAAGGTTAATGCCGTTAGTTTTAGTCCCAATGGAAACATTATTGCTAGTGGCGGTGATGAGAACACAATCAAGCTTTGGAGTGTAACCGGACAACTCCAGAGAACGATCAAAGGGCATAAGGATAGGGTTATATCTGTTAGCTTTAGTAGTGACGGAAAGAGGATTGCCTCCGCCAGTGCGGATGGAACAGCGAAACTTTGGAGTTTAGACGGTCAAGAACTTATCACCCTAAAAGGACACAGGGATAGAGTGTTGAGTGTGGCTTTTAGTCCCGATGGACAAACAATTGCTACTGCTGGGGATGATCAGACGGTAAAATTATGGACTGCTGAGGGTAAAGAACACCAAACACTGAAAGAACATACAAGTAAAATTTTGTCTGTTGGTTTCAGTCCAGATGGAACAAGAATCGTCACGGCTAGTAGTGACAAGACAATTATGCTGTGGAAACAGGATGGAACTTTAATTAAAACAATGAGGGGACATACTGCTACGGTGCTTGATGCCAGTTTTAGTCCTGATGGAAAAATGATCGCCTCTGCTAGTAGCGATCAAACCATTAAGCTATGGCAATCGGATGGAACCTTAATCGCAACCCTGACTGGACACACTGGTGAAGTACATAGTGTGAGTTTCAGTTCCGACAGCAAATGGCTAGCTTCTACGGGTGCAGATCAACTTGTTTTGCTCTGGGATGTGTCAGATATGAGTTTGCAAGGTTTGCAAGAGAAAGGATGCAGCCATATTCGCGATCACTTGCAAACTCAATCAAAAAGTTCAAAAAAATTATGTAACTAATATAAGTGGGTGCTAGTTCGGAACGTCTTCAATTACAGCGGATTCCAGGTTTATGAAGTACAGTAGCAGCAGCTTGTAAACCAGTTTTTAAAGTGCTTAATATTAACCCGCGTCAAGCGCCGTAGCTAGTAAAACATCAACCATCT
>JACJNV010000103.1 GCA_014695175.1 Microcoleus sp. FACHB-DQ6 | reverse complement strand
TTTCAAGCTCGTTCAGTAATGGCTTTTTTCCGTGAGGCTCTAGAGGCCCATTCTTGTGACTACTTTCCTATGCCTGACCTCATTCCCGAATTTCAGACCTGAATCCTTACAATCCCGCTAGCCAGACTATTATCCATAAAAAATTACTAAAAATATGAAATCTATTTCTGATAAAAAACTTTCCGATCGAAAAGCTATTAGCCCTTGGAGTTACAAACCTTGGTGGTGTCAGCCTTGGTCGATTCTTTTAACTGGTACTAGCCTGATTAGCGGTAGTTGGTTTTTATTAAAAACTGTTTGGATAACTGTTTTAGTCGCGATTCCTTTATTAGCTTGGATGGGTTTTTTCTTGTTAGTTTGGCCGAGGTTGATGCTGTCTAGCGGAGTTTTGGATTCCGATGCAGATTAGGTTTTGGTGACGCGCACCTTATGTTTAGGATAAGGTGCGCGGTCATGGGTGTGAACTTAACGTTAAACCCTAAGTCCGGCCGGGGTTGAAACCCCTGCCTCAAAGCGAAAGTCCTCGCTATGAGGACTAATGAGTTCTTCAGTCCTCTTTGAGAGGACTTTCGCTATAAGACAGGGAATTCATTCCCCGGCGGACTGCCGGGTGAGCGAGAGGACTGTTTCATTCTCTTGTAGGGGCAATCCCCCCGTGGTTGCCCCGATGTCTGAAACCCCGACCCGCTCGTCTATGGGCTGGGTGGGCACTCTTGGCACCGCCCCTACAAAACCCTGGTTTTTCTGAGAATGAAACAGTTCTGGGGTGAGCGAGAGGACTGGCGGACTAAAAGCTTAAGTTGACACTAATAGTGCGCCCTGCACACCCTAAACATAGGGTGGTGCGCCCTCTAGGTTTGCGGGTAATAGTCTTGAATTGCTTTTACTTCCATCGGGTGGGATTTGAGCGATCGAATTCCCGCTGCTGTAGCTTTGGCACCGGCTATTGTGGTAATAATCGGGATTTTGTAAGTCAAAGCTGTGCGGCGGATAAAGATTCCGTCGGCTCGGGATTCTTCGCCGGAAGGCGTGGTGATAATTAGTTGAATTTTCTCATTCTTGATCGAATCCAACAAATTCGGCCGCCCTTCGTGCAGTTTTAATTCCAAATCTACCTCTAAACCTTGCTCTTGCAAAACTTTGCGTGTCCCGTGAGTTGCGACTACTCTGAAACCCAATTCTAAGAATTCCTTGACAACGGGTACAACTGCTAGTTTGTCGCGATCGCGCATCGAAACCAGCAGGGTTCCAAACAGCGGCATCATTTGTCCCGCGCCGAGTTGAGCTTTGGCAAAGGCTTTGCCAAAATCAGTGTCAATTCCCATGACTTCGCCGGTCGATCGCATTTCTGGCCCTAACAAGGTATCAGCGCCCGGGAACTTAGCAAAGGGCAATACAGCTTCTTTTACCGAAACATGAGTGGGTATAATCTCTTCAGTAAAACCCAAAGCTTCTAGAGTTTTGCCAGACATGACTCGCGAGGCCATTTTTGCTAAGGGAACTCCGATCGCCTTGGACACAAAAGGCACTGTTCGAGAAGCTCGCGGATTAGCTTCCAAGATGAAAACTTGTTCTCCTTGAACAGCAAATTGAATATTCATCAACCCGATTACTTTCAGGGATTTTGCTAATTCTACAGTCCAGCGGCGGATTGTTGCCAAAGCTGCATCAGAAAGCGTTTGGTAAGGGATAGAACAAGCAGAGTCGCCGGAGTGGATTCCCGCTTCCTCGATGTGTTCCATAATACCGCCGATCGTCACATTGCCAGTAACATCGGCGATCGCATCTACATCCACCTCGATCGCGTTCTCCAAGAACTTATCAATTAAAATCGGATGATCCGGTTCTACTAGCACGGCATAGGTCATGTAACGTTCCAATTCCGTATCGGAATAAACAATTTCCATGGCTCGCCCGCCTAATACGTAACTCGGTCGCACCACTACCGGATAACCGATCCGTTGAGCTACTATTAAAGCATCCTCAAAACTGCGGGCTAAACCGTTAGCAGCTTGCTGAATATCCAATTCCCGCAGAATCTTTTCAAATCGCTCTCTGTCTTCAGCAGTATCAATGGAATCCGGCGAAGTTCCCCAGATTTTTGTTTGTACATCGGGGTGATTTTCCAGAGATGTTTGTAGAGGAACCGCTAATTTCAGCGGCGTTTGACCACCAAACTGAATAATTACTCCCTCTGGATTTTCGGCTTCGATGATGTTGAGAACATCTTCTTTTGTTAGCGGTTCAAAATACAGGCGATCGCTCGTATCGTAATCCGTCGAAACCGTCTCCGGGTTCGAGTTGACCATAATTGTCTCAAAGCCGTCTTCTCCTAGGGAATAGGAAGCGTGACAGCAGCAGTAATCAAACTCAATTCCCTGTCCGATCCGGTTCGGCCCGCCACCTAAAATCATCACTTTTCGTTTAGTAGAAGGGAAAACTTCCGACTCCGGCGCGAGACTGTGGCCTACAGGGGAAATCTTCTTTTCTTCATCGCCCACCTCCCAAATTGCCGCTCCCGCTTCGTAGGTGGAATAATAATAGGGTGTAAACGCTTCAAATTCAGCGGCACAGGTATCGACTGTTTTGTAAACCGGAATTATGCCTAACTGTTTGCGGTAAGCGCGGACTTGATCTTCCGGTGTTTTGGTGGCGTAAGCAATTTGGCGATCGCTAAAACCCAACTGCTTTACTTCAAACATTGTCTCTTTTGTCAACTGGTCCAACCGCGTTCGTTTCAAGAACTTCTCAGTTTCCAGCAATTCCTGCATTTTATCCAAAAACCAAGGATCAATTCCTGTAAACTCGAAGATATCTTCCACCGACATTCCCATCATCATCGCGTGGCGAACTGTAAAAATGCGTTCGGGATTTGGCGTCCGCAATCCGGCGCGAATTTGTTCCAAACTCGGCAACTTTTCCGGTTTGTCGCACCCGAAACCTGCGCGGCCTGTTTCCAATCCCCGCAGGGCTTTTTGGAAGGATTCGTTGAAGCTGCGCCCGATCGCCATTACCTCCCCAACCGACTTCATTTGCGTTGTCAGAGTCGGTTCGGAACCGGGGAACTTTTCAAAGGCAAATCGGGGAATCTTCGTCACTACGTAGTCAATTGTCGGCTCAAAAGACGCCGGAGTTTTCTTGGTGATATCGTTGGAAATTTCGTCTAGGCTGTAACCTACCGCTAATTTGGCCGCCATTTTTGCAATAGGGAAACCAGTTGCTTTCGAGGCCAAGGCGGAGGAACGGGAAACCCGAGGATTCATTTCAATAACGATGAAATCTCCGTTGACAGGATTGACGGCAAATTGAATATTGGAACCGCCGGTTTCAACTCCGATTTCGCGAATAATTTTCACCGAAGCATCCCGCAGGCGCTGATATTCTTTGTCTGTGAGAGTTTGCGCCGGGGCTACGGTGATAGAATCGCCGGTGTGGACGCCCATCGGGTCGAGATTCTCGATCGAACAAATAATCACCACATTATCTGCCAAATCCCGCATTACTTCGAGTTCGTACTCTTTCCAACCAATCAAAGATTGTTCGATCAAAATTTGCGATACTGGACTGGCATCAATCCCGCCTTGTGCCATTTCTTCAAACTCTTCTTGATTGTAAGAAATGCCGCCTCCCGTACCTCCCATTGTAAAAGCAGGACGAATAATTAACGGATAACTGCCGATTTGGTGAGCAATTGCTTTGGCTTCGTCGAGAGTGTTTGCAATTCCAGAAGGGCAAACGGCGACCCCAATTCGCGCCATCGCTTCCTTAAATAATAGCCGATCTTCAGCCATTTCAATTGCTGGCAATTTAGCGCCAATTAACTCAACTTTGTATTTTTCTAAAACGCCATTTTTAGCGACGGCAACTGCTAAATTTAGCGCTGTTTGACCGCCCATAGTCGGTAAAATTGCTTGAGGTCTTTCTTTAGCAATAATTTGTTCGAGGATGACCGGCGTTAGAGGTTCGATGTAAATGCGATCGGCAGTTTCCGGATCGGTCATAATTGTTGCAGGGTTGGAATTCACCAACACTACTTCAAAACCTTCTTCTCGCAACGCTTTGCAAGCTTGTGTCCCTGAATAGTCAAATTCGCACGCTTGACCGATAACAATTGGGCCGGAACCAATGAGAAGAATTTTTTTTAAGTCTTGACGACGGGGCATAGGTTCGTAATTAGTAATTGGACAAGGTGGAGGATTAATTTGATATTTTGCATCAGTCTTAGAAACAGGCTTTCTAAGCTGTTCCCCCAAAAGCTTACTCAAAATAGTGCAACTTTTGTTGTTAATTTGAAATTGTGCACCATTCTCAGCATTTTGGAAGCAGAACCTCGCAACTCCGGCTGACACACACCCCCAGCTAACCAGAAATATTGATGAGAAAAGGGTGCAGTCGATCGGTAAATCAAGACTATTTTAAGTGTTGCGGTCAAATCGTGTTCTAAAATACACAATCCATTTATTCCGCCCCATTAATCATTGTAGGGACTTAGGCCAAGGCGTGTCCTGACTGTGGGGAACGGGTAGAATTAACCCGCTTGGATGAGGAAATTTCCCGTAGTTTGCGGGCCGGGACGCCATCGCCCTCCGAGGAAGTGACAATCACAGATCCAGCCATGTAGCCGCAGCGATGGAGGACACGGCCGGGCCCCGTGTCCAAAGCGTGTCAACATAAGCCCATCGTCCGCCAGTCCTCCCACCTGCCCGTCAGTCCGCCAGGGAATGAATTCCCTGTCTAATAGCTAAAGTCCTCATAGCGAGGACTAATGAGTTTAAAAGTGTTCTTCTGAGTCCTCATAGCGAGGACTTGAGTTTTGAGGAAGGGGTTGAAACCCCTCTCGCACTGAGGGTTTAACGTGTTTGTTGACAGGACGAAAGGCAGGGTGTCGTTTCCCTACCGTATTTCATCCTATTTTTAGGCTTTGCGCGATCGGCGAATGAGTACGCTAATCACTTGTCCCGGCTTTGCACCTCGCTGCGGCGGGCTCCAATCCCCGACTGGGGCAAATCCCAGTCGGCACAAGGTGTGGATGGTTTCTAACACGGCTGCGCGGGAACCGGCAACCGTTATCCGCACTACTTCCTGTTCCGATACTGCTGAGGTGTCATTTGGACGCGCGGATAAGTTATCGTCAGGCACGAATTCCTGTGACATAATATGGTCTCCTGGTTTTTGGTTTTTCTAGGAAAACCCAAAAACCCAGCCGCCCCGCACGGTAACACAGAGCAGGGCGGCCACAGAGAGTGTTAGAATTCTCCATTAGCCTCCAGACTGGTTAGCTCAGTTTGGCGGTTAGCTGTCCATTGCTGTTGGTAGCAGCTTTGGGCAGTGCAACTAGATTTTTGAGCGACGCGGGCTGCTTTCTCTGCGAGCAAAGCAGCCTTAATTTCACAGCGTAGCCGCAGATGGGGGCCGCCGTCAATCGATTTTAGATTTTAGATTTTAGATTTTAGATGGAGATTTTCCTTCAACAACTCTCCCACCCTCCCCTTCTCCCACTCTCCCCCTCTCCCGTCTCTCCCTCTCCCTCAATCCAACCTACTAGATGAGGGAATGCACCGAGGAAGAGGTAAAATATGGAATCGTTCCAAAAGCTTAAAATCAAAAATCAAAAATAAAGATATGCCTAGAACACAAGTGCGAATATTCCGTGCACCTGCTGCTTGAGGGCAACGACATCAATTTTAGATTTTAGATTTTAGATTTTAGATTGTCCTCCAACAACTCTCCCTATCTCCTATGCCTAGAACTCCCAGCGAATATTCCGTGCACCTGCTGCTTGAAGGCGGCCACCGCGAAGAAATCCGTTTTTCAACGCTGCAAGATTTTCAACAGTGGTATAAAACTCTGGTTCCCAAACAAGATTCGTCAGAATTTGTTAATGTCCCGATCAAAAATATTCAAGGCGAATACATGGTAGTTCGGCCTACCAGCGTTCTCGCAATTCGCGTAGAACCGGTATTTACTTCTAGCGTCGAACGATACGATGAATAAGGAAAAGTATCAATTGAGTAGGAAAGATTGGAAATTGAGCAAGATTTTTCGCTATCAGCTATTAGCCATCGCCTGTTGCGTTTTGGCGATCGCTTTTTCGGTGCCCGCCGTTGCAGCCCCGCCACTGCAACCAATTAGTCTAAATCAATTGCAAGCTGGCGAGTCGGATGAGCTCGCCTTTGACGCTCAAATCTGGGGCGAAAATGGCAAACCGGGCGATAAAGAATTGCTGTTAAAGTCGATCGACAACAGCCTCCGCTATCTCAATACATCGGCCGCCGCCACTGCTTACAGCCGCTATCCAGTCGCAGGAGTTACGCGCGATCGAGTTCGGCGTTCTCTCGATCGATTCCGCCAATTAGTTGTCAGTTCCACAACCCCTGCACAACTCCAGGAATCGGTCAAGCGCGAATTTGTATTTTACAAATCCACGGGCAAAGATGGCAAAGGAACAGTCGCATTTACAGGTTATTTCGAGCCGACTTACGCAGCATCTCGCACGCCTAATTCCGAATACCGTTATCCCCTGTACCGGATGCCGCCAAACATGGCATCTTGGCCGAAACCTCACCCGACAAGATTGCAATTAGAAGGCGAAGATGCTTTGCAGGCAAGTAAAGGATTGCTGCGGGGATTAGAATTAGTTTGGTTGCGCGATCGCTTCCAAGCATTTCTCGTGCACGTCCAAGGTTCTGCGAGATTGCAGCTAACAGATGGTAGCGTCATGACAGTCGGTTTTGCAGGCAAAACCAGTCACAGTTATACAGGAGTCGGGCGAGAATTAGTTAAAGACGGAAAGTTTACTTTAGAAGAGTTAAATTTGCCGAAACTAAGGGAATATTTCACTAACTTTCCCGCAGATATGAACAAATATTTGCCGAAAAATGAAAGCTTTGTATTCTTCCGGGATACTAATGGAGTTCCAGCCACAGGAAGCATTGGAGTGCCAGTAACTGCCGAAAGGTCGATCGCCACCGATAAAGCTTTAATGCCCCCTGGCGCACTAGCATTAATTAGTACAAAACTCCCTTATCCGAATGCGGCGGGACAACTCGAACAAAATGCGGTAAATCGCTACGTTTTGGATCAGGATACCGGCGGTGCAATCAAAGGTGCGGGGAGAGTTGACGTATTTATGGGAACGGGGGATTTAGCGGGCGATCGGGCCGGTTTTATCAACTCGACAGGAGAACTGTATTATCCGCTTTTAAAGTAGATTAATTCTACTTGATGTGATTGTTTGCTGTGCGTTGCAATCCCGGACACGGCACTGCCGTGTCCCTATAGATATTATCGCCGACAATCTCTATGTAAATTGCTATAAAATAGAAAATACCCACCCTCCCAACCGCACAAATGCTAAACAAAATTTGGCAATTCTTCAAACGACTAATTCAGCGAATATTGGGAACCCAAACCCCGCCCACCCCGCCTTCAGAAAATACCACCATCCGGCCAACCTTAACTGACGCTGAATACGAGTCGAAATTCATGGAAATTCTCGAAGGAGTGAATGTCGGTTGGAGTCGCGGGGATGTAGCGGGATTCTTAATCGCAAAACGCCTTAAAGATGGTGAATTGGCGGCTTGGCTGCGACGGTTTGGGAAAAGATTGTTAGAGGGCGAACATGATGACACCGCTGCTACGGATGCGGTGGCATCGCTTCAGGAATTGGCGCAGCGGCTGGTATTGTTAGGTAGAATTGGCAGCGGGGAATTGTCAGAGGTTGCGAGGCAAATTGGGCGGGAGATATTGACACGATTTCCGCTGCCGGAGGTTGAGGAGGAGGATACAAAGGGGAGGGTGATTGAGGCGGTGTTTGTTGGGAATGGTTTGGGTTTTTCTGGGGAAGTGAACCGCAGAGGCGCTGAGGGTGCGGAGGCCGAATCGGAAGTTAATGTAGATGCTGAGGCGTGGTGCGTTCGAGGGAATGAGCAGTATAATTTAGGAAGATTTGAAGAGGCGATCGCATCTTATAATCAGGCAATTGCTCTCAAACCAGACTATCACGATGCTTTGCACAACCGAGAGGTAGCGCAACGTAAGTTAGGCGAAATTAAATAGGCGGACTCGCTTGTATCCATAATTTTTGCTAGGTATTGCGATCGACCTGATACTATTAATAATTAATGCCTGTTTTTGGGTTGGCTAATTATCATACATTTAAAAGAGAAGTTTGAGGACTTCAGTCCTCAGTACCAACTTAATTTGTAAGGTGTGTTAGGCGCACATACAATAGGTTTATACTATTAAAATTAGTCCCAAATTATTGCATCCAAAACCCACATCGAATGACACAAGTAATCGGCATTGACTTAGGCGGAACCGCAATTAAACTCGGCAGATTCGGCGAAGACGGCACTTGTCATCAATCATTAACTGTTCCAACTCCTCAACCGGCAACGCCAGAAGCCGTTTTAGCTACAATGACCGATGCTATTTTACAACTGAATCCGGTCGAAAATGCTGTAAGTGCGATCGGCATCGGCACTCCAGGCCCCGCAGACGCCGCCGGCCGCATAGCCAGAGTAGCAATTAACCTCAAAAACTGGCATAACGTCCCCCTCGCTGACTGGGTGGAAGCTAAAACCGGACTGCCGACCATCTTAGCAAATGATGCCAACTGTGCCGGATTGGGAGAAGCTTGGTTGGGCGCAGGCAGGCACTTTAAAGACCTAATTTTAATAACTTTAGGTACAGGAGTCGGCGGTGCAGTTATCCTAGACGACAAACTATTTGTAGGTCATCAAGGCGCGGCCGGAGAACTAGGATTGATTACTATAAATCCCGACGGCCCGGAATGCAACAGCGGCAATCGCGGTTCTTTAGAACAGTACGTTTCGGTGCAAGCAATTCGCCGGGAAACGGGTTTGGAACCTCTAGAATTAGCAAATTTAGCTAAGTCTGGAGATGCCAAAGCTTTAGAATTTTGGCAAAATTACGGGCGCTATCTGGGTATCGGTTTGGCAAGTCTCATTTATATTTTGACGCCGGAAGCTATTATTATCGGCGGTGGAATTAGTGCAGGTGCGGAATTTTTCTTGCCGCAGGTTCGAGAAGAAATTGAGCGGCGGGTTCTGCCGAGTTCTCGCGAAGATTTGCAGTTATTGGTTGCTGAATTGGGAAATCAAGCAGGCATGGTAGGGGCGGCCAAATTAGCTTGGCAGCTTGTTCAATAGTTAAAATTTAAAAAACTAGCGCATTTTACTGCGCTTTTTTCATATCTAAAATTACGGTGCAACCTAAGCACTTTAGCTCAAAAAAAATAAAATGAATGTGAGGAGTTACTCAACATAGTCTCCCTTGATTGTTCATGCTTCTAACTCATGACTAATGACTAATGACTGCTTCATGGCAGAGATTGTCCAGTCGTATTTTTAATGTATTCCTGAATTTCTTGATAAGTTTCCGGGTTGCTTTGGCGGAGGATAACAATATTAGTTGCGCTGTCAGGCAGGCAAAAGCTTAGCCGACCGTTTTGTTCGCAAGCAAAAGAGCTAATTCGACTCATATCGATCGCAAATTCTTTGCGGTCATAATGAATTTTAATCCACGATCCTTTAGAATTGCGATCGATGGTTTTTTTGAGGTAATCGAGAACTTGCTTGTAAGCCTCATAATTGCCTTGGGGATTGAGGATAATCGGCTGACTGCTATTAGGCAGCCAAAAGGTGAGACGCTTGTTATCCAGTTCGCTAGAAAAAGCACTAATAGTGTCAAGGTCAATTATGTATGTACTTTTCTCATAAGTAATTTTGCTCCAATAAGCCACAAAGCCTCCTCAAACCTGTGTTTCCTGGTATTTTAGGATAGTTTGACAACTCATACCATTTTAGATTTTAGATTTTAGATTTTAGATTGGGCATGACTGATGACTATCAGGGTTTGGAACCTGCCTAAAGTGGCATTTTTTTTTTACTGGTATCACCTTTGAAATCAAAGCTAAAAAGTTAAGTAAAAATATCAGCATTTTTACCATCTGCCTTCTGCCTTCTACCTTCTGCCTTTTGCCTTCTCCCTTCGGGTACTATCCCCCAACCCCTATGCTAGGGCTGAGGGGTGAGATTTTTCACGGGTTGAGAATGCTGCCCGATATCATGTCCGGTAAGTGCGACCCGAATCAAATCCGATTGTTGGGTTGGGCGGGTGAGAGTACGATCCATTGTCTGCCTGATTTGAATATGGTGTACTCTCACCCGCCCCTACAGACATCTAATATATCAGAACTAATCGATCGAACATGATATGAGATCAGTTTCCTGCAAGTTTCCCGGCCACCAAGTCGCGCCCCTGAGCATCTAAAAAATCCTGATTTCCCTGCACGCTCGCCGCCTCGATAAACCCCTGAAACAAGGGGTGGGGGGCGCTAGGTCGAGATTGGAATTCGGGGTGAAATTGACAGGCTATGAAAAAGGGGTGGTTGGGCAATTCGATCATTTCTACCAATCGGCCGTCGGGAGATGTCCCGGAGACTGCATAACCTGATTCTAAGAAAAGATTGCGGTAGGCGTTGTTAAATTCGTACCGGTGGCGGTGCCGCTCGTAAATCACTTCTTTCTGATAAAGTTTGAAAGCGAGGGTGTCTGGGTTGACACGGCACGGATATAAACCCAGTCGCATTGTACCGCCCAAATCAACTACATCTAGCTGTTCTGGCAATAAATTAATTACCGGATTTGCGGTATCTGGGTTAAATTCAGCGCTGTTGGCATCCTCTAGTTGGGCGATGTTGCGCGCCCATTCAATCACAGCACACTGCATCCCCAAACACAATCCCAAAAAGGGTATTTTATGGTGTTTGGCATATTCGATCGCCGCTATTTTGCCGTCTACTCCCCGAACCCCAAAACCTCCGGGCACAAGAATGCCCTTGATATCTTTGAGATAACTTTCGATGTTTCCCGATTCTAAATCTTCTGAGTTAATCCAGTGCAAATTCAGGTCGCAGCCGATCGAGATTGCTGCGTGCCGCAAAGCTTCGACCACCGAAAGATAAGCATCGTTCAACCGCACGTATTTGCCCACCAAAGCAATATCAATCTTGTGGTTAGGATTGTAAAGCCGCTTGACTAAGGTTTGCCACTGAGTCAAATCGGGGTGGCGCGGTTCGAGTTGCAGCAAATTGATGCTTTGTTCCGCTAAACCTTCCTGTTCCATCATCAGCGGCACTTCGTAGATACTTTTGGCATCTTGAGCGGTGATGACACATTCTTCGGGCACGTTGCAGAATTCCGACAATTTCTGTTTCATGCCCAAAGACAGCGGGCGATCGCACCGACAGACTAAAATATCTGGTTGAATGCCGATCGACCGCAATTCCTTCACCGAATGCTGAGTCGGTTTAGTTTTCATCTCCCCAGCCGAAGGAATCCAAGGTATCAGCGTGACGTGCATATACACAACATTTTGCCGGCCGACATCCTTGCGAAACTGCCGAATTGCCTCCAAAAACGGCAAAGATTCAATATCTCCCACCGTTCCGCCGATTTCCGTAATCACGACATCGGGATTAGTATTTTTTGCTACTCGGTGAATTCGCTCTTTAATCTCGTTAGTGATGTGCGGAATCACCTGCACCGTACTCCCCTGATACTCGCCGCGGCGTTCTTTGTTGATTACCGCTTGATAAATGGAACCCGTGGTGACGCTGTTGAGGCGTGACATGGAAGTATCGGTAAAACGCTCGTAGTGCCCCAAATCCAGGTCTGTTTCCGCACCGTCTTCCGTCACGAAGACTTCTCCGTGCTGAAACGGGCTGAGAGTGCCGGGGTCAACGTTAATATAGGGGTCTAGTTTCAAAATCGAGACAGAATAGTCCCGCGACTTCAATAGGCGACCCAAGGAAGCAGCGACAATTCCCTTGCCGATGCTGGAAACCACGCCGCCGGTCACAAACACAAATTTGCTCATAGGATTTTCGACTTTAGATCTTTCTCATTTAAGAAGGTAACACTCAACTCTAAGAGCTAAAATCAAAAATTGTCCAGCAGTGTTTGACCATTTCTCAAATACGGCTGGGGATACGACGAGTGGGCCACGACCTCGATCGTGCGGTTTGCAGGGGTTTTAAGCTCGTAGGCCAATTTCAAAACTGTTGATTGTTCATCAGTTCGCTTTGCGCGGATACCAGTCAAGGGCGATCGATCTTTTGAGAAAACCACCTTCACCAAGACTTCTTTTCCCTTCCTCAAAAATATCTCTGTAACCGATCTGTCAAATCTGACACACTGGCCAACTCTAAGACGGCCTCTCCTAAATTCTCTAATTGTTCAGCGGATAACTGACTGATGCGAGTTTGAATCTCCGACGACAACGGGCCGACACGGCGCTCCAACAGCCGCACAACTAACTCCAACTTTCCTTGTTTGATGCCTTGTTCGATACCTTGTTCGATGCCTTGTTCTCTCCCGATTCTGGTAGCTTTGGTAATTGCACCGCGCTGGTCTTGAATAAAAATTTCTCGCCTTTCTAAATCTTCCAATTCATCAGGAGCGAGATTCGCTTCATTCGCAATTGCAAAAGCCTGTCGCAGTTCCGGCACATTTCCCAACTCTTCGGGAACCGACCGTAAAATTTGAGCAGTTTTCATGAAATATATCCACTTATCTGTCAGCGTTTCTAACTCCTGTAAGGTCTTATCAAATTTTGGCAATTCAACAAACACAAGTTCAAATTCCTCAGCTAGATAATCTGTTAAAAAAGTTTTTTCTTTGAAAACAAAGCGCGAAATCACTGTTTCCAGATGCTCAAACATTTGAAAATCGGTAATCGTCAGAGCAATCACAGGGTTTAACAAGCTGTAACGGCTTCCTGTGGTTAGCTGCATCGAATAAGCTTTAGTGGCATTGTATAAAATCCGCTTCTCGAATGACTCTACATTCAATACTTGCATTTCAATAATTACCGTTTTGTTCCCATCAATCTTAGCTTTGACATCCAAGTAAGTATCTTTGACTCCTTTGATTTTGGGAGCCAAATAGGGGTCGATAATTTCTAAATCTTCTATGACTGGCTGTGCTTCGTAGAGCATGGCATTCAAGAAACTAATCAAAATGTCCTTACTCTCAGCAGAGCCGAAGATTTTTTTAAAGGCAAAGTCGGTTTTGGGGTTAATAAAATTCATGGCAATTTCAATTTATTAGAGCTTGAGAGGTTGAGGTTAGAGTTATTTAATTATTTAACTATCATACAATCTTATAGGTTGGGTTCGCGGACGATCGCCCCAACCGACCTCACCCAAATACGGATCGAGCGGCCGACAGCAGTCGCCCTGAGCAATCATGGCTTCGACAAAAGTTCCAGCGCCCAGTCCGCCCCTAGGCGAGTCAATCTAAAATCTAAAATCTAAAATCTAAAATCAGCCCTACGCGCTCAGTCATTTTTCCCAGAAAGCTAACTCAGGAACGTTTCGGCAATCGTAAAGTCATGGTACACAAAGCACCTCAAGTCTGCTAAAAAAAACAGCTATGAAGTTTGTCTGCGTTCTATCCCCTCAACGGTTGCTTTCTGCTGGTATCGCATTGCTCGCAGCCATCGAGTGTGGCGCGTGGCTCGCTCCAAATACGGCGCGGGCAAAAGCTCCTGGGGAAAATTATTCGTCTGTGTCGCCGAAAATCGTCGCTAGTAACGATGTTAATTGCAATGGGTCGCGATCGCCCGAAACTCGCTGTCCAGTCGGCGGTTTGTTCGTCAAAACTCCCAATACGACCTCAGAACAAGTCTTTCCTCTCAAGCAGACTGAAGTTAAAGCGAAAATAGCTGGCAATATCTCCCGCGTCGAAGTTGTTCAGAAGTTTGAAAATCCTTTTCCTGAATCTATAGAAGCTGTTTATATATTTCCTTTGCCCGACGAAGCGGCGGTGGATGATATGGAAATTAAAATAGGCTCGCGAACTATTAAAGCTGATATCAAACTCCGCGAGGAAGCTTTGGAAATTTACGAACAAGCCAGAAAGCAAGGCCGGACTGCGGGTTTGTTGGAACAAGAACGCGATAATATTTTTACTCAGTCTCTCGCTAATATCAAACCGGGAGAAAAAATTGAAGTTACGATTCGCTACACGGAAAGTCTCAAGTTTGCCGGCGGCGATTACGAATTTGTGTTTCCAATGGTGGTAGGGCCGCGCTATATTTCGGGAAATACGATCCCCCCCAACCCCCCCTTAGCAAGGGGGGGCTATAGTTCTGGTGCCGATCGCATTAACCCGCCTGTTTTGCCTCCGGGAACGCGATCGGGTCACAATATCGCTGTTTCGGTAGAAATAGATGCCGGAGTTGCGATCGGCGATGTCCGCTCTACTTCCCATCAAATTACAACTGACCGCAGCGGCAATATTGTGCAAGTCCAATTAGCCAATTCAGACACAATTCCCAATAAAGATTTAATTCTGCGCTATCGAGTCGCGGGCGAAAATACTCGGGCAACTATTTTGACTCAATCGGACAAGCGGGGCGGTCATTTTGCTACTTATTTGATTCCGGCATTAAACTACAAAACTAATGAAATTGTACCCAAAGATGTCGTGTTTCTGATGGATACTTCCGGTTCTCAACAGGGCGAACCGCTGGCAAAATCTAAGGAGTTGATGCGCCGCTTCATTCAAGGGCTGAATCCCAACGATACTTTTACTATTATTGATTTTGCCAATACTGCGACAGCGCTTTCAACAACTCCTTTAGCAAATACTCCCGAAAATCGACAAAAAGCAATTAATTATATCGAAAAGTTGCAGGCTAACGGTGGCAGTGAATTGCTTAACGGCATTCAAACAGTGATGAATTTTCCGGGGGCGGCAACGGGAAGGCTGCGGAGTATTGTATTAATTACTGACGGTTACATTGGTAATGAAAATGAAGTGCTGGCTCTGGTTCAGCGGAGTCTGAAACCTGGAAATCGACTTTATAGTTTTGGTGTCGGCGGTTCTGTGAATCGGTTTTTGATTAACCGTTTGGCGGAAGTGGGAAGAGGCACTTCTCAGGTAATTCGTCAAGATGAACCGTCGGCAGAAGCGGCAGAAAAGTTTTTTCGTGAAATTAATAGTCCGGTATTGACTAATATTCAAATTAGTTGGGAAGGAATGGGGGAAAAACCGCAGATTTATCCGATCGCACCCCCAGACTTGTTTGCGAGTGGGCCGCTGGTTTTGTTTGGCAAAAAGACCGATCAAACTAACGGCCAACTTCGCATTCGCGGCACTCTTGCGGGCGGCAAAGCTTACGAGCAAGTTTTACCTGTTAATTTTGCTCGATCCGGCGGGCGGCAGCGGGAGTCAACTTCAGTCGCAGCAGGCGCTACGGATTTTGGCAATCCGGCGGTAGCTCAACTTTGGGGGCGATCGCGCATTAAAGATTTAATGAATCAAATGTTTGGTGGTGAGACTAAATCTCTGGTGGAAGCTGTGACTAATACTGCTCTGACTTATCGCTTGCTGTCGGAATACACGGCTTTTGTGGCTGTGAGCGAAGAAGTGCGAGTCGAAGCAGATGGAACTCGTCGTCGAGTGCAAGTGCCTGTGGAATTGCCGCAGGGTGTCAGCTATGAAGGTATTTTCCAGTCGGAGGGGGCAGAGCCCACTAGAGGCGGCACTCGCAGCGTTACCTCGAATCGCAACTCGGCACCCGTGAGTCCAGCTCCTGTGCCGCGGCAGCCCGGTTACGGTGAGTTGCAACCCCAGAAGCCTTTGGCTTCTCGCCTTCAAGTAGTTAGCGCCGAAGGGTTGGATGCCGGGGCACTCGCCGCTTTGACTCAATACCTGCAATCGGTTAATCTCCCGGCGCGGGTTAGCGGTGAAACGGTGTGGGAGTTATCGGTACAAGACGGCCGCGTTGCCCGAGTGGCGATCCTCTTCGAGGGCTTCGCTAACGACACTAAAACCTCAACGCTGCAAGCAACAGACGCCGTAGAGACTCTCAAGAGAGCCATGAGTTCGTGGCAACCTCCTGCAGGGTTCAAGGGCACGCTGCGCCTGAAGTTGCGAATTACTGTCGATCCTTAAGCCAGGAGTTTCTCTGTCAACAAACATTAACTTTTAATTCAAAAATACCGAAAGCGCGATCGGTACCGCGAGGAAGAGATAAAATCTTTATTAAGAGATTGCCTTTAAACAGAAAGTCAGGTTAATGAAATTTATACCGTTTGAGGCAAACGCTAAAACAGTTTCCTTTCTGAAACAGTTTCCTTTCTGAAAGAACCTTAACAGTAAAGATTTCTGGATCGAAACCCCCCAATCATAGAAGGTATGATGCCCTATGGAAGTTAGTGAACTGCTAAACAATTACGAAAAAGGAGAAAGAGACTTTACTGGAGCCGACCTCAGCGGGAAAAACCTCAGCGGAGCAATCTTAATCGGAGTCAACCTTTCGCGAGCTAATCTTTCCGGGGCGAACCTCAGCAGGGCGTTTCTCACCAAAGCAACACTCAAAGGTGCACTGCTGCACAGAACAAATCTGAGTTTTGCCAAAATGGGTGAAACCCAACTCTCAGGTGCAGATTTGACAAAAGCTAATTTGAGTGGAGCTTTTTTGGTAAAAGCAAAATTGCCGAGAGCAAAGTTAAGTGGCGCAACTTTAACTGGCGCCAACCTGCGCGGTGCTGTGTTGTGGAATGCCAATTTGTGCAGCGCCGACTTGCAATTAGTTAACTTGCTGGGCGCAAATCTGACGGCAGCTAATTTTAAGTGGGCCAACCTTTACGGTGCAAAGCTCAATAGTGCAAAACTTTTTGGAGCTCAATTAACCGGAGTCAGTTTGCGGCGAGCGCAGTTGACAGGGGTGAATCTCTGCGGTGCAGATTTGAGCGGTGTCAACGTGAGTGAAGCTAAACTAATGGGAGCTAATTTGGAAGGCTCGAATTTGGCGGGGGCGAATTTCAGCGCGGCTCAGTTGCCTGGGGTGAAGTTGGCGGGTGCAAACTTAACCGGGGCTAAGTTGAGGGGAAGTTGTTTGAGAGGGGCAAATCTGAATTGGGCAAAGCTGTGTCAAGCAGATTTGATGTCAGCAGATTTGAGCGAGGCGACGTTAATAGGAGCTAATTTAGATAATGCTTTGTTGGCGGGAGCTATTTTGCCGGAATCTACTAGGCGCTATTTTTCTTTAGCTGGGGCTGGCAGAGTCAATTCTTGGGAAGTTACGGAAATTAAAAATGGATAATGGGAAAGGGGGAATTTGGAAGTGGGGAATTGGTAATTGCGTATCTGAATTGGATTTTTGGGCGGGCATCCCGCCCAACCCCTACTCCCCACAATAATTTCCTCCAACTTGACTGTAAAATTTAGATGCGACACGATCGATTAAACCCGGTAACTAGAATTATTAAAAGTGGTAGATATCCGCGCCTGACAAGGCATTGCCCTGTAGCTACAAAGAATTACGCTCAAGGTTTTCTGTTGAAATCAATTTTTTAATCTCAAATCTAAAATCGCTATGACTGTTAATTTTGGGGTGGTGCTGGTAACTGCGGCATCGGAGGCGGAGGCGGAGAATCTCGCTAAATCTTTAGTTGAACACAAGGTGGCTGCTTGTGTGAGTTTGTCGCCAATTCGCTCTATTTATACTTGGCAAGGCGAGATTCATGCCGAGTCAGAGTGGCAGTTGGTGATTAAAACTGATATGGCTAAATTTGAGGCTTTAAAAACAAAAGTTCAGGAACTCCATTCCTATGAAGTTCCCGAAATTATTGCTATTCCTATTATCGCTGGCAGCGATGCTTATCTCAATTGGCTGGGAAAATCTTTAAGTTTGTAGTCAAGACTTTAGTCCTAAAGTGTCAAATGAAGAGGGACGGAAGTCCCTACTACAAATGGTCAGAAACCTAGGAATTATGACTGGTAGGGCCGATGACGCCGATTTTATGGCGAAAACTTAGTTCGCCGCCGAACCAGCCTGTAATGCCCAGCAAAGCTGCAACGACGATCGATATTGCTAAACCTGTATATACGATCGGCTCAGCCGGATTTCCTTGTCGCAACACCAGGTTAATCAGGGTAAGTACCATAACCGCCACATTGCCGCCCATGTGCAACCAACCGGCACTGCGCTCGCGCACTCTTTTAACTTTGAAAAAATCTAAAAAGCCCGTGATTGCGGCCAAAATCCCCGCAGCAAAACCGACACCCATCAGCCAAACCGAAGCTCTCGCCCAAAACGGATCGCTTGTCAGCCAATAACCTATGTCGGTGCCGGCGGCTCCTACTAAAAAGGCTACCGGAAACAGTACGAGTACGGGGTGAAGCGGATGGCCTGCAATTGCAACTGAACTCGTTATGCCGGCGTCGCGATACTCTGTATCGAGACTTTCGAGAATCGGCGGAAGATTGGGATAGGGCGTACTATTTCTGGGATTTGTTTCCATGATTTCTACGATAACTTTTGTACAACAAAGCCGTTTTTATTCGATTGAACTTAATCCCAAATCCGCTCGCCATTTTCGTCAACGCGGGCCTGGCGAATTACGTCGGAAATTTCATCGGCGTCTTTGACGTGGTGCAGGGCTTTCTTTTCCCCATCGGCTTCTTCTACCATCACATAAGTTGGAACTGTAACAACATCGCCCGTGATGTCTGGCACGTGGTCTACCGCCAGTTGCTGGGCTTTTTCTTCGAGGGTTTGCGGTTCGTCGGAAATGCGATCGCCCGGATTGACCGTGCGCTCCATATCTTTGCCTGGTTTGTCGATACTCATAAAAACCTCTCTGGTATTTCTAATTTTTTGCTGACTCTAATTCCTACTATTGAACGAAAAATCTCCCTGCACAAACATCTCCCGAGGGGTGGAACTTTTAGTTATGCCGACCGCAGGCAGCCTCTTCCTGTAGGTAGAGGTTTTTCGATTGGTTCCGAATAAACCTAAGCTAAAATCTAAGCATGATATTTTCCTTCCCTTTGAGTTTCCCATGAAAAGTTACGATTGGATTGTTGTCGGCGGTGGCATTACGGGTGCATCACTGAGTTACGAACTGGCAAAAAAAGGTTTTGCTGTGCTGCTTTTGGAACGAGATGCTACCCTGCAAAATGCTACTCGTTTTAGTTACGGCGGCTTGGCTTATTGGTCGGGAACGACTGATTTAACTCGGCAATTGTGTCGGGAAGGTATCGAACGCCACCGCCATTTATCGGCGGAATTAGATGCGGATACTGAGTTTCGCGAGTTGGATTTGTTGCTGACAATTGATGCGGGCAATGATGCCGAAAAAGTGGCGTCTAATTACGCGCATTTTGCGATTGTTCCGCAGCTTTTGAGTGTTGCAGAAGCTGGCGAGTTGGAACCTTTGCTAAATAAAAGTGCGATCGCCGGAGCTCTGACTGTGCGCCACGGTCACATTTCGCCGACAGCCACAAATAAAGCTTATTGTCAAGGGTTTCTGCGGTTGGGAGGAACGATAGAATTTGCTGAAGTAATTGGGTTTATAGAAGAGGGAAATCGGATTTCGGGAGTCAAGACGGCGCAGGGAATTTATCGTTGTGAAAATACTGTGGTTTGTGCTGGAGGTTGGAGTCGGAGTTTGCTGAAGGCGGCTGGTGTTTCTGTGGGAGTTTATTTTACTCGCACGGAGATTTTGGAAACTGCACCTGTGGATTTGAAACTCAGGACTTTGGTGATGCCTGCGGTATTAAAACGTTTTGAATTGGAAGCTGAATCGAGTAGAATTGAGGTGGATTTTCTTTGGGATGAACCGGGTAAAGAGTTACAGCCACCGATTTTAGATTCGGGTGCAATTGGGTTTAAGGATGGGAGTGTGCGGATCGGGCAATTGTCGCGCACTTTGAGCGATTTGAATGCTAAAGTCGATCGCGAAACCAGCGAAACGGCAATTCGTGCAGGAATTGGCAAGGTTTTGCCCGATTTGGCAGGTTTACCGGCAACTGGGCACGAGTGTATTGTGGCATTTAGCGCTGATAATTTGCCTGTAGTGGGGCCGATTGCCGATCGCCCTGGATTGCACGTTTTTTCTGGTCTCAGCAATCCTTTGGTGATTGTACCTGCTTTGGCTGAGCGATTTGCGAATGCGGCGGGGGGAGAAGAAGATAGGGCGATCGAGCTTTTATCTCCCCATCGATTTATCGCAGAAGGAAGAAGGATAGATGACTACTGACTAATGACTAATGACTAATGACTAATGACTACTAGCTACTGACTACTGACTACTAACTAAAAAAGGCAGCGCGACAATAAATGTAGTACCTTTGCCGATCGCACTTTCCACACTTATTGTACCGCCGTGCAGGTCAACTATGTGTTTGACAATGCAGAGTCCCAAACCCGAGCCTTTAATCTTGCCTACATTAGCACCCCGTTCAAACTGCTGAAATAGTTTTCCTTGATATTCCGGTGTCATCCCAATTCCCTCATCTCGAACGCACAAAATTATTTGTTGGTTTTCGCAGCTTAAGTCTAAACTTACCTTGCCACCGTTTGGAGAATATTTAATAGCGTTTGAAAGCAAATTAGTCAGAAGGTGGTGCAGTAGTTTTGCATCGAGATTGGCGTGCAGCGGATTTGTATGACTGCGGAAATGTATTAGGTGTTTGTCGGTGACGATAGGTTGCAGTTCTTCTAAAATAGAATTGCATAAATCCGTCGCATTGATCGGATTTAAATTTAAGGAAATTTTCCCGGATTCTGCTTTGCTCAGCATTAAAATATCTTCCAGCAGCCCACTCATATTACTGACGGCTCTTTTAATCCGGTCAACATTTTTATTGCTAGTTCCGGGGTTTCTCTGCAAGTCGCTATCTTCTAACATTTCAGCCGATAACTGTATGGTAGTTAAAGGAGTGTTTAAATCGTGGTAAGCCATTGAAATAAAGCGCGATCTATTTTCGCTTTTTTCTGCTGCTAACGCCATTAATTTTTTCAGGCTAACTGCTTCTTGATGTTTGCTCAGTGCTATCTTGATAGTGGCGTGCATTTCTCTTTCTTTAAAAGGTTTGAGCAGGTAGCCGTAAGAACCAGTATTTTCGGCTCGCTGCAAAGTTGCGTCGTCGGCATACGCAGTTGTATAGATAATTGGTATATCTATTTCTTGATTAATTATTGCTGCTGTTTCTATGCCGTCAATGTCGCCTTTGATAACTATATCCATTAAAATTAAATCGGGTCTTAGTTCGTGGGCGCGCTGGATGGCATCCGCTCCTGAAGAAACGATATCGGCGATTTGATATCCCAATTTTTCTAATTTTGGGGATAAATTTTTAGCAATTAACAGTTCGTCTTCGACAATCAAAATATTAATTGGTTTTTCGGCAAAACTCATATTTTTACAATCTTTGAAAGTAGTTTAACTCGTTAAACTTTAAGTGAAACGATGTACCCAATTCTCTGGAGATTTCGATAGTTCCTTCTAACTGCTCGGTTAAAGTGCAGACAACTTGAAACCCCATCGATTGAGTTTTCCGAAAATCTAAGTTGGGAGGAAAGCCAATGCCGTTGTCCTTAACTAAGAGGTTGATTTCTTTATCACCCGTTTGATAGCATTCTACACTAACTGTACCAGTTGTGCCATCAGGAAAAGCGTGTTTCAGGGTATTTGAAACCAATTCATTGGCAATTAAACCGCAGGGAGTAGCGGTTTCAAGATTTAGGGAAATTGGGTCAGCTAATACCTGCAACTGAATTCGGTTGTTGCTAATATTGTAAGAGTGAAACAAGTTACTTACCAAATCTTCGAGATATTCGCCAAAATTAATTTGCGCTAGGTTAGTCGAGCGGTACAGTTTTTCGTGAATCAGAGCCATAGAATAAAGGCGATTCTGACTTTCTTCAAACATTTTGCTTACTTGCGGGTCGGCAACTGTGTTCGATTGCAATTCTAACAGACTGGCAACTACGCAGAGGTTGTTTTTGACGCGGTGGTGAATTTCTTTGAGCAAAATTTCTTTTTCTCTGAGGGAGTTTTTCAAATTTGCTTCCGCTTGTTTGCGGTCGCTCAGTTCAGCTTGCAGTTGCTGGTAAAGTAGAGATTGCTGAATGGCGATCGCCAATTGATTCACCAACTGCTGAAATAAATTCATTTCCGATTCTTGCCAATCACGAGAGCGATCGCATTGGTGGGCGATCAGCAATCCCCAAAGCTGGCTGTGCTGAATAATCGGCACTACTAACTTTGCCCTAACTTGAATTTGTTTCATAAACTCCACCACACAAGGTGTAATGCAGGGGTCATCTAGTTCGGAGATCGCAGAAATTCGCCCTTGCAAATAAAGCTGATAACTTTCAGGCGGAAAAACCTCTTCGCCAAAATATCTATCCAGGAGTGGGCTGCATCCTTCTGCCACGGCTTCAGCAATGACTCGTCCGCCGCTTTTGGGTAAAAGTTGATAAACCAAAACTCGATCGGCTAATAATACTTGCTGGAGTTCCGCAACCGTGGTGTTGAGAATTTCCTCTAATTGCAAAGACTGGCGGACACGACGGGCGATCGCCTCCACAAGCCGTTCTTGCTCGAACTGCTGCCCCCTAGCGAGTTCGGCGTATTTAGAATTGCTGATATCAGCGGCATAACCAATAATTTCGATCGGAATGCCCCTGCTGTCAACCAATAGTTTTAGTTCCGTCCTTAGCCAACGGTAAATTCCGTCTTGGTGTAGAAAACGGTACTCGCAAATGCAATTTTTTTCTGCGGACAAATCCGACAAATTTACTAGAAATTGTTGCCGATCTTCCGGGTGAATCCTGCTAGACCAAAATTTACAATCTGCTAACAATTCTTGGGGGTCGTAGCCAACGATTGTCTGAACGTTGTCGCTGATGTAAGTAGTACAAAAGTCTCCCGTCGGTGCGGCTGTAAAAATTACCGCCGGATTAGAACCCAGTAAAAATTGCAGGCGTTCTTTTAACTGCTGAAATTCCATTTCTGCTCGCTTACGATAACTGATATCTTCGATCGCCCCCATGCTGTAGAGAGGAATGCCCTCGCGATCGCGGATCAGCGTCAGCGTCAAGTTTGCCCACATCAGCTCGCCATTCTTCTTAATCAAGCGTTTTTCCCTTTGGAAGCGAGAAATATTGCCCTCGACCAACTGCTTGACTTGCTCCACATCTGCTTGTAAATCTTCTGGATGCGTGAGTTCAGTAAAAGTCATGGTAGCCAACTCCGAATCGCTGTAGCCCAACATCTGGCGGTGAGCTTCATTCACTTTGATCGTGCGGTAGTCGCGCACGCTTGCCAAACCAAGCGCGATCGGAGCATCGTCAAATAAGTTGCGAAACTTTTCCTCGCTCTTTTGCAGTGCAGCTTCTGCGTGTTTGCGAGCGGTAATGTCTCGGGCGACCCACATCACCCGATCGAGATCCAGGGGCGAAATACTGGCATCAAACCAAAATAACTTGCAGCCAATTTCCATGCTGTATTCAACTCTATGCGTTTGCCCAGATGCCAATGTTTGGCGAATGTGGGCTAGGGCAAAATTAGCTTCCGCTTCTGGGAAGATTTCCGCGAGGGTTTTGCCCAGCACTTCAGGAGCCGGTTTGTACAGCAGTTCGGGAGCCGTGGGGGCGATTTTGAGGTAGCGGCCGCTTGCGTCGAAAACCAGCACGATATCCGTCATGGCGTTAAACAGCGCCACCAGTTCGGCTTCGGAGTTTTGAAGTTTTTCTTCGGTCAATTTGCGATCGGTAATGTCGGTGTCAGTGCCAGTCAGGCGGAAGGCCTTGCCAGAAGCCGATCGGATCGCGCTGCCGCGGGCAAGTATCCAGCAAATGCTGCCGTCTTTACGCAGCATCCGGTATTCTACTTCATAAATTTCTGTCAAACCCTCTAGATAAGCATTTACTGCTTCGGCGACTGCAACTCGATCGTCGGGATGAACGTGAGATGCCCAATTTTCCATGCGGTTGGGAATCTCTGCGTCCTGATAGCCCAACAAAGCTTTCAAAGACGGAGCAATGTAGATTTCGTCGGTTTCCAAATTCCAGTCCCAAACCCCCACTTTGCCGGCCGATACTGCCATTTCGTACCATTGTGTCCGCTGCTGCACTCGCAGTTCTAACTCTGCATTGAGCTGCTGCAAAGCGATTTCTGCTTGTTTGCGATCCGTGACATCCCGGCCTGCTGCTTGATACTCGACGATTTGTCCGCTCTCGTCGAATATCGCCCGATCGATCCACTGCTGCCAGCGAATTTCCCCGCTCGGCAAAATTACTCGGTGTTCGCAGGTAAAAACAGGCTTCTCGGGACACACAGAAGTATATTGCTCTTGAAAAATTTTTCGGTCTGCTTCTGGGAGCAGCGACATGAAGCTGTTGCCGAGCAAGTCTTCTAGTTGCACGCCGAAATAGTGGCAGTAAGCTTGATTGACAAAGGTGATTTTACCGTCGGGGAGGTAGCGGCAAATCAGTTCGGTTTGGTCTTCCACAATCGCCTGGTAGCGTATCTGGCTCTGCAGCAGGTGATTTTCGGCATTTTTGCGATCGCTGACTCGTGTTTCTAGTTCACAATTACCGTTTAACAGTTCAGATTGTTGCTGAAGTTTTGCAGCTTCTTGGTGCCGTGCCTCCATCCAGCTATACATTGCTGGCCGAATCGTTTTTTCGCTGACTAAACCTACGAGCTGACCCCGTTCATCTACAATTGGCAAGCAATCGATCGAGTATTGACAAAATAGCTTGAATGCGCTAGTAATATCTGTAAATTCTGATTCTTGTAAGACAATTAAATTCCGCGTCATTGCGTCGGCAACTTTCATGCCTTGCCATCCGTATTCGGAGGCAGCTAAGTTGAGCACATCTTCCGAGCTTAGCAGTCCGACTAGCTGATTTTCATCGACAACTAAGACGCAACTAAGAGATGCTTTTACAGTTTCGTTTGAGTCGGGAAATGCAGGTGAATTAGGCAGTGGGCAAGGGTTGCTCGTCTGACGCATCAGGGCGAGCGCCTCTGCGAGCGAAGTCGAGGGCCCAACCGTGGCAGGGTGGCGATCGACAGCTTCGTCGGGCGATCGTAAATTTGCCGACAAATTAGCAAGTTCCATTAGTCTTGGTCAAAAAGTATTGCTAATTAACTTTAGCAATACTTTTAGTCATCAGCCAGATGACTGATGACTGATGAGCTGCCTGATTTTCGACCAATGAGAATATAAGTTTTCATTACCCCTTTGCCTTTAACTTCAATCATTCCTCGCTCCTGAAACAAATATTTATTTTCCAACAATTTATAAGTAGTTTCGCTCACTTGAATCCGCCAAGGCAAACCCTGAGATTCCATGCGGGAAGCAATATTTACCGTGTCGCCCCATAGATCGTAAATAAACTTCTTTATACCGATTACTCCGGCAACAACCGGGCCGCTGTGAATGCCGATGCGGATACTAAAATATTTATTATTGTTAGCATTAAATCTGGCTATTTCTGCTTGCATATCTAGGGCAATTTTGGCGATCGCATCTGCGTGGTCTTCCCTGGGTTCAGGCAGTCCTCCTACTGCCATGTATGCGTCGCCGATGGTCTTAATTTTCTCTAAACCGTGCCGTTCGCACAAAAGGTCGAATCCTGAGAAAATCTTATTTAGGAGATCCACAAGTTCGATCGGATTCATGACGGCAGACAAAGCAGTAAACCCCACAATGTCTGCAAACAAAACAGTCACTTCCGGAAAGTATTCGGCAATAGTAGTTTCGTTTTGCTTGAGGCGTTCTGCTATTGCCTTGGGCAAGATATTTAACAGCAGCTTTTCTGATTTTTCTTGCTCTTCTCGCAGGGCATATTCTGCTTGCTTGCGTTCCGTAATGTCGTGGTAACTCCAGACTCGGCCGATAATTGTATCTCCCAGCCGCTGCGGTTGCGAATAGCGTTCAAAAAATCTGCCGTCTTGAAATTCCAACAAGTCGTAACTTTCGGCTTCTGGCTGCTCGTCAAGCGATTGTATTCTGTCTTGAAATGCTTGGGGGTCTTTGAGTTGGTTCAGGACAAAGGCGATCGTTGTGGCGTCGTCTCGCAGTGCCATCACTTCATTAGGTATGCCCCACATTTCCACAAATTCTCGATTGAAAGTGACAATTTTTCCGCTCCTGTCAGTAGCTAAAATACCGTCAGCAGTAGAATCAAAAGTTGCTTGCAGCAGGGATACAGATTTTGCTAGGGCGTCTTCGGCCATTTTTCGAGCAGTAATGTCTCGCAAAATAGCGCGAATCGCTACTAGCGAACCTGCCGCAAATTTACAGCTTATGCTGCCTTCCAGCAAAATTTTTTTATGTTCTTTAGTGATAAATATTATTTCAATAGAGGGTGGATACAATGTACTTTTATTTAGGTTTTTTTGGGTAATAGCTTGATACAATATATCCAGAGACTCTGGGGAACTGTTCGGATGAATGATATCAAAAACAGTCATTTGAGCAATTTCTGCTTCGGTGTAGCCCAGAGTTTCCCGCCAAGCCCGATTGACATACAAAAAATGACCGTCTGCTCCAATACTTTGAATTAAGTCAGTAGCATTTTCAAATAAGTCTCGGAGTTGTTCTTCGCTTTCCCGCAAAGCTATTTCCGCTTGTTTGCGCTTGATAAATTGACCGAGTTGGCTGCCGATGGTTGCCATTATCTGGAGCAATTCTTCATCAAAACACTGCACTTCGCGGCTGAAAAAAATCATCACCCCTAACACAGACTTTGCAGAATTTTCAGGGTCGTAGTCGCCCAAAATTGGAAAACCCAAAGCTCCGTGCAGTCCTTCTTCAGCAGCGATTTCGCGGCGCATACAACTGTCGCTTTTTGTGACATCGGCAATCCACTGAGAGGAACCGCTGGCCCAAACGAAACCGGGTAATCCTTCGCCAAACGCACAAGTCATTTGTTCGGTAAATTCGGCAAATTTGGGGATAGAAACTGAGCGTTTTGTCCAACTGGCGACGCAGCGAAGCAAATTGGGGTCGGAAACCGCAGTTATTCTCTTAGTTTCTGACAGCAGTTTTTCCCCAGCTTCTGGCATCCAAAGTTCGGCGGTATCCCATCCCAAGCTGTCGCAAATTACGGGGAGAATTGCTGCTATAGCTTTTTTTATTGTTTCGGATGCCGACAGGATGCGAGTGGTGACGTACTGAGTTATTTGTCGCTTGCGGGCGCGCTGTCTATCTGTGACATCGCGGCCGATGTACACGAAATCTTGAACGCCGGGCCCAGAGCCAGAAACACCTTTAATGTCAGTCGAAATCGCCGTACAGGAAAACGAAACTGTTAGCTTTTTTCCGGTTTTTGCCGTGCAAATTACTTCGGCGTTAGTTTGCAATTGTTGAGGCTCCTCTTGGCTGACTGCCTGCAAAGAGGAGCCAAAAGCCGCAAGAGCGTCTATTTGCTGGCCTACTAATTCTGATTCGCTGTAACCAAACAAATCTTGAGCCGCTTGATTGACTTTTTTAATCTTTCCCGAGGCTGTTGTTACCAACAAAACTTCGGCCATTGAAGTAATAATTTTTTCAACATAATTATTAGTAGCCGCTAAGGTACTCAATAAAATATCCATTTCATTAGTAGCTTGCACTAGAGTTTGTTCTAAAGCCATCCTGTCGGTTACGTCTTGAAAAAATATAATTAATCTCTGATAATTATCGTCCTTGGTAAACTCGACGATATACATATCAAAATAAAGCCGCGATCCATTTTCTAATAGCCTCGTGATTGCTTTTAATTCAAAGTGTGGCAAACGTCTTTCAAAAATATCGATTAAAATTTCTTCAGTTCCTACTAATTCGGGAAAGGGAATGCGGACATCGTTGCCGGCGACTACTTCCTCGGGACAGTCGCCAAACCGCTGCACTTTGATAGAGGTTTCTTGGATTAAAAAGTCTTTATCCAGTGCTAGGTACTCCAAGTGGGGGGGGACTAACAGCTTTTTTAACAGGGTTTCCATGTTGAATTTTTAGTAGTGAATGCGCCCTCTGTAGCGCACTATCTAAAATTAATCTATTTATCTGTGTTGGTAAAATGGAATTTTGACTATAAAGGTAGTGCCTAACCCTGTCTCGCTGGAAAATTCGATTTGACCTCCGTGCAAGTCTACACACTGCTTGACTATGGATAAACCCAGTCCTGTACCGGGTATTTTTCCGACATTTTTGGCTCGATAATAAGATTCAAACAGTTGTTCTTGGTCTTCTAGAGGAATGCCAATGCCTGCGTCTTTAATTTTAAATGTAGCTTCTTCATTATTCTGACAATTTAATTCAAAATAAATATTGCTGTCGATCGGCGAATATTTTACAGCATTTGACAGCAAATTTGTCAAGATGTGCCGCAGCAATTTTGCATCTAGTGCGGGCAAGTTTTGCGTTTCCTGCGACTCGTTATCATTTTTGGTCGCGGGCGTGACTAATTCTTGACAAATAAAGTTAATTGTATGATTTTTTCCATAACTAATCTTAATTGATTCTACTAAGTCGCTGCAAAATTTTTTTAAGTCAACGGGTGCGGGATAGAATTCGAGTTTTCCGGCTTCGGCGCTGCTAAGCAACCGCACGTCATCTAATAGCTGAGCCATTTGTTGAGATGCTGATTTAACGTGTTGCAGGTATTTTTGTTTTTCCGCGTGGGTGATTTCGTCGCCGTAGTCTTGGAGGATTTTAGTAGCAAATAATACTGTACTTAGAGGATTGCCGAATTCGTGAGCAATCATTGAGAAAAAACGAGATTTTACCTGTCTGAGTTCTTGCTCTTTTGCCAAAGAGCCGCGAATTTCTATTTCTTGTTGTTTGCGTTCTGTGATGTCCCTGCCTATATAAATGAAATCGTAAAGTCCCTCTAATTCTGTCTGAATTGGCGAACAGGAAAATTCTACCCAAATTTCTTCTCCTGCTTTAGTAGTGCAGACTATTTGTAGTTCTCTACGCAGCTCTTTCTGAGACAAAATATAGCTGTGGCGAGCTTGGCAAATTAAGGTTTCTTCGAGTAAGATTAAAGATAAGGGGCGACCGATTAATTCTGCTTCGCTATACCCAAATAACCATTGAGCCGATTGATTGATTGTTTTGATAGTTCCTAAGGTTGTTGTCACCAACAAAGCATCGCCCATCGAACGAATAACTTTATCTATATAATCTTTAGAAGCCGCTAAGGCGCTCACCAAAAGATTAGCTTCATTCGCGCTCTGAATCAACGATTGCTTCATCACCATCTTTTCGGTGGTATCTTCAATCAAAATTAGCAATTTATTTGGCACATCTTCTTGTTCGTCTTCATGTTTGATAGCCAACATATCAAAGTATAAAGGGCGGTTTTGGTCCGCAAACCGAGCGATACCTTTGACTTCAAAACCCGGTAGCCGTCCCATAATGATAGACATGAGGATATTTTCAATGCCAATCAGTTCGGGAAAACTTATGCGAGCATCTGCACCGGGTATCGCGTCGCCCGGAGTATCGGCATAATGCTGCACTTGGGCGGAGGTTTCCTGAATTATGAAATGGTGATTTACTACAAAATACTCTATTTGTTGCGGGCCCAATAACTTTTTTAAAATGGGGTTCATACTGGTTCTATCATTGTGTAAGCTAGTTTATAGAAAATTTCGTCAACGTCTTTGCCTGTTTTAGCAGATGTCGTGTAAACTGCTATTACTTTGTCTTGACATATCGAATGGGATATTTCCACTAGCAGCGGCAATTTTTCCTCGTCAATCAAGTCTACTTTGTTCAAAGCGACGATAATTGAACCTTTAGGATTTACTGAAGAAAAAAGCTGAATGTGTTCGGAGATTCGCTCAACTGTTTCGGAGCGGGTGACATCGGCAACGATTAAAACGCCGCTAGCTCCCTGCAAGTAAGTCGGTGCTATTCCTTTGAATTTTGTATGCCCTTCTAAGTCCCAAATTAGCAACTGTACAGTCACGTTTTCCCGCTGTTTTGTGTTTCCTAAGATGATGTTTTTGCGAGAAATTTTCACTCCCACCGTGGACAGGTACTCGTCGCTGAATTTCTGATCGACAAAACGGCGGATCAGGCTGGTTTTGCCCACGCCAAAATCGCCAATCATGCACATTTTTTTAGATATAGTAACTGACATAATTATTTACTGTTGATGGTCTTAGTTATTGGTTCAAATAGCACGCACCTGCTTAAAATTCGCGGTTGATTGGGTTCCACGTCCGCAGGAGGATTGGGGATGCCAACCGTTTGGAGGCGCTTCGGGTTAGCACCTTGCCGCACTAAAGCATCTCGCACTGCTGCGGCACGCCTGAGCGACAACTGTTGATTTGTAGCAAGTTCTCCGCTTCGATCGCTGTGCCCAATTATCTTAATCTGTTTTTGAGGATATTGATCCATGAAATTTTTGACACGGGCGATGATTTCTTCATCTGTTGAGTCTAATTTGGTCGTTCCTTGCTCGAAGTAGATGCGGGTTGTAATTTTCAGCGGCTCTAATTTAACGGTACTTATGACCGACTGAACACCGGGAATTTGCTTCAGGGACTGAGCTATTTTCTGTGCCTCCGCACCGTCTCTAACTCGGCCCTCTACTGTAAGTTTGCGATCGCCATACCGCGTAGAAATAGAAACGCCCTCTCTCAGGTTCAAAACGGCGGTAATCCGCTGCACCTCAGCCGCCGTCAAAACTGGATCTGGGGGGACATCTACAGCTATAATTCTATTATCTAATTGCAATTTCGGTGCAGTTGATGCGGCTATTTTTTCGGCTTGTGCCCGCAATTGTTGATTTGGCAACTTACCGGTTAGCTTTAAAGTTTTGCCATCCACTGCAACATCTAAGCGGTAAACTGCTAATTCGGGAGTGGATGCTAAAGCTGCGATGGCATTTGTTTCGAGGCGGCGCTCAACACTGCTGCGGTACTGATAAATTCCCCAAGGTACTAAGATTAAGCTTAGGGCGGCTAAACCAATACCCGCTAGGGCGATCGGGGGTTTGGTTGATTTTTCCGTTGGCAGCGGGTCGAATAAAGTTTTTATCGACGGGTGCAGCGAGTCCGGTATAGTATCCGGATCGCCGTTAAACTCGTGAATTACTTTACCGTAATTAAGAATGAGATTACTAACGGTTTCTCGTATTTTATTGATGAAAGGGTCGGACGGTTCTCCTTTAATCACGACTGCCATGTAGCAATATCCCGCTACTTCTAACATAATCTTGGAGTCGCCGTATTCAATTTGATTTAGTTCGGAAACTTCTCCCGGTCGAACGATACAGTCGTTAACAAAGCTGCGAATAGCTGTGAGCATTCCTGCTACCATTTCTGATTCTAAGTGGTAGCTTTCTGAGTTTTGAACTTCGGAAATTATTAACCCTGATGCTTTGTGAATTAAGAATGCTGCTTGGACGGTGAAGGGTACTGATTCTTGGAGGATTAATTCAGCTTCGGAGACTCCTTGTACTTTGGAGCGAATTTTTCTTTGGAATCCTTCGACGCTGATGGCATTGGACACTTTTTCATTAATTGTTTTGATAGCTTCTGCCATGTATCGGGAAATTGTACTGCCAATTACGGGATAGAGCGCATCCACCATAGAGTTGCGCTCGAGTTTTATTTGGGCTGTAATCGCTTTGCCCATTTCCGGGGCGATCGCCTGGGCGATCGACTCTTGGTCGAGGCGAATTTGCTCTTTAATTGCCAGACCGATTTCTGGGGCGATCGCGTTAGCAATATCCGCTGGCGAATTCACTATTTGTTGAGCAAGTGCCTCGGGAAGCAGCTCAGCTATTGCCGAACTCATTGCCGACTTGTTTTCGTGAGTTTTTGCCCTAATCACTTCGTCAATAATGGGCACGATCGCGTTGACAACTTCTTCTCTGGAATCGGCAATTTTGCGGCTGAGAATTTCTGCGATCCAAGGCAGCATCAACTCAATCAACTCTTGGGGTTCGTAGATTTGGTGCTCCAATTTTTCTAATTTATCGTCGATTGTTGCCATCAGGTGGCGCACCCCCGGCAAATCGTTTTCTGCCAGCAGACTTTTCACTTGCTCGATATCCGATATTTGCTCGCCAAACATCAGATTTTGCAGCCTTTCCATCGCGCTGTCGGCTTCATTTAAGTCCTGTTTAATTTGCCCTAATATTTCTGTCGGCTGTTCTCGTAAGTTGGGAATTTCTAGATCCGAAGCCACCGCAGCATCTAAATATCCAGTTTCTGGTGGCTCTGAGACTGTGGAAACTATGGGATTCTCGGGAATTACCGAGGGTTCTGACTCGGTTTCGGGAGCGGAAACATCCTCTAAATGCCGATCGAACCCGTGGGATTTTTGAGCCTGTACTTCCTGTAGAGAATCTTTCATTGTCAAGTTAGACAATTCTTCGACAGGCTCTGATTCCTCCAAATCCGGCTGGGCGATCGCGGAAACATCTATAGTTTTAGCTGAGGAATAGTCTTTTTCCAGTTGTGAAGTGTTGAGTTTGTGAGTAGCCAACAGCAAACTTTTTAACTCGTCTGCAACAGCCGGCGTATCGCCAGACTCCGGTTTGCGATCGCCCGAAACTGGCACACTCGGTGCAACTTCCTCTGGCGCTTGCTCAGAAATACCTAACAAATCCATCAACCCGCCGAGAGCCCCAGCTTGATTTTTTTCCTGGCTGCTGTCAGCTTCGGGCTCTGCATTTTGCTGGTTTGAACCAGCAATAATTTTGAGATCGACTAACAGATTCAGCAAGGGTTCTAGCTGGGCTGCTGCATCGGCAGCAGACTCGTCAGGTTGAGAAACAAAACCCTCTAACTCATTTTTGTCAGCCGGATTTTCTTTCGGTAAAGCCATGCGTTATTATCCGTTATGGTGGCGCTCCGGCAACAGAAATTCGTTATTTAACTTATTATCAGCAACGTTTTTAAGTTCGGGCGCAAATTCTGTTCCTTTGAGCCTCATGCCGAGTTCAAACAAAATTTCTGCCATGTCGTCTCTAGAAACTTTAACATCTCTGAGCATGGAAAAGCGGCGATCGAGCTCTTCAAACACTTGTGTTTTCAAAGTGCGGCTTTCTTCAGATAGTCGATCTCTGGTTTTGGAGAGTTCGTCGCGAAGCGAACTGGTTTGATTGTCGATCGCCTCGTCCAGGGCTTCCATGTTGCTGGAGAATTTGCGGTTAACGCGATCGATTTGCTGACGGAGGTCGGCGCTTTCTTCTTGCGTGTTTGAGGTGAGCGATTTAACTTTCTTCTCTAACGAATCAACTGCCACCTTCATTTCAGCAGACAGAACTGTCTTCACTTGTTCGATGCGAGCTTGCATATCTTGCTGCATCATGGACAAGTCGGAATCTATTTTATCGAAGCGATTATCGTATTCTCTAAGCTGCGCTCCAAAAATTATATCGCGAATCTGGTCGATATTTCCCAGCCGTTCGCGCATTTCTTCTTTAGTTATTTCGGCCATGCTTGTACCTAGAATCTCCCGAGATTGTGAGTTTAAGAACTGTGCTAGTGATTTACGAAATTTGTTGGTGGCACTAGCTTTTTTGACGGGGCGGCATTTTATTTTTTGAACTCTCACCCCTGCTTCGGGGATGGGATTTTTTAGAGTTTTGACTCTAAATATCCTGAGATTCAAATTTTTGAGCCTGGTCTTGTCACCAAAAATGGCGGTTTGCTATCCTTGCCTTGCACCAAGCTCGGAGAAGCGTAGACTTTGCTGCTATACAGCACAGCGCGGTAGGTTTTAATGTCTTGACTGACATCCTCAATGATATAGCATCTTGACAGTGCCTGATACCATAGCGCTTGATCCCCGGCAAAAAGCGGGGCGCGCGCTCCACGTCTAATTATATATAAGATATAACTCAAAAGCTGCACCGATCGCTCGCCGATCGGCTCCGAGGGATGTTGCCTTTGAGCAGAAAGCATTTATACAGTCGAACTCTGCGCCTCTGTGCCCCTCTTCCCCTCTCTTCCTGCGATCGCCCTATAAAAAAGCGTAGGGCCCGATCGACAGCGATCGGACCCAATAATATGAGAGCTTTGTTTTTTCTAACAAACTAGATGTGTTTCCGGTTGAGAACTGTTACTTACTAGGGTTTACAACTTGTGCAGCTTTACTTTTAATCCGCACCCACAACTAAGTCTTACTTGACTGCGGTTTGGCCTGACTGCTCGATCGGCAGTTCGCCACTATTCCAAGTTGTGTTCGGTTAATTTCTGCTGCGCCTGGGAATCTAGACCGGAGACACCATGTCTATATCCTCGAACTTTCTTTCTAAATATAGCGACCTCCTTTCTCTTCCTGTCCCGGTGTCTATTATTAAGTTAGCATGGCCTTTCGCAGGAGTAAAGCACTATTTGCAAAACTTGATAGGTCTTTACATTACTAAGTATAATGATATGAATCTCCAAATAGATGTAAGTTAGCACTCACGCACTCGTAACCAAGAAACCGGGTTTTTCTACCCAGATTGAGGATTTTAAGCAAGTATTTTGGTTTGAAAACCGGGTTTCTGGACACCCGTGCGTAAGTCCTATAAATTCTATTGTTGCTACATCTTTACATACTTAAGTGTTTTTGTCATGTCTATTTCTCCTAAGTTTCTCAGTGGTAGCCAAATCCGCCAAACCTTCCTCGACTTTTATGCTCAGCGGGGACATAAGATATTGCCGAGTGCTTCTTTGGTGCCCGAAGATCCGACAGTGTTGCTGACGATCGCCGGAATGCTACAATTCAAGCCGATATTTCTCGGACAGCGCACCGCCGAATCACCGCGCGCCACGACTTCTCAAAAGTGCATCCGCACCAACGACATCGAAAACGTCGGCCGCACCGCCCGCCACCACACGTTTTTTGAGATGTTGGGTAACTTCAGTTTCGGGGATTATTTCAAGAAACAGGCGATCGCCTGGGCGTGGGAACTTTCGACGGAAGTTTTCGGTTTACCAGCGTCGAATTTGGTTGTTAGTGTTTTCCGAGAAGATGACGAAGCTTTTGCGATTTGGCGCGATGAAATTGGCATTCCGGGCGATCGCATTCAGCGCATGGGAGAAGATGACAATTTCTGGCAATCCGGCCCGACTGGCCCCTGCGGCCCGTGTTCGGAGATTTACTATGATTTTCACCCAGAAAGAGGCGACAATATTGACCTCGAAGATGATAGCAGGTTTATTGAATTCTACAACCTGGTTTTCATGCAGTACAATAAAGATGCAGAGGGCAATTTAACACCGCTGCAAAATCAAAATATTGATACTGGCTTGGGACTGGAACGGATGGCGCAAATCCTCCAGAAAGTCCCCAATAATTACGAAACAGATTTGATTTTTCCGATCATTCAATCGGCGGCGGAAATTGCCGGGATTGATTACCACAATAGCGATGAAAAAGTCAAGGTTTCGCTGAAAGTAATTGGCGACCATATTCGGGCTGTGGTGCACATGATTGCGGACGAAATTCGCGCGTCGAATGTAGGTCGGGGTTACATTTTGCGCCGGTTGATTCGCCGGGTGGTGCGCCACGGGCGACTGATTGGAATTCAGGGCGAATTTACGGTGCGGGTGGCTGAAAGTGCGATCGCCCTTTCGGAAGCTGCTTATCCGAACGTGCGACGGCGGGAAGCTCAAATTAAGGCGGAATTGGCAAGGGAAGAAGCGCAGTTTCTCAAGACTTTGGAACGCGGAGAGAAGCTGCTGGAGGAAATTGTCGATCGCACAAAACAGCAAACCAACCAACAAATCAGCGGTCAAGATGCTTTCACTCTTTACGATACCTACGGTTTCCCCTTAGAACTGACTCAAGAAATTGCTGAGGAACAGGGAATTTCTGTGGATTTGGACGGCTTTGAAGCGGCGATGAAGGAACAGCAAACTCGCGCTAAAGATGCTCGCCAAACTATCGATTTGACTGTGCAGGGTTCTTTGGATAAGTTGGCGGAAACAATCCAGGGAACTGAGTTTGTCGGTTATGCGGAATTGTCGAGTTTAGCTGAGGT
This sequence comes from Microcoleus sp. FACHB-DQ6, assembly GCA_014695175.1. GTDB lineage: Bacteria > Cyanobacteriota > Cyanobacteriia > Cyanobacteriales > Microcoleaceae > Microcoleus. Next base: position 1,767 of record JACJNV010000103.1, on the reverse strand, counting down.
GGAAGTTATCTTGGTTGACGGCAAATCTGTCGAGGAAGCAACGGCGGGTACCGAGGTACAAGTTGTTTTGAACCAAACGCCGTTTTATGCTGAATCCGGCGGACAAATTGGGGATAAAGGTTATTTAAACGGCAGCATTCAGGGAGAGAATGGAGAGGGTTTGTTGGTAAGAGTTGATGATGTGAAGAAGGAATCGGATTTCTTCGTGCATTTCGGCTTTGTGGAACGGGGAACGCTGAGAGTTGGCGATAGTATTACTGCGAAGATTGACAATAGCGGTCGCCGCCGAATTCAGGCTAACCACACAGCAACTCACTTATTACAATCAGCTTTGCGAAAAATTGTGGACGATTCGATTTCGCAAGCTGGTTCGCTGGTATCGTCTGAGAGATTGCGGTTTGATTTCAATTCTCCGCGCGCTGTCACAGCAGAAGAGTTGCAGAAAATTGAGGATTTAATTAATAGTTGGATTGCTGAGGCGCACGCTGCGGTCGTTGCAGAAATGCCGATCGCCCTTGCGAGAGAAAAAGGCGCGACTGCGATGTTTGGCGAGAAGTACGGCGACGTGGTGCGGGTTATCGATTTTCCGGGGGTTTCGATGGAATTGTGCGGGGGGACTCACGTCAGCAATACCGCAGAAATCGGGCTGTTTAAGATTGTTTCCGAAGCGGGGGTAGCGGCGGGAACTCGCAGGATTGAAGCGGTTTCGGGTCAAGCTGTTTTGGACTATTTGAATGTGCGCGATAAGGTGGTGCGCGATTTGGGCGATCGATTTAAGGCGAAGCCTGAAGAATTGCCGAACCGGATTACTAATTTGCAGAATGAGTTGAAGGATACTCAGAAACATTTGGCTGCTGTGAAGTCGGAATTGGCGATCGCGAAATCCGACCAGTTGCTGAGTGCGGCTGAGGATCTCGGCGAATTCAAAATCATTGTAGCTCAATTGGGTGATGTGGATACAGAAGCGCTGAAAACTGCGGCGGAAAGATTGCAGCAAAAGTTAGGAAATGCTGCGGTTGTTTTGGCATCAATTCCTGAACCGGATAAGGTAAGTTTGGTGGCTGCTTTTAGTCCAGAAGTCAATAAGAAAGGATTGCAAGCTGGCAAGTTTATCGGGGGAATTGCTCAAATTTGCGGCGGAAAAGGCGGCGGGCGACCGAATTTGGCGCAGGCTGGGGGACGCGATGCAAGTAAGTTGCAGGAAGCGTTGGAAAGTGCTCGCAATCTGTTAGTTGAAGGGTTGGGATAATTAGGAAAAATTGGGCCGTTGAGACACCCGGCGATTTCCAATCGCCGGGACTTCCGCAATCAACCCGCAATCAATCCGCAACCAACCCCAAATCCATCCGCTAAACCCGCTAAAAAATCCGCTGCTAACGGCCTCCGCAACCAACCCCAAATCCATCCGCTAAATCCGCTAAAAAATCCGCTGCCAATCTTGCATTCCCCCCGCAAACAATGTAAAATATCCCAAACATGGGTATTGCAATGAAGAATAAAAAACAAATCGCCCTCATCCAATCTCTCCTCAACTCCTCTAGAGAAGAACAAATTGTTATCCTAGAAAAGAATCTAAAACTAATCGATGATGATTTTGCCCTGGGGGGGTGACAAAGAGGCCTACGAGATAGACCGAATCAGGGTTGCAGCCCGCATACCTTGTTGATAAAAGCGACGTTTATTTGGAGTTAACTTTATTAACTGTTCCACCACATCAGAATATTGTTCGAGATAATTAACCCACTTTTCTCCATCTAAGCCAACACC
>JACJNV010000102.1 GCA_014695175.1 Microcoleus sp. FACHB-DQ6 | reverse complement strand
GGATTCGATTCGCTTGAACTGTCCTTTCTTCAATACTGCTCGGATGGTGAAGGATTACGCGCGGCGGGCTTATTTCCCGGTGAGCGATCGATTCTTCACGATGACTTCGGATAATTGTGCTCCCGCCAAGGAGTTGTCTCACTGGAAGAAGCAGGTTCTGGCGAAGTGGAAGGATATTAAGATTGAGGCTGTTGATATTTCCCAGGATAAGGAAGTTAAGGTCAATCAGTCGATCTCTGTTAAATCTCGGATTAATCTGATGGGATTGACGCCTGCAGACGTGCAAGTTGAACTTTATCAAGGTTCGGTTGATGCTAACGGAGATATTGTCGGCGGCGTGCCGGTGGTGATGGAGTATTTGGGAGAAGATGCTAACAATGCTAGCCTTTATACGGCTGACATTACTTATACTTCTAGTGGTTTGCAAGGTTTGTCGTTGCGGGTTTTGCCGAAGCACGATAATCTCAGCAGTCCTTATGAAGCTGGCGTGATTCTCTGGGCACATTAAAGGAAGTTCGGCAACGGATTCTGTAACGGATGTAACGGATGTAACGGATGTAACGGATGCAAGGAAGAGGGAATCAGGAATCAGGAAGATTTTACCTATTCTCCCCCTCTCCCACTCTCCCACTCTCCTACTCTTTTTATCGAAGTTGGGGAATGACTATTTAGCCGGTTGTGCAACGATCGCCCAATACCACATTCCGCTCTATTTCCTAGTACCACCAGTGAGTCCGTATATAAGCGTACAGCAAGGCATCTAGCTGGTCTTCTAAGGCTTTGAGGGTGGCAACACTGGTCGGGATTTCGGGGAGATTTGAACCACCGATGAACGCTGATTCTTATGCAGGATGTTTGCGAAATTCAGAGTTGGTTCGAGGATGGATCGATATCTACAACATACTGGCAGAATTTCATCAATTATAGTTGACATTCTGCCAGTTTTCCTTTTTTGTGGCGTTGCTGAATACAGGTATAAATTCAAGATTTCGGAATTTTTATAATTCCCGTCGGGTGAGTTTTGTAACTTCCGATAAAAGTTGATTCATACAGTGAATTAGCAAAGCCCAGAATCTATATCCATCAATATGAAAGCCGCCGAACAAAATAGTGGTGCCACAATAGCTACACTTTTTTATACTGCTATTTCATAAAATTCAAGGGAGCCTTGAGACACCTTTAGTTTAGCTTATTTACCTACACCCGCTGGCTGCTGACGGTTTCGCACTTCCAGAAAAATCAACAAAGCATTAACATCAGCCGGATTTACCCCACCAATTCTGGCAGCTTGGCCAATCGTCAGTGGTTTCACCTTAGCCAACTTTTCCCGCGATTCTTTGGAGAGAGTTGTAATTGCCATGTAATCCAAATCTGCGGGCAATTGTCGGCGTTCGTGTTTGGCAATGTCATCGATTTGATTTTGCTGTCTTTGCAGGTAGCCGGAATATTTGATGTCAATTTCTGCACCATCTTTCTCAGCCAACTTCAGACTAGAATTGCCTAAGTTGTAGCGTTCCAAGTCCACATAATGAAAACCAGGACGACGCAACAAATCAGCAAGAGTAATTGAACCTTTAATTGCTTGTTGAGTGTCTGCAAAAATTGCCTTGCCTACTTCCTCGTGCTCTTTCACCCGCGTCGAGTACAAGCGTTCCTTCTCTGCCACAATATTAGCTTGTTTGCGATCGAACAACTCCCACCGGCGATCGTCAATCAAACCAATTTCCCGTCCCAGCGGCGTCAAGCGTTGGTCAGCATTGTCCGATCGCAATAATAGCCGATATTCCGATCGCGAAGTCAACATCCGGTAAGGCTCCCGCAAATCCTTCGTACACAAATCATCGATCAAAGTGCCGATATAGCTTTGCTCGCGAGGAAACACAATCATCTCCTGATTTTTCGCAAACCTGGCTGCATTAATCCCCGCCACAATCCCCTGTGCCGCCGCCTCCTCATATCCAGTTGTACCGTTCACCTGACCCGCGCAAAACAGCCCTTCGATCTTCTTAGTCATCAGGGTTGGAAAGCACTGAGTTGCCGGCAAATAATCGTACTCCACAGCATAAGCGGGGCGCATCATCTCGCACTTTTCCAAACCCGGAAGAGTCCGCAGCATTTGCAATTGCAAATTTTCCGGTAAACCAGTAGAAAATCCTTGGATATAAAGTTCGGGAATATCTCTACCTTCCGGTTCAATAAAAATCTGGTGACTTTCCTTATCCGCAAACCGCACAATCTTATCTTCAATACTCGGACAATAGCGCGGCCCTTTCGCATCAACCCAGCCGCCGTAGACTGGAGAAAGGTGCAAATTGTCTCTAATTAACTGATGAGTAGCGGGCGTAGTTCGAGTTAAATAACAAGGCATTTGTTCGCGTTCTATCCAAACTTCTGGATCGAAACTAAACCAGCGAACCTCTGCATCTCCCGGCTGGGGCTCCAGGTGGGTGTAATCCAGAGTACGCTTGTCAACTCTCGCCGGAGTTCCTGTTTTTAACCTGCCAGTTTCAAAGCCCAAACGGTTGAGAGTTTCCGTCAAGCCAACGGCGGCAAATTCTCCGGCGCGTCCGGCGGGCATCGACTTATTTCCTACCCAAATCGTGCCACCTAAAAAAGTACCTGTGGTCAGAATTACTGCTTTGCATTCAAAGGCGACGCCGAAGTATGTTTCGACTCCGATAACTTCTTCATTTTTGCCCAAAACTAAGTCTGTTACCATCGCTTCGCGGATGGTTAAATTCTCTTGATTTTCGACAATATTATTCATTACAGCGGCGTATTCCCGCTTGTCAGTTTGTGCTCGCAGGGCCCACACTGCGGGGCCTCTCGAAGCGTTGAGGACGCGCTTTTGTAAGTAGGTGCGATCGGCCATTTTGCCAATTTCCCCGCCTAACGCATCAACTTCGTTAGTGAGTTGGGTTTTAGCCGGGCCGCCGACAGCGGGATTGCAAGGTTGCCACGCAATTTTATCGAGGTTGAGGGTGAGGAGAAGGGTGCGACAGCCGAGGCGAGAAGTGGCGAGGGCGGCTTCGCAGCCGGAGTGTCCGCCACCTACTACGATGATGTCGAAACTGTCTTGGAATTGTACTGGAGTTTGTGCGGTCATTCGATTTTAGATTTTAGATTTTAGATTGAATAATAGACATCTGGCAAAATTAGGTTTTAGTTTCCTCAATTAAAACTATTCCTCTCCATTAGTGTAGCTGCTTTCTTCAAACATCGATGTTAATCCAGTAATTTTAACGGGGGGTCGATCTTTGAATTCTACGACAAATGACAACTCGCCACCCATTGCGGCGATATAACTTTGCAAAGTAGATACCAACAAATCCGCACGGCGTTCGAGTCGCGAGACATTTTCTTGACGCATATTTAATAATTCTGCCATGCGAATCTGAGTAAATTTCCTGGCTTTTCGTAAGTCTTGCAAGGTCATTTCTTCAGCCATTAATTCAACCGATCGTTTTTCGACTATTGCTCGTTGTTCGGGAGGCAAATTCTCCATAATAGTCTTCAGGCTAATTGTCATCTGTTTCTGGCTCCATTAACTTATTCAAATGGCCGGTAAATCTACTATCTGCTATCTTAATTAGTTGCTTGTAAAATCGCTTCTCACTACTACCAGATTTGTCCCCAGCTACCAACAGAATCGCAGATCGGCGGGGGTCAAATGCAAAAGCGACTCGCCAAACTCCACCAGCCGCCTGAAACCTAAGTTCCTTCATATTGGTGTAGGTAGAACCATTGAGAGTATCGACGTGAGGACGCTTGAGGTTTGGGCCAAATTCTTGTAACAGTGTGAGTTTTGCTAAAAGCTCTAATCTGACATCAGTGGGGAATTCGGTAAACTCAGAGTAAAAATCAAAGTGAAACTCAATGTTCCATGTCATTGGGAGCAATTATGCCTTACATAGCATATTATAGGCAATAGTCGATCGAATAACAATATTTATATGCACCCTTCGCGTCTTCACGGTTCAATAATTCCGTACAATTGCAGTTTTGCGCTATGTTAGACAAAAAAATCTCAACAAGCGTACACAAGTGAAATACTTCTTCTTATCCGACGGCTGGAAAGTTGGGCGCGTCTGGGGCGTAGGCGGCGAGTGGAGTCACGCCGCCTGGAGGCGGGCGCCGGACATCCAACAGCTCAACCTCTGTCTTGTCGATCGCAACGAAAAAATGTGGCTCTACCGCGTAGAAGACGCCGTACTCATGGTAGAAGTCCAACCAGGAGTCCGTCCCGATCCCGCCGATCCCGCCAAAAATATCGGCAACGTCACCCTCACCAGACTGATCGATGCCGAGCAAGTCCTCGAACGCCTCGGGACGATCGCCGCGCGCTGCGAAATGGGCAACCCACAACTAATGTAATGCCCAACATATTGCAATCGGTTCTAACACTCGATACACTTCTTTAAATAACTTTCATTTTTATGCCTCCACCTTTGAAGGTAGATGGCAGTCGGCAAAAGGCAGAGTTTAAACCCTGCAGGTAACTGCTGGGGATTCAGAATCTGATTTTTCCGTAAAAATAGACATCATCACTTACACCTTGGAGAACCGCAGTCAATGGGACTACCCTGGTATCGCGTACACACAGTCGTCTTAAATGACCCAGGCCGATTGATTTCTGTACACTTAATGCACACAGCCCTCGTGGCAGGTTGGGCCGGCTCAATGGCCCTTTATGAACTAGCAGTTTTTGATCCGACAGACCCAGTTCTGAACCCGATGTGGCGTCAAGGGATGTTCGTGTTGCCCTTCATGACTCGCTTGGGAGTTACGGGTTCTTGGGGCGGTTGGAGCATCACGGGCGAAGGTAACGTCGATCCGGGCTTCTGGTCCTTTGAAGGCGTGGCCGCCGCTCACATCGTCCTCTCGGGCCTGCTGTTCTTAGCAGCAGTTTGGCACTGGGTATTTTGGGACTTAGAACTTTTCAGAGACCCTCGCACCGGTGAACCAGCCCTCGACTTGCCAAAAATGTTTGGCATTCACCTATTCCTCTCCGGCTTGCTCTGCTTCGGCTTCGGCGCATTTCACCTTTCGGGACTTTTTGGCCCGGGAATGTGGGTGTCCGACCCCTACGGCCTGACCGGTCACGTGCAGCCAGTGGCGCCTTCTTGGGGCCCTGAAGGCTTCGATCCCTTCAATCCGGGCGGCATCGTGGCTCACCACATTGCAGCGGGCGTAGTCGGCGTAATTGCCGGTTTGTTCCACTTGACAGTGCGGCCGCCGGAACGTCTTTACAAAGCCCTGCGGATGGGGAATATCGAAACTGTACTTTCTAGCAGTATCGCTGCCGTGTTCTTCGCAGCCTTTGTGGTTGCAGGTACGATGTGGTACGGTTCTGCTGCAACTCCGATCGAACTTTTTGGCCCGACTCGCTATCAGTGGGACAGCGGCTATTTCGGACAAGAAATCGATCGCAGAGCTCAAGCTAGCTTGGCCGGCGGCGCTAGCTTCCAACAAGCTTACGAACAAATTCCCGAAAAATTGGCTTTCTACGACTACGTGGGCAACTCTCCTGCTAAAGGCGGTTTGTTCCGCGCCGGCGCGATGGTCAACGGCGACGGTATTGCTAAATCTTGGCTGGGCCATCCAGTATTTACTGATAGCGAAGGTCGGGTATTGTCGGTTCGCCGCCTCCCCAACTTCTTTGAAACTTTCCCAGTAATTTTGACGGACAAAGATGGGGTCGTTCGCGCTGACATCCCCTTCCGCCGTGCTGAATCAAAATACAGCTTTGAACAAAGCGGAGTTACCGTCAGCTTCTACGGTGGCGAACTTAACGGTCAAACATTTGATAATCCTCAGGATGTTAAGAAGTTTGCTCGCGATGCTCAAAAAGGTGAAGTGTTTGAATTCGATCGCGAAACCTTGAACTCTGACGGGGTGTTCCGCACTTCGACTCGCGGTTGGTTCACTTTCGGACACGTTTGCTTTGCTTTGCTATTCTTCTTCGGCCATATCTGGCACGGTTCTCGGACTATTTTCCGCGACGTGTTTGCTGGAGTTGAGGCTG
>JACJNV010000101.1 GCA_014695175.1 Microcoleus sp. FACHB-DQ6 | reverse complement strand
TAATCAAACTGAGTAAAAACATAGCGACAGTCAACTTTCGACAGATCGACATCTTGAACTTGCCAATTTTGAATGCAGCAGCCCGTAAGCTGCGCCCCCTCCAAATTCGTCCGAATCAAACGGCACTCAATCAAACAAGCCTCTCTTAAATCCGCCTCACCCAACATCGCATCCATCAAATAAGCGCCGCTCAAATCAGCTTTTTGCAAATCAGCATTACGCAAATTAGCTTCGCTCAAATCCGCCCGCAACAAATACACTCCTTGCAGGTTAGCTCGCAGCAAAAGCGCCTTCTTAAAACTCGCTTTCAATAAATAAGAACCCGCCAGATTAGCTCGACTCAAATCAGCGTTATCCAGCACAGCCTCAGTCAAATCCGCCCCCGCCAGCACAGCTCGGTGCAAGTCAGCGCCCGTCAGATTTGCCGATCGCATTTGAGCGCCATTCAAGTCAGATTCAATCAAATTTACACCGATTAAAATTGCCGATCGCAAATTCGCTTCCACTAAATGCGCTTCCCGCAAATTAGCGCCCGTTAAATTAGCACCAACAAGACTGGCGCGGTTGAGATTCGCCTCCATCAATTCCGCCGCCATCAACTTCGCGCCGTCGAGTTTAGCCCCGGCAAAATTAATCTGGTCAGATTTAACTCCTTGAAGATTAGCACCGCCCAAATCCGCTTCGGGGAACGCGGCCCAATTGAGTTCTGCTGCTTCCAAACAAGCAAGGCGCAAATCCGCTTTAGCAAGATTTGCCCCGCTCACATTTGCCCCGCTCAGATTCGCCCCAGCCAGCCCCGCACTGCGGAGATCCGCGCGGCGCAAACAAGCCCCTATCAACTGGGCATTGCTCAAAAAAGACCAGCTTAAATTAGCGCCGGTCAAGTTAGCACCAGTGAGGTCTATATCTCGCAGGTTAACACCGCTTAAACTAGCGCCGCTGAGGTCAATGTGACCAAAGTTGCGCTCTCCCTGTTGATAGCGCTGTAAAAATTCTTGTGTTTGCATTCCGCAGATTGGGGGGCTGGCAATTTAGCTGTTTTAGGACGCGCTGGTCAATAACTTTAACTGTAAGGTACGCACGGAACACGAGCGGGCTAGGCACGGGGACACTACTTCTACTACTTACTGCAAGAATTCATGTCCTCCGGGCGATCCGTGGGTACTTTACTCCTATAGATGGCAGTTCAAAGGATTTGTTGCGTAAGTTCTATTTCTACTACCAGTTTTACAGACTTTTGTAACTTCAAGTAGCCGAGTTAATATCTGATACGCTGCCCCGCCGGAGACTGCTTTTACCTAAAGCGCTGCAATTCTTGCTGCAAGTGTTTTGCCCATTTAGTCGCTAGAGGAATTTCTGTAAAAGGAACCTGCACCGCAGCAGCATCTTTCAACAAAAATTCGAGGGCTATTGGACTTCCAGAACTCGGCGGCGACTCTAAATCAACTGCCTGAGAGTTGACTAACAACCGCAGCGATTGCACGTCTTTTAAAGAAAAAGTTTGCAAATTCACAGGCCCGCTGCGAGTAGGTTTTCCCCAAGTTAAACTGTCTTCTTGCTGACCGAGTACAGCATAAATATCGTACTTGGCTTTAGCGAATTGTTCTGCCCAGACGCGATACGCTTCCAGCTTTTGATACTCGTTCCATCCAGCCCAAGCTAGAAAAATAAAAATTGCCAGCAGCGGCAGCCACATTAAACCTCTTTCCATGCAATACCCTTGTTGAAAATAGTCCAGGTTCTGTTTGTCATCTTCTCTAATGATACAATTAATTGAAGTCCTAAAACTTGCTCTGCAATTTAAACTAGAAATTAGAGCAATTTTTGATTGAGCAACAGCCACCGCCGAAAAATACCAAACGCCCTCGTGCGAGATCCCCACAAGTCGCAGCAAGGAAAACTGGCGCTGGCGGTGAAAATTGGGTTATTGTGGTGAACAAGCCTTCCCTAAACGGACGATCGGCCATGAAAAAGTTTTTCCTTCTGTGCTTATTTTTAATCGGGCTCGGCTGGGCGATTTCTAATTTCCCAGGACTTGCTACTCAAGGCACTTACGACTCGATTGTGCTGGATTTCCGCGAAGATTTGGGTGCTGCTGAGATTGCGAAAGAAGTAAATGCGATCGCCCAACAGTACCAAGTCGCACCCCAACTCAACAGCGAATTCTCAGCGGGCGACAATGTATATGTAGTTAAGGGCGATCGCACTTTGCTAAACGCCCTGAAAAAATCAAATTTGGCTAAAGATACCGAATACATTGAACCGAACTACGTCTACAGCGCTTTCGAGATTCCCAACGACCCCATGTATACCAAGCAGTGGAATCTCCGCAGTATCAACGTAGAATCTGCCTGGAACGAAACCAAAGGCAGCGGCACAACAGTAGCGATAATTGACACGGGTATTACTCCAGTCGCTGACTTAAAAGAAACCAAATTTGTACCGGGCTACGACTTTGTAAACGATCGCGCCGAAGCCTACGATGACAACGGCCACGGCACTCACGTCGCAGGTACTGTCGCCCAATCAACTAACAACAATTACGGCGTTGCGGGCATCGCCTACGAAGCAGCTTTAATGCCGCTAAAAGTGTTAAGCGGCAGCGGTGGCGGCACGGTTTCCGACATCGCCGAAGCAATTAAATTTGCTGCTGACAACGGCGCAGATGTCATTAACATGAGTTTAGGTGGCGGTGGCGAAAGTCAGTTAATGGAAGAGGCGATCGACTACGCCCACTCTAAAGGCGTTGTCATCATCGCAGCCGCCGGCAACTCCGGCGACAGTTCCGCTTCCTATCCCGCCCGCTATCCCCACGTCATCGGCGTTTCCGCCCTCGGCCCCGACGACGAAAAAGCCACTTATTCCAATTTCGGCGCAGGGGTTGACATTGCAGCCCCCGGCGGTTCTGAAATGGGCAAAATCCTGCAAAGTACGATCGACCCGGAAACCGGCGCCGAAGTCTTTGAAGGCTACCAAGGCACTAGCATGGCTTCTCCCCACGTTGCAGCCGTTGCAGCCCTTGTCAAGGCGTCCGGCATCACAGAACCAGACGAAATTCGCAGCGTACTCTTGCAGTCCTCGCGAAAGGTCACTGAAGATCCGTTAAACCATTTTGGTTCGGGACACCTAGACGCAGCCGCAGCAGTTCAGCTAGCCCAGCGCGGACAAATCAACTTCCGCGATTTCTTCCGCTGGCTGCGCGATAACGACTATCTCAACCCCCGCTTTTGGATTGACGGCGGTGCAGTCGCCCTGTTGCCTAAAATTGCAATGGTGCTCGGTTCTTACCTGCTGGCTTTCTTTATGCGGAATTATTTTCCGTTCCAGTGGACTTGGGGCTTTTCCGGCGGCTTGATGGCTGGTAGTTCTGGGTTCTTTTTCCTGCGGAACTTGTTTGTATTTGACTTGCCGCAGTGGCCGATGCGGGTGATGGGCAGTTCTATTCCCGAGCTCGGCGGTGCAATTAATGGCAGCAGTATGCTGAATCCCTTTTTTGCTAGCGTTTTGATTCCTGGGATTTTGATTGCTTTGCTGTTGGGACATCAACAGTGGAAGTGGATCGCGATCGCAATTTCGATCGGTTTTGCCAGCAGTTTAGCGGTGAATGCTTTTGTGTCTCCCGCAGTCTGGGGATTGGGCACTGGTTTGGTAGCACAAACATTTTTGATAGTCAATGCTTTTCTGTGTTTCGGACTGGCGCGTTTAGCAATTAAAACAGAGGTGCGATCGGCATGAGTATTACTGTCAAGGGTGTAATTGAACGCAAAGGATTTGGCCCGGGTACTTGGGCTTTGGTGGGCGAAGATGGCGAAACTTATGAACTTAAGGATGCTTCTTCTGAGTTGAAAAAAGCTGGTTTGAAAGTCAGTGTTAAAGGTGAAGTCCGCAAGGATGTGATGACTTTTGCTATGATCGGCCCGGTTCTTGAGGTGCAGTCTTTTGATGTGTTGTAGGTCGATCGACTAATCCAGCTTTCGAGCAAAAAAAACCCCGGCCTTAATTGGCTGGGGTTTATTAATCAGGGTGCATCTACTAATTTAATCTCCCCCCTCACAGCACCTCTTTCAGGACATTTTGGCAGAATTTCCTATAATTTGTGGATCAGCCTGCGATCGCTCAAAAAAAAACCCCAAACCTAAATTGGTCGGGAGTTAATTAATCAGGGTGCATCTACTAATTTAATATCCCGCCTCACAGCACCTCTTTCAGGACAGTGTGGCAGAATTTGCGAGAATTTGTGGCTTAGCCTGCGATCGCTCAAAAAAAAACCCCACCTAAATTGGTCGGGAGTTAATTAATCAGGGTGCATCTACTAATTTAGTCTCCGGTTCGAGGCGTACCTGTTCCGGACAGTTTGGGAAAATTTGTGGTTTGGGGTGCGATCGCAAAAAAAAACCCCGGCCAAAATTGGTCGGGAGTTAATTAATCAGGGTGCATCTACTAATTGAGTCTCCGGTTCGAGGTACACCTGTTCCGGACAGTTTGGGAAAATTTGGGAAAATTTGTGGTTTGGGGTGCGATCGGCAAAAAAAAACCCCAAACCAAAATTGGCGGGGAGTTAATTAATCAGGGTGCATCTACCAATTAAGCTTCCTGAGAATTCGAGCGCTATCCGGACAACCTCAAACTTTACTCAGCATCACCGTCGATACCGAAAAAAAAAACCCCAGACCAAAATTGGCGGGGAGTTAATTAATCAGGGTGCATCTACCAATTAAGCTTCCTGAGAATTCGAGCGCTATCCGGACAACCTCAAACTTTTTCAGCATCACCGTCGATACCGCAAAAAAAAACCCCAGACCAAAATTGGTCGGGAGTTATTTAATCAGGGTGCATCTACTAATTTAGTCTCCTGTCTCACAGCACCTCTTTCAGGACACTTTGGGAGAATTTAGGAGAATTTCTGGCGAGGGCGGGCGATCGCCAAAAAAAACCCGGCCAAAATTGGTCGGGAGTTAATTAATCAGGGTGCATCTACCAATTTAGTCTCCGGCCTCACAGCACCTCTTTCAGGACACTTTGGCAGAATTTAGGAGAATGTGTGGCTAAGGGTGCGATCGACAAAAAAAAACCCGGCCAAAATTGGTCGGGAGTTAATTAATCAGGGTGCATCTACCAATTAAGCTTTCTGAGAATTCGCTCGCAATCCGGACAGTCGCATCGAATTTTTCAACAGGGCGATCGCTTGAGGATAGGCAAAATCTGAATTACAGAGTTGTAGGGCGATCGTATTTCGGATGGATTGACCAAGCCGAGTCTGATCCGGGATTGAGTAGGGCGATAGAGTGTCTATTAGTGCCGTTTTTTTTGATTGGAAGGCGCTTTGACAGGCTCTTGTCTGTTTAAGTAGTATAAAAGCGCGATCGATCCCCCTATCAAGATACCTACTACTACTAGACTAATAGCTATTACTTTAGCGCCTCCCGATAAAAATACGTAAATCAACCCCAAATAAGGAACCCCTAACAAAATAGCAGTAGCTAGAGTTTTTAAGGAAGTTAATTTAATGTCTATTTCAAGATGTTTGTAAGGTTTTCCTTGAAAGTTGTAGTGATTTTTAGATGAACCTAAACGCTGTGAAGGAGGTACCAAGGGTTTTTGACTAGGCATATCGTAGTATGGGGGATATGTTCGTTGATAATTATTTTTTCTGGAGTTTGCTATTTAATCCGGATGGAATCTGGGAAGGATGTAGATGAGAAGTTTGTGGTATATAATACATAGGGTGAATTGCGCTTCTACATCTCCCAGCATAAATCTATTCTATTAGCAGCTCTACATCTATTTTCCTGAAGAGCTTACCCCAATGATGTATTAAGTAATTATCTTTAGTTACAAGACATTTAAGCTTGATGGGAAGAGAATTATGAATGATATCGATATTACAAGTTTTGATTTTGCCGACTTTGGCTGTTCTAACGGTAGCTCACTTCAATTTGGAATCAAGGTACTCAAAGGGCGTAAGGGATTCGGCATCGATATCGATCCGAAGAAGGTAGCATCAGCTAAAGCTGCTGGATATGATGCAATCAAAGGAGATTTTTGCAATCTCGATCTCCCAGATGGTTGCGTAGATTTTACAATTCTCAGCCATACTTTAGAGCATTTACCGACATTAGATTGTGCCAAAGAAGCAATAAAAAATGCTATCCGAATTTCCCGAAAGTTCGTTTTTATTAGAGGTCCTTTTTTCGATGCCGATGACTACTTGAAAGGTTTAGGTCTAAAATTCTATTGGTCTGACTGGACGGGTCATACTTTGCATCTGAAAGCTGAGCAGGTAAGGAACATTCTTGAAGATATAAACGCACCCAACTATGAAATCTATGGAAGATTCCTGCTGAATTCTTCGATCGATGCAACTATTCACCCACTATCATCACTTAAAAACCAACATCATTGGGAGCTGGAAAAACATGGAGTAAAACCAATATTGACACTCAGTCAACCAGTTTATAGAGAATTTTGTGGCATTATTTGGTTAGCTGAGAATGTAAGTGTATGTGATGTCCGAAATCTGTCACATAAACATTTGCTATATCAAAAAGGGACACTTTATTCTTTATAGTCAGTTACCTGTGGAATGGTAATAAGTTAAGCCATCGGAGCTTAATTTATTCCCATTCCTCATTATTCACCTTGACTCTCTGCTTTTTATGCGGTTTAAACTCCTCAATTTAGTGCAGCATTGTATTTTTTGAGGAGGTTTTTATTCAGGCTTTTGACAATATCCACATTCCATGACACTTTCCATCAGCGCTAGGGATACTGTTACGAATATCTGTTGTAGCTAGCTGAGTTAAATGGGGAAATAAAGCCTTGATTTCTTCATCAGACAAGTGTTCAAGTTTTTGGCGCAGTTTAATGCCAGCATCATTCCAGTAACACCCACGTAAGATTGTAATATCTGGGAAGATTTCTTGGATGCTATCTGCATTGTAACCGACGCGATAATGCTGATGATTTTTCCATACACTTTCTCGCATCTTTGGGTTCAGGTTAGTTTCATGAGTAGCAAATGGAACAAGTGCAAATACATACTTTCGGGACGCTGCACGCATATTAATCGCTGCTATTTTGTCAGCTTCAATATGTTCTAGGACTTCAATCGAGGCGACTAGATCGTAGGATTCTGGTGAGGGGGTTAAAGTATCATAAGTGCCAAAGCTGACATTGGGAATAGCCCATTCGGTGCTCATGCGAACCCCTAGTCGCTGTTGAATATTGGTATTAGTATCAATATCCGTGAGATGAAAGTTAATTTCAGGAAATTCTAGAGATAGGGCTATTTCAGTTAATCCAGAACCACAACCCACACTCAGAAAAGAATTAATCTCTCCGGCTGCTTTTAAGGCTTCGATTAATCCTTCACGTACCTGAATATAGCGCAGATAAGCCCACCGCTTTCGCACCATTAACTGGATTTGAACCTTATGAAGATATCGCTTTTGAAGAACAGAATCTAACACGAGCATCACTTTAACATCCTAAAATAACTATGAAGCAAGTTGAACTAGCTGAGTGTAAAAAAGATTGTAAATGCTCAGAGCAGCGCGTTTGGGTGAATATTTTGCTGCTGTTTCAATAGCATTTAACTTGAGTTGCAATAACACATTGCGGTCGGCTTGGATCAGTTTGCCAATACCCTTGATGCAATCCTCAATCGACGTTGTATCAACGACGACAGAGTTAAAATCCGGGATAGCAAATTCATCCGTTCCTCCTTTATTCGGAACAACTGGAATGCAGCCAGAAGCCATTGCTTCTATAGCTGTACGCCCAAAAGCCTGGAAATCAGAAAGATCTAGAAATATATCTGAGTTCCGCAGCAGGGCAGCCACTTCGGAGCGACTCAGATGAGGAAAGATCGTAGTATTTTTGGGAATCGGTATCCCAGCAGATTCAATCAGACTCCGGTCAGAGCCAAAGATGGTAAAATGCACTTGATTTGGAAACAATTCTGATAAAATTTTAGCTACAGCTAATGTGCGACGGGGAGCGCGTCTGGCTGTGGTGAATCTTACCATCATAGAAATCTCTATACGAGAGTTTTCACTCTTTAAATGAGGGTAGTAAACTTGATGATCGATGCTGGCTTGGACTTTGTGAACCTTAACGGCATGATTGCGATCGACAATATGACACAACCAGTTGGTTTTGGCAAACCGGACAGCATGGGGAATTAGTGTATACGATTCTCGTGCTTCTTCCCACTCAGGGGTATCTATACAAGAAAATAAGGGTTCGTAATCTTGTATATAGTAAGCCGGCAAAATCTGGTGATTGTCTCTGACTAGCATTTCCAGCATTTTTACTGAGCTATAAGTCGTTGCACAGACAACAGAGAAATTTTTAGCTAAGTTTTTTAGGTCTGTTAAAGTTTGATAAGAGATAGCAATTTGATCGATCTCGGGAATTTCGGTTGTGTAACTCTTTAAAAAGTCAGTAAAGTTAGATTGATTGACAGCTATTTTGACAGGGATGCCGCAGCGATAAAGTGCTAAGGCTTCTTGCACGACTGAATGAGCGCCACCTCCACCGCCTCTGACGGGGAGAATAAATAAAAGTTTGGGGAATTCATCATTAACATTTAACTTGACAGTAGGTTGATAATAGGGAATAGATTTAGCTCTATCTAGCTGACCATTCTGGGCTAAAGCTTCCTTTAATTTGTGATAAGCTGGAGAAAAGTTGGGGTCAAGCTCAAACGCTTGACGATAACAGCTAATTGCCTCTTCCCACTGGTCTTTTTTGCTGAGAAGTTCTCCTAAATTGTGGTAAACTTTGACCGAAAAATCGGGTTGGATTTCAATAGCTTGACGGTAGGCAGCGATCGCCTCTTCAGTAAATTCAAGTTGTTGGAGAGCTTCGCCTAAACGATAGTAGGCAGTAGGGAAATTAGGGTTGAGTTCGATCGCCCTACGGTAAGAGTTGCTCGCTTCCTTCCATTGCTTGAGTTGACTGAGGGCATTTCCTAAGTGATGGTGAGCTTTAGGCAAATCCGGTTGCAGCTCAATTGCTTGACGGTAAGATGCGATCGCATCCTCATATTTCCCTTGTTGCCGCCAAAGTTCCCCTAAACTGTGGTGACACTCAGGGTGGTTTGGGTTGAGTTCAATAGCTTGACGGTAGGTTGCAATCGCCTCTTCTATTAATCCTTGTTGTTGCAGAGCTTCACCTAAACGATAATAGGCGGTAGGGAAATCGGGATTAAGTTCGATCGCCTGACGATAAGAGGCGATCGCTTCGGGCCACTTTTTGAGTTGTAGGAGGACATTTCCTAAATTATTATGAGCTTTAAAAAACTTGGGTTGCAGCTCAATTGCTTGACGGTAACAGACGATCGCTTCCTCGAATTGCTTGACTTGAACAAGGGAATTTCCTAAGTTATGATAAGCTTTAAAAAACTTTGGTTGTAGCTTAATTGCTTGACGATAAGAGGCGATCGCCTCTTCATGTTTTTCTTGTTGTTGCGACAGCTCTCCTAAGCTGAAGTGTAACTCAGGAGTATTTGGATTAAGTTCGATAGCTCGACGGTAAGATGCGATCGCTTCAGGCACTTGTTTAAGTTTTACGAAAATATTTCCTAAGTTATTGTGAGCTTTGAAAAGCTTTGGTTGCAGGTCAATTGCTCGACGATAACAGGCGATCGCATCCTCATATTGTCCTTGTTGTTGGCAAAGTTCCCCTAAACTGTGGTGACACTCAGGGTTATTTGGGTTGAGTTCAATAGCTTGACGGTAGGCGGCGATCGCTTCTTCAGTTTCTCCAAACTGTTTTAGAGCTTCGGCTAAACGATAGCAAGCAGTAGGAAAATTAGGATTAAGTTCGAGCGCCTGACGATAAGAGGCGATCGCTTCGGGCCATTGTTTGAGTTGGCCCAGGGCATTTCCTAGGTTATGGTAAGCCTTAGAAAATTTCGGTTGCAACTCTATTGTTTGACGATAACAGGCGATCGCTTCTTCGTGTTGCCCCACTCGTTGCAAAACCTCTCCCAAACTGCGGTGAAACTCAGAGTTATGGGGGTGGAGTTCAATAGCTTGACGGTAGATAGCGATCGCCTCGTCTAGTTTACCTTCCCCTGCCAACTGTTTGCCTGTTTGGAAATTGGTTTCAGCCGTTTCTTGGTTAGTTTTTGTTGACATATACAAACCTCTGTTCGATCTTGTTTTTAGCGCTAATTATTAGTAGTGATTCCTAGTGGCACGATATGTTCGCGTAGTTTAAGACGCAAACGTTCGAGAGCTTGATTATTTTTAATTTCCTCTGTCAAAGCTTTGACATTAATATCAGGATGCTTGGATTTGAAGGCGGCCGAACCTTGTTTAGAAAGCTCTTGACGGCGTTCGTGTCCGAAACTTTTAGATTTAGAGTGATAGACGTAGGCATGATCGGCTATTGCGAGTTTGAACCCAGCTTTGCGAGCTCGAATTGAAAAATCATTCTCTTCTCCATAACCGTAGGGAAAGCTTTCTTCATCCAGGCAACCTATGGCATCGATTACAGCTCTCTTAATCATGTAACAAAAACCATTAACAAAATTCACACAAGGAAATGCTTTGTCGGAAACATTAGCCACTATATCACTCAGGCTTTCCAGGGAGTATCCTTCAGGAATATTGTTAATCATCCAGCCACCGTTTTTGTCAAATATTTCCGGAATAGATTGCCAAGATGCACAATTGGACAGAGGTCCAACTATGCCAATATTTTTTCGAGAATTAGCACATTCAATTAATTTTTCAAGCCACCCAGGAGTAACAATTGTGTCACTGTTTAATAAAATAATGTAGTCACCCTTGCTGGCGCGCAGACCAATGTTAGCTGCTTTGGTATAACCGCCAGCCGTCTCATTTCTAAACAAAGTGGCTACAGAATGCTCTTGAACCCACGACTTAAGAAAGTCTCTAGTTTCTGCTTGAGAACCGTCATCTACAATCAGCAAGCGATAGTCAACCTTTGTGTGTAATCTAATGGAAGTCAGACACTCTTTTACATCCTCGAAAGCATTGTGAACGCAGAGAACAATATCAACTCGATCAACTGTAGATTTTGAGACAGGCGAAAATTTAAATGACAAGGGAATTTGTGAATATTTATTATTAACCTTCTGTTCTTCACAAAAATCAATCAAATCCGCTTGCGACTGTACAGCGACATCTTCAAAGCCATCATTAATCTGGAGCATGGCTTTCCATAGCTGCAAATAAATTTCAAAGTCATCAGGCTTAAGTTGCAGCCCCATTTGATAAAATACGATCGCTCCATCCCTTTGGCCTTGTTTAATCAAAGCATTACCCAAGCCCAAATAGAGTTTCGGATCTTTTGGGTTAACATCCAGAGCCTTGTGATAGAGCTTGATATTATCGGGATTTTCTTGAATAGCTTGATTGTAATAACTAATAGCTTCTTTTGCAGATAATGGGCTGTGATTTCGCAGCGCATCCCCCAACTTTTCATACACGAATGGCAGATCTGACTTTAACTGAATTGCACGCCGATAAGCAACAACGGCCTCCTCCCATCTCTGCAACTTCACCAAAGCTTCGCCCAAATTATAGTAAGACCAATGGAAGTCGGGATTTAGCTCGATCGCCTTTCCATACGCCACCGTCGCCTCTTCCCACTTCTCCTGCTTAATCAGACTATCCCCTAAATTATTGTGCGACCAAGAAAAGTCTGGGTTAAATTCGATCGCCAGACGATATGCAGCGATCGCCTCCTCTAACCTTCCTTGTCCTTGCCACATATCCCCTAAATTGTGGTGAACTTCCCACAGATTAGGCTGAAGTTCGATAGCTTTTTGATAAACTCTTACGGCTTCCTCCAAATCACCATTTTTAACAAGAGCCTCCCCCAAATAGTGATAAATTTCGGCTGAGTTAGAATCTACATTTAAGGCTTTTTGATAGGAAGAAATAGCTTTTTCCCATTCCCCCTTTTTAGCCAAAGCCTTACCTAAGCTGTAGTGAGGTTTGGCAGCATTGAAGTTAGCACCCACACTTTGGTCAGAATGCTTGTTTTGCTTTCTATCCTGTTCCCCAGATTCCGAGACCGCCCTTTTTGACAAAACCACTTTTGGAGGCCAAAAATCCGGAGGTTCTTGGTGCGATAATACGGATAAATCTGAAGAGTTTTTTACTGGGAAGGCAATGATGTTGGATTGGCTGCTCATACGCTTTACCTGTGTAACTTGAGATCCTTGAATCAGTTGAATTTATTTTTCATCTACCTAGCGAGGTATCCGGAAAATTGCTAAACTTTTGCTAGTTCAATAGCGCGATTGTAAGCCTCTATCGCCTCATCAATGTCGCCTTTTTCTTGCAAAGCATCCCCTAACTTTTGGTGCACCTCCCAGATGTCCGGTTTCAATTCAATGGTTTTTTCATAACATCCGATCGCCTCATCCAACTGACCCCAACTGTCCAAAACATCGCCCAAACTTTGATAAGCTTGAACCAAATTGGGGTTTAACTCGATCGCCCTCCGATAACAGGCGATCGCCTCTTCGCGCCGATCGAGACTTGCCCAAGCTTTCCCCAAACCGTAATGAGGTGCATCGAAACTTGGGTTCAGATCGATCGCTTTTTGGTAAGCCGCGATCGCCTCTTCGCACTGTCCCATAACGCTCAAAGCCTCCCCTAAATTGTGATAAGCATCCGCATAACTCGGCTGCAACTGAATCGCCCGCCGGTAACACGAAATAGCCCGCTCCAACTGACCCAGTTCTAACAAAGTATTGCCCAGAGTAAAGTGTTCATCAGGCTTGGCCCAATTGATATCGAGAGTGAGAGCTTCATACCAGCATTCTGCCCCTGCTTGCGGCTGACCGGACTGCACAAATACCCTCGCTAAATTCCGGTAAGCCGCGGCTAAATTTGGTTTAATTTTAATTGCTTCTTGGTAACAAGCTATTGACTTTGGCCACTGTTTCTGCTGAGCGTAAAGGCTGCCTAAGTTGGCATGAATTTCAGCAAAATTTGGAGCTATTTCCAAAGCTTGAGCGTACCAATACCGAGCCGCATCTACCTTGCCCATTGCTTGGGTAGCATTCCCCGCAATCTTGTAAGCAACCGCCGCCTCCGGTTTGATTTCAATAGCTCGCTTGCACTCCGCGATCGCCTCTTCAAATTTCCCCTGATCATAATAAGATTCTGCCTTTTTGATGTATGTTTCTGCACTGACAGAATTGACGATCGCCACAGGTTTGCCACTGTTACTACTAGCGCTATCAAGTGCAGATAATGTTAAACTTTCGGCAGATTTTGAATGACTGTTATTCAGATTGTTTGCTGGTGCCGCAGAAGCGATCGCATCCCCAACCTCCACAGCGGCAGCAGGTTTGTGAGTGTTTCGATCGCCCTTTACCCGCGTCGCAGGGGCAACAGTATCACTTGCTAGATGGTCGGCTACCAAACCGCTGTTGTTAAGTGCCGCAGCTTTCTCCAAACAGACAGCAGCTTCATGTAATTTTCCTTGCTTTTTTAACGCTATCGCCAGATTTTGGTAAGCAGCAGTTAAGTTTGGATTTAACTCGATCGCGCGGCGGTAACACGCAATCGCATAAGTAATTTGACCTTGCTTAAACAAAAGATTGCCCAATTTAAAATGCTGCTCGGGCGATACCTTTTCCGGTTCCAAAGAATAAGCTTCGTACCAGCACTCGTTCGCCTCTTCCTGTTTTCCCTGCTGCCTCCACACCCTAGCCAAATTCCGGTAAGCTGGTGCTAAATTCGGTTGAATAGCAATCGCTCTTTGGTAGCAAGCAATTGCCGGCGATAGCTGTTTTCCCATAGCAT
This sequence comes from Microcoleus sp. FACHB-DQ6, assembly GCA_014695175.1. Lineage (GTDB taxonomy): Bacteria > Cyanobacteriota > Cyanobacteriia > Cyanobacteriales > Microcoleaceae > Microcoleus. Next base: position 24,140 of record JACJNV010000101.1, on the reverse strand, counting down.
ACAAAGTGCCAAGATTTACGTAAATATCTGCCTCGTTAGAATTAATTTGGACGGCTTTTTTATAGCACTCGATCGCAGCTCCTGTATTCCCTTGCACTTGCAAAATCTTGCCCCACAGTTTGTAAGCAGCCACCGCATCTGGTTTGATTTCAATAGCTCGCTTGCACTCAGCAATAGCCGGCTCGAATTGTTTTTGAGCGTAATAAGATTCTGCCCGCTGAATGGAGTCATCAGCAGTTTCTGGTTGCCGAAAATCGGCCGTAAAACCGCTATCAACAACTGTCACAGCCGACAAAACCTCAGCCGAGTTTTGAGTAACAGGTGCAGAATTTTCCGAAATGGCGATCGTATTTAACTGTTGCGGTACAGCAGGAATTGTTGTCGGCTGCTGCAACTGTACGCGAGGTTTTTCAGCGGAGATTGCAGAATCGAGTTGCAGGGAATTAGCTGCAACATTGGCCTGCAAAGTAGATGTTTGGGGATTCTGAGGTAACTCAGATTTTGGATTCAAACTCACAACTACTGTCTTGAACAAATCCCCAAAAATGTTAGGAGGTCGTTCCATTATCTTTCGATAACTAGCTACTTCTTCCTGCACCTTTTTTTGAGCTTTGAGAGCATTTCCTAACTGTTGGTAAGCTTCGTTTGAATTGGGGTTTAACTCGATAGCATGGCAGTAGCAGCGTATAGCCTGCGTTACCTGATTCTGCCTCAAAAAGTTATCGCCTAGATGAATGTGTTCTTCAGGAGTTGCCTTGGCAGGTTCCAGAGAATACGCTTTAAACCAGCACTCGTCAGCCTCCGATAGCTGCCCCATTTGCGTCCACACGCGAGCTAAATTTCGGTAAGTTGATGCTAAATTGGGTTGCAGGCCGATCGCTTTTTGGTAAAATGCGATCGCAGATTGCCACTGCTGCTCCTGAGCGTAAAGCGTCCCCAAATTAGTATAAGCTTCAGCAAAATCAGGATCGAGTTCAATCGCCTTAGCGTAGCAATTTTTCGCCTCCTCTACCTTGCCTTGAGCTTGCCTAGCATTACCCCAAATTTTATAAGCCCTCGCATCCGGTTTAACTTGGATAACTCGCTGGCAAGCCGCCGCCGCCTGCTCGAATTTCCTTTGACTATAAAATGCTTCGGCACCTTGAATGTAGACTTCTATATCGTCAGCTTTGAAGGCTAAAACACCTTGAAGGCTATTAGTCGTTGGCTCTTTCATTGGAGCAGAATTGGCTTTTTGGTAACAGATTAAAGCCCGCTCCCAATTTTTCTCTTGGGTGTACAGAGTAGCAAGATTAGTATAAACCTCTGCAAAGTCAGGCTGAATTTCCAGAGCTTTCACGTACCAATCCTTTGCTTTGGCTAAGTTACCTTGTACTTGACTGATATTGCCCAAGGTTTTGTAAGCTGGTGCAAAATCAGGTTTCTGCTTCAGGGCTTGCTCGCAAGCAGCTACAGCATCGCTTAACTTGCCTTGTTCTAAATAAAATTCTGCCCTTTTGTGGAAATAATCTGCTGATTCTTGATTCATGATTGGGGTAGTTTTTTTAGGGTTTTCAAGAAAAATTAAATTGGGGGTATTTTTTGAAGTAAAGAGATTAGTTGCTTCCAGGATTTTTTGGAGAGAGTTCAAATTAACTAAAATATCTTCAGTCAATGGGTTTTGATACATTAACTGTCGAATTGGGTAACAATTAAAACTTTCTCCTATTACATAATAATGTGGAAAATTTAGCTGCTGAGAGATCGCCCAATAGTATTGCCTGATATAATTGGGAGAGACTAGCTCAATTACTTTTGTTCCTGCACCACAAAAGATAATATTTGTTAGACCGCTGCCGTGAGGCGCTACGATAGCTTTTGCACGAGAAAATAAGGCTATTTGCTCCTCCAAAGTCATAGATTCTAGTAGCACTGAGACAAAGCCAAATCTGCTTAAAAATTCGATTACCTGTTCTTCATTGATGACTCGGCGATAGCTGGATTTGCTGCGGCTGACATAGATGCGTTCTGGATAAAGATATTTGCGATCGTCTGGCTCGCTTAGCTGTGTACCTTTAGGGAGAAAAATGTTCGCACTACAGAGCTTTTGAAATTTTTGATTTAAAAAAACTCGTCTCAAAAACTCAAGCCCCTGCGGCGACAGCCAGCCCAAATATCCGGAAAAAGAGGGAACAATTAATTGTTTGGCTTGAATATAAGGATGGCGATCGCTCTCTATAATTTTATATTCAGGAATTCCTAATGCTTTCAGGGTTTCTCGCTGAAAAGGCTGCTGGCAGCTATTAACCAAAAACCGATCTATCTCTTCCAGATTTATCCCCCAATCCTGCAGAACTTGTATGCGGGGCAAAATATCCACCATCCAGTGAAAATAGACATTGCCCGAAAGTCCAGCCAATACCGCCACCGTACCGTCTATCTTTTCTAAAGGTGGCAATTCTTCCGGTTTTAAATTTAGAAACCTGTGCTGAGTAGAATGTTGATTTTCGCATCCCGGCAACTCTCCCGGATATTGGCGGGAAAGTTCGGGTAAAAGCCGATCGCCAGAATCGATAATAGCAATAGCATTGCAAATCATCCAAGAATTTTTCTGCGGTACAATCCAAGCCCGCCCGTTTGGGAGCGAAGTAACAAACGTTTCCGGCGACTCAAAAGCAGTCTCTCCCTGCTGGGTACAAGAATATACGCCATTACCTAAATGCACAGGCTCAAACTGCCTGAAAATCCGCTTGAGACACCGCTGACAATCTAAGCCCTGACATTCCGATTTTTGCTTTTGATTCCCGTCAATAAGGGATGGGTGATTAATTGTTTCAACATCAGAGTCCGACAGGGGTTGAAACCCTTGGCGGGCTACGGGAGAATGAATCAACTCCTGCTGTTTTTTCAATACAGCCTGCAACTGTTCGGAAACATCCGAGCGATCGCCCGCCATTACCAGCACCATGTGGTAAACTACAATCGCTGCCGAAAATCGTTTTTGCTGACTCAAGCAATCAGCCAGCCGCAAGTAAATATCCGCATTCTTAGGTTGAATTTGTAAAGCTTTTTGATAATAGCTTTCCGCTTGTTCGTACCCGCCGTACTCGAATAAGGCGTTTCCCAAATGGATGTAAGTCTCTGCTAAATCGAGGAGCAATGATGAAGGATGAAGCAGATTGTTAGCAAGACTAGAAATGGCGCAACCCGAGCCGTCTTTTCGTTGAAGTTGCTTCAGAAATCGGACACAGGCTATTTGAGAGCGATCGAGTTCATTAAGTTCTTGTACGGAAGTCAACCGCATCTCTACTTGGCAGCAAAAACCATCAACAAACTCGCTTTGCAGAGCAATTGCCTTTTGCCAACATAGCATTGCCTCAGCTAATTTGCCTTGTGCCATCAAAGAAAAAGCCCGATCGCCGTATGCCGAAACCAGATCGGGATCTTTGCTAATTACTAACTCAAAACATTCTATTGCAAAAGCATGCAGCCCCAATCTTTGGAATGCTTTCCCCAAATTGTAACGGGCCTTGACTAATTCTGGCTGCAACTCGATCGCGCGGCGGCAAAGGGCGATCGCTTCCTCTGGCTTCCCCAGTTGTAACTGAGCAATACCTAAATTATTGTACAGACCAGCATCATCCGGAGCCACAGCTATTCCCGCTTTAAAAACCACAATTGCTTCGTCAACTTTGCCCTCCTGCATCAGAATGCAGCCCCAATTGTTATAGGCATTTATCGCGTAGGATAAAAGAGCTGGTTGAGAGCTTTTTTTCCAACAAGATATCGCTTGCTGGTAACTGTAAATCGCTGCTTCTATCCTGAGTTGCTGGTGAACGGCAACGCCGATATTGTAGTGAGCTTTAACGTCATCTGGATTGACAGCCAGTGCCTGCCTGTAGCTGCCAATCGCCCCTGTAAAATCCCCCTGCTCTTGCAGAACTCTACCCAAATTGTGCTGCAATTCGGGGGTGTTTTTTCCGAGAGCCAGTGCCTGCTGGTAGTGAAAAGCAGCATCTTCTATCTTTCCCGCGCGATCGCACAGCAAACCCATTTTGGCAAAAGCTTCTACTAAATTGGAATTGTGTTCCTTCCCTTGGGTGCTGAGCATAGTTAATTAAATTAGTGATTTTAAAAGGTAAATTGCAACCGCTAGCCGTAACTGACATCAGGGGCTCAAGTTATTAACAAGCTTTCTGAGTTTTGAACCCGGATCGCTGATTTTTTTATCAGCTTTGAGCCAGCCGATAATGTTTAAATTATATTAATGATAGATCCACCCTAAATCGGGATAAACTTTAAATTATTTCAAAGTTATTCGACCCAAGATTCAGGTTATTACCTACTTGAGCCACGATCGATATTTGACCGTTTTGATTGCGGTAGTACAGCGAACCGTCAACCGGGTTGTAGATCAGATTAGCCGCGCCTGCAGCCCCAGGAGAGTTGGGATTGAAATTGGGGTCGGTAATAAATTGGTTGCCAGTTAGATTGCCCGGTATTAAAGCATTAAACACAGCTTTATCAAGCTGAATTTTATCTTCTGTAGGATTAAAGTCGGTAAGAGTATCCATATTATCTATGCCGAGGAACTCGAAGCGGAAGGTATCCGCCCCCGCACCACCTGTGAGGGTGTCATTTCCTCTGTCGCCAGAAACAAGGTCGTTACCAGCATCACCCATAACGATGTCATTGCCTTTACCGCCGTACAACATATCGTTGCCATCGCCGCCTCTGACAGTATCATTTCCTAAGTTGCCACTTACGAAGTCGTTGCCAGCGCCGCCAAATAGCCAGTCATCGCCTTTACCGCCGAAGATAGAGTCGTTGCCATCGCCACCGACGGCGACATCCTCGCCCTTGCCTCCAAAAAGGGTATCGTTGCCTTGACCGCCGTCGAGGAAGTCATTGCCACGATCGCCAGAAAGGATGTCATCGCCGTCGTCGCCATAAAGAACGTCATCGCATTTACCGCCGAACACCGTATCGTTGCCAGCGCCTGCTCTAACATAATCATTTCCCTGGTTGCCTTCGATATAGTCGTTGCCGTCGCCGCCGTCGAGGATGTCGTTGCCGCGATCGCCGTAAAGGACATCATTGCCAGCATTGCCCTCAACGATGTCATTGCCTTTACCGCCCATGACAGTATCATCGTCCTCGCCCCCAGAGAGAGTATCTTCTCCCTGGTTGCCTTGGATGACATCACTGCCACCGCCTCCACCGACTAGATCGTTACCTTCTAGAGCAGCCAATTCTTCATGTTGGTTACTGCCATAGGCAATGTCGTCCACAGCAGTGAGGGTTAGTTGGGGGATACCGGGTCTAGTGGTGGGCCTGGGTTGACCGTTGGAGCCTATGATAATCAAACCATCACAGTCATCTGAGCCTGTACTGGGTGGTGGACTAGGAATTACGATTTGAGACATGGTAAATCCTTTGTTGAGGATAGTGATTTATGTGCAGTATCTGCACCCTAGCGAGATGACCAACCAGCTAAAGAAAGCAATCAATCAAGCTTTTAAGCAAATCAACCTAGAAATCGCAACTGATTGACAGGCCGATCGATGATCGGTCAAGTGGTTGCCTGTCTGTTGGATCGTCCTGTTAACCCAACTATTAAGACAGCGTTCTGTTCAACGCTTAAGGGTTGAGTGGGATTTGTTACATCGGACATAGCCTGTCATCTCGAATCGGGGAATATCTATCGAGAGCCTTTATCTCTCTGGTGATACTTACTCGCTACAATCCTGATGTCCGGAATGGTTGTATGTGAAATTAGTCAAAAAATGCAAATTATTTATTTATTTTTTTTATCTTAAAGAAATACTGAGGCAACCATAAACTATTTAACTATCCAGAACTATTGGCTTCACAATTTATAGCAAGTCCTGGTTATAAATCCCTGCTAACCCTCGGTGGGAACTTTTCCTAAACAAACGAAGTCTGAGCATATATAAACTCAGAAATAAAAGGGTTATTTAAGTCGGATTTTGTCTCACTACAGACTGCTCACAACTCTTTTCGGTGAACCAGAGTTGCACTAGCTTGGTCTGTCGGAACTAGCAACACTTCGCTAATATTGACGTGGGGCGATCGCGTCGCACAAAAATACACGACATCGGCTACATCGTCCGCAGTCAGAGGTGTTAATCCTTGATAGACATTTTTTGCTTTTTCTGAATCGCCGTGAAATCGGACATTGCTAAATTCTGTTTCTACCAAACCGGGCTCTATTTCCGTCACCCGCACCGGCGTTCCCAAAAGGTCTTGTTTCAACCCTTCGGAAATAGCTCTCACTGCTGCTTTGGAAGCGCAATAAACATTACCTTTCGGATAAGCTTGGCGGCCTGCTATTGAGCCGATATTCACTACGTGGCCGCGGCCTCGGCTTACCATTCCCGGCACGATCGCGCGAGTCATGTAAAGCAAGCCTTTAACATTGGTATCAATCATTTCTTCCCAATCTTGGAAGTTGCCTTCGTGCAGTTTGTCTAAACCACGGCTCAATCCCGCATTGTTAATCAGAATATCGATGCTTTTCCAGGCATCGGGAAGCGCCGTTATCGCCGATTCCACTTGCGGGCGATCGCGCACGTCCAATTCTAGTAAATAAATCTCGTTCGCCGATGCGATGGATTTTGTTTCTACAAGTTCCTTTGCCAGTCGATCGAGCTTTTCAAGGCGGCGGGCTGCTAAAATTAGTTTGGCTCCTCCTTTGGCGAATATCTTGGCACAGGCTGCTCCGATACCGCTACTCGCACCTGTAATGAAAACAATTTGGTTTTGGATAGAAATCATTTTTTGTCAGTTGTTAGTTGACTGTTGGCTGTTGACTGTTTGTTGACTGTTGACTGTTGACTGTCGTCATTGGTTATTTGTTAGTTTTTTTATTTGTTAGTTGTTATTTTCTCTAGCCTTTATCGCTATATAGCCATCCTAAATCATGTGTGAATTTCTTACTTTCTCCCCTTGATAAGGGGAGGGTTGGGGTGGGGTCAAAAATTTACGACTCATTTAGGATTGCTATAGTGAGGTATGTTTAATTCCTTTAATGAGATTTTTTATCTTCAAATATGTACCTCGTGTGACTAATAACCGCTATACAACTTACTAATCACCAATCACCCATTACCCATGCCCCATGCCCCATGCCCCATGCCCCATGCCCCATGCCCATAACACCTATTTTATTATTTGACAACCCGCAATCGCACACTAACTGTTGCAATTCCGCCTTGTCGCATCAAAACTGCTGAAACCCACCGATTTTCGGGCGTAGCCGGAGCTTTACCTACTTTAAAAATCCCCCCGGAATTTAGCAACTCCAGCTCGACTTCTGAGGGATTAAAAAAGGTTTTTTCGGTAATGGGTTCCTCCAAAACAGTCCCTATTAAAATATCATCGCCGATCGGCTCTCGCACAATGGCATCAAAATGGTACTCTTCGCCCACCTTAACTTGATCCGGAAAATTCACTTGAATTGTGGGAGGATTTTGCCCAGAACTAAGCTGAGTTTGTTCTGCTAAAATCTCTTGACTAACTATTTTTTCACCTTCAAAGCGCTGCTGGGAACGGATGGTAGCTTTGAGAGTTAATTCTCTGCCATCCTTTTTTTGAGTGCCGGAAATTGTAGTTATGGTTTCTGCGAGAATCGCGCTACCTTCGGTTTTCCAAGATTTGATCTCGGTGCGGTAATTTAAACTCGGATATCGAGCCCAGAGTTGGGTGAGGGCTTTGGCCATGCTTTGGCTGTTTAAGCCGTCAGAATGAGTGAAACTCGGGCTGTAAAATGCCATGACTGCTTTGACATCGCGCCGGTTGGCCGCTGCGTCAATTTGTGTTAGCACTTTTGTGAGTGGGGCAGGGGCATTTGCAGGGGTTTGGGCGATCGTTTGGGGAGTCGCCGCGATCGCGCCGATCGCTCTTGCCGCACTAGGATGCAGCACGCCAGCACTTACCACTGTTAAACATAACAACATTTGAGCGATCGACTGCCCGCAGTTAAAGCCAAAAACGATCGCCCGAGCGGCTTTTTCGTCCCGACGGCTGGAAAAATACTGAGATGCACTTGGCATTAAATTCAAAAAATTACGCATTAGATGATAATTTGGTTATTTGTCAGGGGTCGTAGCTTGGGCAACTGTTCGCCTGCAACGAAAACTGACAACGGAAGCAGGGACACGGCACAATCTAATTTTAGATGGCTGATTCAAAATTGGCTGAAACTGCCGGAATAATAAGCATAATAATCTAAAACCTCAAATATAAAATTGATCGACCTGTGGAACTTGTACTTGTAAAAAAAGAAACAAATACCTTGACAAAAGCCCCCCTCCGGTTGTTGGTTGCAGCTAGCGGCACTGGTGGACATTTATTTCCCGCCATCGCCACCGCTGGGCAGTTGAACGACTGTCAGATCGAATGGCTAGGAGTCCCAGACCGCATGGAAACCCAGTTAGTTTCATCCCTTTACCCCCTCCACACGATCGCCGTTGAAGGCTTTCAGCAGGGATTTGGGCTCGGTACACTGCGAATTTTGGGCGGACTCGCCGGCTCGATCCTTGAGGTGCGGAAGTTGCTCAAAGCGGGAAATTTTCAGGGAGTCTTTACTACCGGGGGTTACATCGCAGCACCGGCAATTCTAGCGGCCCGTTCTTTGGGTTTGCCGGTAATTCTCCATGAATCTAATGCAATTCCCGGGAAGGTGACGCGCTGGTTTAGTCCTTTGTGCACTGCTGTGGCGATCGGATTTGAAGCAGCAGCCCAGCATTTACCCCGCGCGAAAACCGTGGTTGCTGGTACACCGGTGCGATCGCAATTCCTCGCCCGCCAACCTCTAAATTTGCCAATTCCTGAGAGTGTACCTGTAATTTTAGTTATGGGCGGCTCTCAAGGTGCTGTCGCAGTCAATAAGTTAGTGCGCGAGTGTGCTCCTGCTTGGTTTGATGCCGGTGCTTGGGTAGTTCACCTCACCGGAAATAATGACCCGGATGCTGAAAGTTTGAAACACGAGCAATATTTGTCAATGCCATTTTACGACAATGTGGCGAGTTTGTTGCAGCGAGCAAATTTAGCAATTAGTCGATCGGGCGCGAGTGCTCTGACAGAATTAGCAGTGACGGGAGTACCTTCTATTTTAATTCCTTTTCCTCACGCCGCTGACGACCACCAAAGATTTAATGCGGAAGTATTTGCTAAAGCCGGCGCCGCCGTGGTATTCCGTCAAAGCGAACTGACAGCAGATGTGTTGCAAAGCAAAGTGTTGTATTTGTTAAGAGATTCCGAATATTTGGAAAAAATGTCTCAAGCAGCTTCTGAATTAGCAGTCAGAGACAGTACAGAACGTTTGGCTAATTTGGTCAAAGAATTGGTGGTGAGGTGATATTTTTTAGGGGTTTTAACCGCAGATGAAGGCCGATAAACCCAGATGAACGCAGATGAAGACTGATGTGTTACACGACGTGGGAGTGGATGAATTTAACTACTGATTCTAATCCTTCTTTGGTCTTCAAGTTAGTAAAAACAAAAGGTTTATCGCCTCGCATTTTTTTCGTATCCCGTTCCATCACGCCTAAATCTGCTCCTACATAAGGTGCGAGGTCTGTTTTATTAATTACTAATAAATCCGACTTAGTAATTCCCGGCCCGCCTTTGCGCGGAATTTTATCGCCCGCAGCCACATCGATTACGTAAATTGTTAAATCTACTAACTCCGGGCTAAAAGTTGCCGCCAAGTTATCGCCGCCGCTTTCTACAAAGACTAAATCTAAATCAGTGAATTTGTGCTCTAACTCTTCTATAGCTACTAAGTTAATGGAAGCATCTTCGCGGATGGCTGTGTGGGGACAGCCTCCCGTTTCTACGCCCAAAATTCGATCGCTCTCCAAAGCTTGACTCCGAACCAAAAACTGGGCATCTTCCTGAGTATAGATATCATTAGTAACTACAGCAATCTGGTATTGCTGCCGCAGCGCCTTGCACAAAGCATCAAGTAAAGCAGTTTTTCCCGAACCAACCGGCCCAGCAATTCCTAGACGAAAAGCACCCATAGCGATTTTAGATTTTAGGTTTTAGATTTTAGATTTTCTGATTTTTAACTCCGAAATAACCGAGTGTACTGAGTTTCGTGCGCCATACTAGCTAGGGCTAACCCCCAACTGCAACTAGCAATATCATCATCTTCTAATTTTAAAACTTCTTGGGCAGTACAGCTAATTTGAGACTGCAAATCTAACAGTAACTGTTGACCGGCTGTTTGACCGACGGGAATCAGTTTCACGCCCGCACTCGCCAAATTGGCAGCCCAACTGTACAAATATCCTAACACGGCCGCTTCCTCTTCAATCTGCCAACTTGCGGCGGCAATGCCAAAGCCGATCGCAAAATTGCACTGATTGCTGGCAGATTCCACAAATTCTTTTACAATTGTGGTTAAGCCAGAAGCAACGGGCGATTCCCTGCGGGATAGCTTCGCTTCACGCAAATCCAGCAGCAACCTGACCAAAGTCCGCCCCATTTGCCAACTTTGCAAGCGCAACTCTTCTGTTTCCTTAGTAGCAGTCGCCCAAGCATTCCAGTAATTCAAAGCTGTCAAATCCCCTATCTTTGCCGCCCTCAAAGCCCTTACCACCACTGCGGCTTCTACTCGAACAGCCCCGAATTGCAGCGAATTTTCTAACCAATTTCTCAAAGTAATCTCGCTGTCGATCGCACCGGTTTCTACCAGACTTTCGATTCCCTCAGAATAACTATAAGCTCCCACAGGTGCAAAAGCTAGCTGTAACAAACATAAAAGTTGATTGTTCACTGTTGACTGTTGACTGTTGACTGTTGACTGTTGACTTCTTCCTTCTTGAAGAACCGAAACTAATTTGGTTATAAGCCCTCGGATTCCAAGGTGGGAGTAAATCTAAAATCTAAAATCTCAAATCTCAAATCTAATGGCTGTGCCCGTAAGCGCCCATTTCCGGCTGAAACGGCACAATTTCCTCTGTTACTTCCAAACCCATTTTTTCGAGCATTCCGTGCAACACAGAGTCGGGAGAAAGTCTTAAATAATTATCGGCAATTTCTAAAGCTACGTGACGGTTTCCTAAATGATAAGCCGCCCGCATCAGTAGCAGCGGACTTGATGCCCGCGCTGTCAGCACCGGTTCGGGTTTTGCACTTACCAGTACCAAAAAGCTACCGTCTTCCGACTGCAATAAATCTCGATCGCGCAGTACCGTACCTCTGGGCAAACTCAGGTGCAACCTTTCCCCCGTTTCCGTCTCGAATCTGTGGCGGCTGCGAGTGCGATCGTCTGATGTCATTTGTAAAGTAAAGCTGACAATAGCATCGGGATTTGCAGGTAAATGTTTTGTGAAGGTTAGCATTTTTATATTATATTCCTCAGAGCAATTCACTTGAACTTGAGTTTTTGAGGAATATCTTTTTTATAGCCGAAGGAATAAGGAAGACTGAAGTTCCAATCTTCAGCTCATGTTTCAGAACTTAAAAACGTCTTAATCGTGTTGGCTATCGCTATATCTCGTTCCGATTTACAGCAAGTTGAAAAATATTCATCTCTCTAACCGCTCCCGTTCTGCTCTTAGTACCAAATTTATCTTATTTTGTCAAGCACTGGATCGCAGACGATCGCTTTTTTTTCAAAAAATTTTGCCTACCGTCTAGGAACTCGAACAATTTAAATCTCCAATATATTGTTGGGGGGAGGTAGCGGTTAGGCATCCTGCCTGCCCTTAACAAGCTTTTATGGAGAAGTCTAATAGAACGGGAGAGGAAGAAAGACTCAAACCATCAAGCTTATTGATTGCCCGCTTGTTGCAGTCGCAGGAGCTCGGCTTGAATTCGCTGTTTGACTGCCGGGTCCGCTTGCTGGAGCAAAGTAAGCTGGTTGAAGCGACTAACTGTCAAACCATAGGTTTCGATTGCTTTTTTAGCTTGTTGGCAGTAATTCACTGCGATGCCACGAAAATTTCCAGACAGCCTATTAATTTCCTGAGTTTCGTTGCACACTACTCTGGGAACCGAGCCTCCAGCCATTCTTTTAATTTCGTTATAAGCTTCCACCCGTCTGGGTTCTATTGCCAACACAGCACGAGCGTAGCTAGTAATTTCCTCGCTGCTAATTTCTTGAGCTTGGGCTGCAGCTCCGAAAACGAGGTTTGGGGATTGTGTGTACAAACCGGGCGCCCATCCGCTAGCTAAAGCTGCTGCAGAAAAGATGCCAAGCAACAGCCCTTGTCGCAGCATCCGGTTTATGCCAAATTTAGAGGTGTTTATTGAGGTGTTCATGGTCGTCGGTGATTGATTGCGTGTAGATAAAAATGACACAGCGCTTGGAGGCTCAATCTTTTTGAATAATGTGGTGGCTAAAAAGTTCCTGCCGTTGGCGACTATTTTGAATTCCAGCAGGATGGTTGGGGAGTTGCTACGACGATCGGCTTTTTAGCAAATTCAATAATTTCATTCATTATAACATCTGTGGGAAGTTGACAAAACCCTTACTTTAGACGGGAATTTTAATTACAGAGCGTTCTGGAATTGCCTCTCCCAATAATTCTCAAAGCGCCCATCTTAAATAATTCTAAAAGTTATTGACAAATTACTCGCATTATTTAGTCTAATCCAGGTACGCGCGAGCGAAGCTATCCCGAATGCGCGTGCCTTCGGTGAAGGGTAGGAAATCGCCTGCAAAGCAAGGTCAAAATTAACAGTCATCGCACTCATCAATTCCCGCGATAATTTATTTAATGTTAGGCTGTGGCTCATTTGTCAATCGAGAAAATCCCCCGCTGGTTTGGCCGCTAACGCAGCCAGAGCCGGAACAAAAATCCTGTTTTACTACCCGAAGATAGAGACAGCAGCAGGGAACTAGACATTAAAATCTTGTTATCAAAATGCGCGCTATCTGTTTTTGCCAGGCAACGCCCAGACCTTCGATTCCAGTTCTCGCTACCTCCTGTTTGGGGCTGTGAAAACTTGTCTGGGAGTTACCCAGAAACCGGGTTTTTCTACGCAATAAAATCGTTACAGCCACCAGCAAGAGCAGACAAACCCGGAAAGCTGGAATTTTTGGATGTCAGTTTTATGGCCTTCTAGATCCCAGACAGCGAATTTTGGCAAGCCTTATCGCAGCAATTTAACAATTATTAATTACCCATTGCCCATGAAAAGTCAAAAAGAAATTTGGCGAGTTATCCTCGCAGTAGCTCTCTGTATTGTAGGCGTGCTGCACTTTGCAGTGCCGACACCTTTTATCCGAATCGTGCCGCCCCAGCTTCCTTACCCAGAAGCCTTGGTTTATATCAGCGGTTTTTTCGAGATTTTGGGTGGCATTGGGCTGTTAGTTCCTCCTGTCAGCAGGGCGGCGGCATGGGGATTAATTGCCTTGTTTATTGCCGTGTTTCCAGCTAATATCAATCAAGCCGTCAACAACATTCCGATAGAAGGGATTCCCCACAACCAATTACTGTATTGGTTCAGGCTGCCTTTTCAAGCTGTCTTCATTGCTTGGGCCTGGGTTTATACCCAACCAGACGAAGGTAAACCCCGGGCTTCTATAGTTCCAGATAGAACAGAAAATGCCCAATGAAGCAGTTCGACTACTCTTTGGATTTTAAGAACATCGACTTTCGACAGCACCCGGAACTTTATCGCGTAGGGAAAGGAGAACAGGGAGTGCTGTTGGTGGAACCCTACAAAGGAGAAATTCTGCCTTTCTGGAGATTTAAGACTCCTGAAATTGCCAGAGAGTCCAGCAGCAAAATTTACTCCTTGTTTTTAGAGTATCTCGATCGCGAAGATTTTGTGGGAGCCGACATGGCCCGCAAGTTCTTGCAGATGGGGTATACTCGATCGCGTCGCTACGCCAACCACAAAAGCGGTCGAAAATACCAGCAAAACCCTCAGAAGCTGAAGTCTGTGGCAGAGCAAACCGCTGCTCGAAAAGATATTTTGCCGCTAGAAGCAGATCCGGTGAAAGCAGAATCCGCCGCCATTTTTCAAGAAAAATGGATGCTGGCCAAAATCAACGAGAAATATCTCGAGCTTTTAGCCAGACACCGGCAGATGTACGAATCTTATTTAGTCAACGCTGAGGATTGACATACATTTACAAAAACTCAGAACTTACACTTTAGCCCCGTCGGCAGCAGTGTAGTTGTGCTTGCCTATCTGGGCCGCACCTATTTGCGTGGCCCTACTATTTAGTCGTCATCTTCTTCTGTTTGCCACTGCCGCCAAATTTCAAAGGCATTAAAGCCCCTGTATTGCAGGTAATTCAAGACTTTGCCCTTGGTTTTCGGATCTGCTTTACCCCAAGTATCGATCTTGTATTTCCGCATGACTTTGGCTTTTAATTCGGCCAGTTTTTCTGCTTCGGAGTCCTGATTTTCGGCAATTTCTTCTTCCCAGACTTGCTCGAACAAATCGTTGGTAATTCCTTTTTGCAGGCACTTGCGCTTGATGGCCGACTTCCCGTATTTGCCTGCTGCAGAGGCGATCGAGTTTGCCACCAAGCGAGTGTCGGACTGATAGCCGCGGTCTTGAATTTGCGCGATCGCCTCCAATATTTCCTCATTGCCAAAACCTTTCTCTTGCCCCTTTTTGCGAAGTTCAGAGGCACTGTAGTCTTTGCGGGACAAGAGAAAATAGAAATAGTCAAGACAGCTCATCAGTTAAATCGAAGGGTGGCGCGCAAATACTCGTGTAGCGAATGCCAAATCCAGTCGCCTTGCTATCGGCTGACTGCCTCGCGATCGCCTCTATTCTTCTGTATCCTCCTCTTCATCATCCACATCCACATCCGGTCTGTCCACATCGATCTGAATCAAGCGAATGTGCTTGTATCCGAGTTTAATTTCAAACTCGTCTCCCGGCTTTAATCCCATTTCTTGGGTATAATTTGCCCCAATCACGATCGAACCATTCTTGTGAACGCTAGCTCGATAACTCGCTTCTCGCCCGCGTCCGTCTGCTTTCGACTTCTCTAGCTCAATGCCCTTAGCAGCTAACACGGCATCGTAAAACTCAGCCAGATTAATCCGGGTTTCTCCACTTTTGCTGACAGTGAAGTAGCCGCAAAGCTTTGCAAGTTCTCTGCGCGGCAAATCACTGCCTTTGATTTTTTGAAGCAGACCTTTTCCTGTTAAGGGTGCTGTAGCTGTTTCTGCCATTGACCGTACCTCGCTTATTGGACTTTACTTATATCAATTACAACACATTAGATTAACTTTGTTTCACTGTCAATACTAATAATTCTGAATATTAAGATTCTGGATAAATTTTTGCCGCCTCAAGACCGGGGGTGCAAGTAAGGATGCTCGAAGGGCGATCAATTTGCTCCTCGCGGCCCAAATGCTTGTGTAAGCCTCTGAGCGATCGCGCGAGGAATTATTGTCGCAAATTAAATGCTTTACTTTGTTACAGTAAAGTCTGTTCCCTGCATTCACCAATCCCCGATCGAGTCTGCGGTCAAGGTAAAAACAAGACAGCCATGAATCGAAATACCTAGAGCGCGGCCACTGCAAATCTGCCGACAGCATTTACCCGCCGGGGTTAACTTTTACCTCAACAAGGGGAGGCAGCACTTGTTCTGGATGCCCCTGCCAGCTACTTGCAAAATCACTTTACAAAAAGAATCCAACTGTAGGCCCGTGCTCCAAACCCTTATGGAATAAGTCATTCCCAATTCTTCAATCTAAAATCTAAAATCTAAAATCCAAAATAGTATAAACCCTATTTTTCGGGCGGGAAATCCCCTCAAAACCCCAAATACCAACGAGCAATCTTCTATTAAGGTGTTGGGCATATAACTTGCACAGAACGCAGTCTGGGGAAGGCAATCCGGTAAAAATTGAAGGAAATTTCACCTCTTCGGTGAACGGGTTTAAGCTAAAACCCGACTCAATGGGCGCGGCGGCAGAAACATCCGGCAGCCACTAAGAGGGGAATAGTTTTGATCGGGCGAGATTGCTTCGCGACTCTTAACACTGCGCCACGAATCAGTAGATGTCTAGGGAGAACTCGGAAAAATCTTCCTCCTCCGGCCACAAGCCAGAGAATTTGAGGTTATTTCCACAGGGGAATTGAAAAAGACCGAGTTAAATGCACAACTGCTTAAATGTTTGATGCACTACAAATTAGCAGCGGTTCCCGACATGGACTTTCGATGGAAATGTCTTGGTTTCCACTCGTTGCCTGTAAACTGCCAGACTCTCAAAATTTATGCACCAAGTGGAGGGGCGCGTCAAACTCACAGCCGCTTCCATACTTAATTATTGTGAAATATACCAACCGCACTGACGGTGAGGACGTTCTTAATTGTTGCAACTCTGGCTTTTATTGTCTTGTGCCGAATGACGAATGCTGCTGCTGCCGAATCAGCCCG
Organism: Microcoleus sp. FACHB-DQ6; assembly: GCA_014695175.1. GTDB lineage: Bacteria > Cyanobacteriota > Cyanobacteriia > Cyanobacteriales > Microcoleaceae > Microcoleus. The sequence continues at coordinate 7,768 of JACJNV010000101.1, read as the reverse complement.
CCCAAAAACGCATACAAGCCACCGACTCCTGTCGTGGAGAGATCAAAATTTTAGACTCTTGTTCAAGCTTCCAGATTCATCTGTGGAGTAAATCTAAAATCTCAAATCCTTCGACTCCGGGCTCAAGCCGAAGTCGAAAATCTACAATCGACTGACGAATTCTATATCAAGCAGTCCCGGACTTACTCTCTCGACGAGAAACCCGGTTTCTTCCTAGATGCTTGGTTGCGCTGCTGCTTATTTTCGGTAAAAACCGGCTTGATGAAGGTAAGTCCGAGATTCGATCGAGCAGCATACTTTCGATCGCTTTTCCACCGGCAGCCGATCGCGAATGGCCAGCAAAAACCCCACCCAGTTTGGAGCTAGGCCAAGAGGGTCTAAATTCCGCATCGCAGTGGGCGATCGCTTTTAGTGGCGTTGTTGCAGGTAATTTTGCGACAGGGGAGTCCGTACCGCCGGTAGTAACTCTTCAGGTTTCGTGTCTCGCTGGTGCGAGTAGCGCCACCCAAAAAAGCCAGCACTCAAAGCAACGGGCAACAAGCAAAGCATTAGGGCGACAGATGTTTTCAACCCCGGTTTTTTTAACGGTTTCTGAGTCGGTGCAGCGGCGCGAGTTGCTTGGATCGCCGAAGACTCAGAATTAGGAATAGAGGACGGCGAAGCCGTCGGTGAGTTCGGTGAATTAGTGGCATCGAATCGATCGTTCTGGTGAACCCAATCCCTGCGATCTTTTAATTGGTCGGGAAAATATTCCCAGACTTCGCCGTCAGAACTGTCTGACTCATGCGATCGATTGGCTGGGATTGGGGGGTATTGGGCGATCGCCGAGAGTGAAGGTGGCGCACTCCATTCTGTACCCGCCAGAGCCGGGGGCGTTCCCGACGCGATTATTTGCACCCGAGACCCCGATGTCGCGCTGTGGGCGGGGCCACCGATCAGATAGCCGTCAAAGTCCGGGTGCTGGTAGAGAATGGGCAAAGCCCAGTATAGCTGGTGAGAACCGTAGGCAGAAATTAGCCCAGCTCTGGCCCGGCTCAGGCTCAGATCGACTGGATAGCCTTGATTGAGGTTGCGGTAAAACAACCGCGTCAGAGTTAGGGCTACATCGTCGGGGATGCTTTCTGCCATTGCTAGCACTGCCGGAATGCCCCGCTTCACTAGAGCTTCGGTTAAGTTCCGTTCCGGGCTGTCGTCCGCGAGGTCTGAGGGATCGCCGTAGGCGCCGCGGCAGGAGTTGAACACGGCCATCTGAATACCGTTGTTAACAAGCAATCCAGCTAAGTCGTCGCCACTCAAGGTTTCGGTTAAGCCGGTGCGGCTGCTGACTAGGTAGAGTTCGCCACCTCTGGAACCTAAGTTGCTGTGGCCTGCGTAGTGCAGGACTTGGTAGTGTCCTTGTTCTAGGGCTTGGGTAAGTTGTTCTCGATCGGGCTGTTCGAGAATAGTCAGTTGAATTTCCGGGGAATGGGGGCTGTTTTTGAGAGGATTAGCGCTGCGGTTTTGGAGTTCTTGTTGCAGGTGGAGCACTTCTCGCTTGAGCTGCAAGCTGTCTCGATCGCTCGGAGAGGCGATCGCCATTAAAATTTTTAGTGGCCCGCTACTAGGCACTATCCGGGTTTGTTTGAACAAACTTGTACCTGGTTGGTAGCGAGAAAACACGACATCGGTGCCGGTTGCCAAAGGGCGATCGCCGGCGTGCAGAACTTCCCACGGCAGCCGCGGCAAGCGCCGGCCTTTGAGTCCGAGTCGCAGTTGCAGCACTTCTCGGCGGTGCTGGGCGATGCCTTGAGCGCAAGTCCAGCTATCGCGCAAGTTTCCTTGAAACAGCCCGCTGTATAATTGTTGCCCCAGGGCTACTAAATTGGGCGCTGAGTTGTTTCCCGAACGGGAGAGGCCGCGACCAGCCAAATTGCTTCCCTGTACTACTTTTCCCTGGAGCAAGCCCACCAGCGGGTCGTTCATCAGTTGAGCAGACAGTGCAAGCCATTCGTCGATCGGCCAGCGGACTTGTTGTTCGGCTAAGGGTACACCGGGTGCAACCCTTTCTGTCCGCACTAGATATTCGTCGTCCCCAACAGGGGTGACTGAGAGTTGAAATTCCTGGCTCACGGATTTAGCGCCCTCCCGCCTTAATTCTGAATTTGCCTGCGTTTTTGTGGCTAGCAATAGCACTCGGCAACATATTTTTTACTCTTTCTATCAAAGTTTCTGAATGCGCTTCCCCCGATCGGGCGATCGCTAGGGTCATATATATTTGTTCAAACACTTTGAGAATATAAAAGTTGTACTTTAATAACAGTTTATTAGTTTTGATTGCCCTGTGGCTCGGTGAAAGCCGAATTTTCTCCAATCTTCCTATCTTTAACATTTTGCACCTCTACCGCAGACCCCTTTAGATTCGTCGTGAACTTGAGTTTCTCATTGCTGAGTAAAGTTAAATTGGAGGCACTTTACCAGGCGGATCTCTAGTTCTTATTAAAATTACTTCGGCTCACGCCAACCGGTTTCAGGGCAATATCGCAGGCAAAGTTGAGTATTTTATTTTTTTTGGCTATCGGTCGAGCGGTCTTTACCGCTTATCCTCTACCACCAACCCCCCACGTGTAATCTAGATTTTGTGTCAATTAATTAATTGGTCAGCCCTGGGTTCTCATCCGTAAGCCCTCCGCCCTCATCCTTAAGACCTCAGTGGCGATCGGTAATCGATACTTGACCGTCGATAATTGCTAATAACTTATTGCTAATTTACCCCTTTCATGATATAGAAAACTTTTTATTTAACTCTCTTAATCTAGTTAAAGTTAAGCAGCAAAAATAAACGTAAGCAGCCAAGAACTCTCAACAATACAATGGCAATCAAATTATTCCGGTACTCTCAAGCAACCATCATTTTTGGCATCTAGAGGATTACGCCTCATCAGGCCGGTTTCTCGGAGAATTATTTGATTTGGTAGCGAAGCCTCTACAAAACAATAGGGTTTCGCAGCCTCGCCGTGGTCATTCCCGCTCAAAATGCCGATCGAGCTTGCAACTTGCACCAAAAACGACTTCTGCCATATACTACTTTTTGACAAATTTGGCAATCTGTCTTGAGATAGAGATATTTTAACCTAACTATTAGTATTGATCCGAAAAAAAAATTTTTTCTCAGTTCGCGAGGTTTCCTCGAATCGAGAGAAAATTGTGCAACCAAAAATTAGAACAAATATTTACCCGGGCGAATTATCTAAATTTCTAATTACTCATCGGGAACTAAAATTAGAAGCGTGCCGTCGTTTAGTCAAGAGATTCAAATCCTAAGTCAGGGAAGGATTTGTCAAAGCTGGGAGTGTTATAAAAATTCAATGCACTCAGCCGAGCTCGCAACAAAAGCAAGGGTAAAATTTTGGGGATACAGGTTTTGGGTAGTTATTTGGGAGTTGTAAGTTGCGAGGTAAAATCAGCTATTTCACTGTAGAAATTACGTAGAGAATCTACAATTAGGGGCCCTTCGGTGCAGCTTACTGTAGAAACTACGGAGAACATCTAAACAGCTCGGCGCTTCGGCGCAGCGCTTACGGTGTAGGTGGCGGATCAATTAATTTGGGTTCGCAATGGCAGAAGATAAAACTCACAACATAGTGAAAAAAACCCTTGCAGTTTAAGTGGCATCTATAATAGTAAAGATGAGGAAAACAGCTCCTCTAGCAGGCGAAAGCATGAAGTTAGATTTTTTTCTTCGGCGGCCTCCTGTTTGCTGATAAATTGATTCTAAGAAGCTTACCATTTTTTGGGAAATATCAACGATGGAAAACGAACGGTTGTTACAAACGGGAACACTTTTTCCCAATCAAGAAGAAACACAAAATCCTGACGGGGGTTTAGACAATAACACCCCTCAAATTTCCGCTGAGGAAGCGATCGCAAGAGAGCTTGGCACCTTGGCCGATAACGACCAAGTTACGACACCCGAAGAAGGTGCGGGCGACGACGCTGATGACAGCGGCATCGCTTTCCAGACTTTTGGAGGTAATGATGACGATGATGACGATGACTTAGATGATGGCAACGGCATCGGTCGCAGCCCAACCGTCATCGGTACCGATAACGATGACCTAATTGTCGCCACTGGCGCTAACGAGAAGATATTCGGCCAAAAAGGCGAAGACAAACTCATAGGAAACCCTGGCAAAAAAAATGAAATGTACGGGGGTAAAAGTGACGATGATTGCGAGGGCGGCGATGATGACGATCGAATAAGAGGCGATCTCAATAACGACAACGTTAAGGGCGGCAAAGGCAACGACACCCTTAACGGCGGTAAAGATAACGATACCGTGATGGGCGGCGAAGGTAACGACGCCTGCGAAGGCGATGACGGCGATGACTCGGCCCACGGCAACGAAGGAGATGATGACGTTAAGGGCGGCGCCGGCAACGATAGCGTCTACGGTGGCAAAGGCAACGACGATTGCGAGGGCGGCGAAGGCAACGATAACGTCAGGGGCGATCGAGGCAAGGATAACGTTAAGGGCGGCGCTGGCAACGATACCGTTAACGGCGGCAAAGATAACGATATCGTGGCCGGCGATGCCGACAGCGACGTTTGCAGTGGCGACGACGGCGACGACAGCGTTAGCGGCGGCATCGGCGACGATACCGTGATGGGCGGTGGCGACAGCGACAACGTTAGCGGCGACGACGGCGACGACAGCGTTAGCGGCGGCACCGGCGACGATACCGTGATGGGCGGTGGCGGCAGCGACCAGTGTGCAGGCGACGAGGGCGACGACAGCGTTAGTGGCGGCATCGGCGACGATACCGTGATGGGCGGCGACGGCAGCGACCTTTGCAGTGGCGACGACGGCGACGACAGTGTGATGGGCGGTGCTGGCGACGACAGTGTGATGGGCGGTGGCGGCACCGATACCCTCGTGACTGGCGACGGCAATGACATGGCAGACGGCGGCGACGGCGACGACAGCGTTAGCGGCGGCGGCGACGGCGAGGATACGCTGATGGGCGGCAACGGCAACGATACGCTGATGGGCGGTACTGGCAACCATACCTGTGTCGGCGGTGAGGGAAATGACGTTTTTGCCATGAGTGACCAGTCTGGGGGAAGTGCAGTCATCACTGACTACCAAGACGGCGGAGACAAGTTTGTGCTGGCTGGCGGCTTGAACTTTAACAGCTTGAGCTTTGTACAAGTCGAGGCCAATACTGAAATTCGGGTCAATAACAGGACGCTGGTGCGATTGTCGAATGTCAACGCAACGCAGATCGATGCTAGCGACTTTTTAGGAGTTGATCCTCAAACTCAAACTCCAAATCAAACTCCAACTCAAACTCCAACTCCAACTGCGAACCCGATTTTTAACCCTCCGCGAGTCGGAGCTAATAAGAACGGCGTTGCTGGTTCCAGCGGCGGCGAGCAAAAAATTAATCGTGAGTCGTTGGAGTATGTCGATGACCAGCAAGGTCCTGGCGGCATAGTCTACACGATAACCGAGCTGCCCGATCCTACAACCGGCCAACTATTCTTTAAGGGAGTCCCCGTACAACCCGGTTCGACCTTCACTCAAGCAGACATTAACGAAGGCTTTGTAAGTTTCAAAGCGACAGTAGGTTATAAGGGTGAGGCTGGTTTTCGTTTTAAAGTTAGCAACGGCAGAAATGAGTTCTCCGGCCAGCGTTTTAGCTTGATAGTCGAGCAAAATGTCTTTAACTTTGCTAACACTACACAATCTCAAGTTATTGTCGGTTCTGCGACGCTGGATAACGACATCGAAGGCAGCGATGGTGACGATGACATTACAGCCGGCAACGCCAAAGACAAAATCATCGGCGGCAAAGGCAACGACAAAATTAAAGGCCTCGATGGCGATAACGATATCGACGGCGGCGATGGCGATGATGAGATCGAAGTCGGTAAAGGCAAAAACAAAATCATCAGCGGCAAAGGCAAGGACAAAATTAAAGTCGGCGATGGCGATAACGATATCGACAGTGGCGATGACGATGACGATATCGAAGTCGGTAAAGGCAAAAACAAAATAAAAGGAGGCTTGGGCAACGACAAAATTAAAGGCGGCGATGATGATGACTCGATCGAAGGTGGTCTAGGAACCAATATTCTCACTGGGGGTGCTGGAAAGGATAGCTTTATTTACCTGACTTCCCGCCAAGAGATTCAAACAGTTGCAGAAGCTGACTTTATTACTGACTTTAATGTCACTGACGATGTTTTACAGCTTTCTACAGCAGCTTTTGCTAATCTCACCGTTTCTAGCTTGACCCGACTGGATATTACTGCTACTACTGCTGTTGGGTCGATCGGCAGCGCTAATTTGCTCGACTTCACCACGGATATCACTGTTCGCAGCATCGCGACTTTGCAAGCGCGCTTTGCACAGTTGGGCGGCAACCCAGACGTGCCTATTTTCTGTCAGTTTCTAGATGCCGAGACCGGCCGTTCTGTGCTGGTATTTGCTGTTGGGGCGCGCTTTGAAATTGTGGCCAGTTTCTCGGCGAGTATTCGCCTGCAAGTCAGTAACTTTGTCTTCACGGGCCCGCCACTAAATATTCCTGTCGGTACTGTCGGCCCTGACAATGTGGATTTCACCACTTCTCCGGCGCCAGTTAATTACGATGGTTTAGCAGGTGATGACAAGATTGTCGGCAGCAACTTTAACGATAGCCTCAAGGGCGGCGATGGCAACGATACCATCACCGGCGGCCTCGGTTTGGATGTCATAAGCGGCGGCACTGGTTCGGATCTGTTTGTTTACAGGACAACTAAAGAAGGCGGCGATAAAATTTCCGACTTTACTGTTGGGGTAGACAAATTCGAGTTTAGCGCGAGCGCTTTCGGCAATTTGACTACGACTAACTTTGACGGTGTTAGCGGGGTTTCTCCTGACATTACTGGCAAAGAGTTAGTGATTTTCACAGGCGGCAGTTATGCCTCTTTGGAAGCTGCACAAGCTAAAGCCCTGGGCAATTCTACAACTGCTGGTTTCTTCGCATTTACTAATGCCTCGAACGAAACAGTGTTGTATTTTGACTCGAACGGTACCGTGGCCGGTGGTTCTACCTTGATTGCGAATTTGGGTACTGCTGCTAGCAATCTGGGAACGGCGGACTTTGTATTTACAGGTACGATCGCCTCTTCTGATAATGCGACTACTACCAACTCAGGCAGCATTGTTGATTTAACTGCTGCTGGGAACACTTACCCGAGCGACTTTAACAATTTCGGTTCAGGTGTTGGCGGTTACAACTTCACTACTCCTGTCTTATTTACCGGAGATGCTAATGCTAACAGCGTCACAGGTACTGAGTTTGCTGACATCTTCAGCGGCGGTTCTGGTGCAGATGTTCTCGCTGGCGGTTCTGGTGCGGATCTGTTTGTTTACAAAGCAGCAGGCGAAGGCGGCGATACGATTACCGACTTTACTGTTGGGGTAGACAAATTCCAGTTTGTCAGCGGTGCTTTCGGTAATTTGACGACGACTAACTTTGACGCCTCCAGCGGTTCAAATCCGGACATTACTGGCAAAGAGTTAGTGATTTTCACAGGCGGCAGTTATGCCTCTTTGGAAGATGCACAAGCTAAAGCCCTGGGCAATTCTACAACTGCTGGTTTCTTCGCATTTACTAATGCCTCGAACGAGACGGTGTTGTATTTTGACTCGAACGGTACCGTAGCCGCTGGTTCGACGCTTATTGCGAATCTGGGTACGGCTGCTAGCAATCTGGGAACGGCGGACTTTGTATTTACAGGTAC
>JACJNV010000100.1 GCA_014695175.1 Microcoleus sp. FACHB-DQ6 | reverse complement strand
TTGGCTCAACTGCTCTATCTCGGTTTTTTTCTGCTCTCTGGTGGCTGTGGGCTTTTTCATTCCTTTATTTTACCAGATGCCGCCACTTAAGTTTTTTTGACCTGAATCCTTACCTTCCAAAATCAAAAACCTAACTTTCTACAAGTTTTTTTCAAACCTGTAAAGGTATCCCTTACCAGATGCCCAAATTCATGGCGAGTACCGCCACTAATCTTCCGCCTGGTGACCTACTCTCGAATATCACTTACGTCGCAGTTAGTATGAAGAGGTAGTTGAGGCGCATCGAGGACTCGCAGCAATTTTTTCTTGTTGGCACAGAATTGCTGCATAGCCAAGTTTAAACCATAGTAATGTGGGTAGCGCCACCCAAAAATTTCATCAAAGCGATGTTGTAATCGCTCATTGTCTGCGGAGGTGCGCTGTTGTTGATAACCTGATTGACGAGGAGTCCCTCTACCAGTAGTTATTGAGCAGTTACATATTTTGCACCATTTTAAATTATATATTATCTCAGGAAACAGCGGAGGAGAGTGCAGCAAGTTGCGTGCGATCGCGATGCATTCATCAAATACGATAGCCCCTGATATTGTGTGATATGATGTCGTTCGCACTCGCCCATAATTACAATGTTGTAAAATCTCTGGTTTCAGGTATTTTTATTATGGGTGACAAGGCGGACACCACATGAGGCTATATCCTGTGGATGGCTGAATTTTAAAGCATTTCCCTAGACCTCACCTACCTGAGAAAAGCTAGATATCGCTCCACTTCTGGACTTCGATCCTAAGTCCAATCGTTGAAAAATACTGCCTGATGGCGATCGCGCCTGCGGAATGTGGGTTAATACAGCGGTTCTCTCTTTCCGATGAGTTGGTCAAAAACATCCCAGTCTTTGCACCTTTAATCGATCGAGCACTCGAATAAGCAAAAATATTTCCATACTTCAACGGAAGGTTCACAGATGAAGATTTTTGTTGTAGGGGCAACAGGAGCGATCGGTCGCCCGCTAATCGCGCAATTGCTTGCCAAAGGACACGATATAGTCGCTCTGACCCGTTCTCCAGAAAAAGCTCGGACTTTAGCGGAACAAGGCGTAGAACCGACGATGAGGCAGAACCTACGCTTCGCGAACGCCGATGTATTTGACGCCGCTGCGGTCCAAGCAGCTATCACTGACGCTCAGCCGGAAGTCGTGATCGAACAACTCACCACCCTACCCAAAACGTACACTCGCGAGTCAATGAGTGCGGCAGCAGCCTTCAACACTCGCATCCGTTTAGAAGGCGGTGCCAACGTGCTGGCAGCAGCGCAAGCGGCTGGTGTGCGGCGCTACCTGAGGCAGTCGATCGCATTCTGGGCGGTTCCCGGTACTGGATTGGCAGATGAAGAAACGCCCTTAGCGTTTGATGCCTCGCCTGCGGTTGCAGCGGATGCCCGCATAGTGACTGAGCTTGAGCGTCGCTTACTAGGGAATCCCAACATAGAAGGGATTGCCCTGCGTTATGGCTTCTTCTACGGACCTGGCACCTGGTTCAATCCCGATGGTGATGTTGCCCAACAGGTGCGACAGCAACAGTTCCCGATCGTGGGAAATGGTGAGGGCGTATGGTCGTGGTTGCACATTGAGGATGCGGCGACCGCTACCGTTGCAGCAGCAGAGCAGGGCAATCCCGGTATTTATCTGATTGCTAACGATCGACCTTTAGCCGTGCGCGAATGGCTCACTACGTTTGCTCAATGGCTGAATGCTCCACCACCGCCACAGATATCGGTTGAGGATGCTCTGCAAATCGAAGGCGGTGCGGATGCTGTTTACTACGGTACTCAGATGCGAGGTGTATCGAATGCCAAGGCAAAACGCGAACTAAATTTTCAGCCGCGATCGTTGGAATGGGTGGTTGACACCGCCGTGGTTCCTACCAGGAATAACAACTAAAAAGGAGTTTGATCGTGCAGAACATCACGCTTGACACCATCACTCAAGCCGTTATTAATCATGGCGATCGCTGGAAGGGGTTAGGGTTGCCTGCGTAGCGTTGCAGTATTTACAGGCATAGCTGTAGCCACCTGCAACACTAATCTGCTACAGCTAACAGGTTCCTGTGGTGTCAAGAAGGACTTTTTGGCACATTCGGATCTTGGCGACAGGTTGAGAGCGGCAATGATTCGCCACCCCAAATCTCACGAATTCTCAATCGAGCCTTATCTGTCACCACATCCATACAAGCACAACCGTACCCATAATAACCATTCGTTTTGACGTACTCTTTCTCGTTATAAGTAGGAAGATTATCCATTCCTTGGGCTTCATATCCCCCTTGCATCGAGATAACCCAACTACCATCTTTGTCTATTAAATACCAATTTCGAGGCGTGGGATTGTGCAACCACCCGCACCTAGTCTCAACCGCTTTAGCAGGAAGGGCAACGATCAAAAGAGATGAAATAATAACGGATACCAACAAGTTTTTCTTCATAAATTTATGTTTAGTTATTTTTTACTCAATTAATGCAAATTCATTAACAGTGATTGATGCAGGTGAAATAACAGCCCAATACCGCAATCCCTACTTGTTTGACTCCAATAAAAGTTGGAGCGTATCTCCTGAGTTTATGGTGTAAAAGGTACTAAAACATTGACCGTTATGAGCTTCCATCTATACTATCTATGACCATTGCCGGGAGTCGGGGTTGAAACTTCGACTTTAGTTGAGTGAGGGAAAAATTTTCTTAGGAATGATGATTCTATCGGAAGGAACTGTTTGTCATCATTGTAAAAATGATACCGAAAAACTGCATCAAAATCGACCAATTATAGTAAGAGATTTGTCGGTTTTTGGTCGTCCTGTGTATCTAAAAATCCCACGACGGCAGTTTTACTGTCCTAGGTGGCGAGGCAGCAAACGCATCACCAGAGAAACTTTGCCAAGGCGAATGCCTTTATGAATTCCCCCGCGTCTCCCCTGCTCAATCCCTGTCTGCATCCAACTGGTAACACTCTGCACAACCTGCTCCCGTGCCTCTGGCTCAATCCTACCAAGTTCCTCCTGGAACGCTTGCTCCTCCGACTGTGTAAGCGTTATAGCAACCGCCCCGGCGGTTAGGACGTAGCGCTCTTTCATCACTCTCTGATAAATTGACGATTTTTCGAGGATACAGCCCGTGAAGATTCAAGGTTTCACCCCAAAGTGGCAAAAGAGGGATACAAGCCGAACGGCAGTCACAAATAGGGGAGCAAGGAGACGCGCAGAAAGAAAAGCGCTGTATTGATGTTACATAGTATCATCTTAAAAATTGTGTAAAAAATTATGGGAAAGATGAAAGCCGCCGTTTTTGTAGAAAAAGGGCGAATCGAAATTCAAGAAAAACCAATTCCTGAGATTGGGCCTACTGATGCACTGATTAAAATCACCACGACGACAATCTGTGGCACAGATGTTCATATACTCAAAGGTGAAGTACCCGTCCAGCCTGGACGGACACTAGGACATGAACCAGTTGGCGTCATTGCAGAACTCGGCGCAGGAGTTCACGGCTATGAAATAGGACAGCGTATTCTTGTTGGTGCTGTAACTCCTTGCGGTCAGTGCAATTTCTGTCTTGATGGCTACTAAGCGCAGTGCGGCGGTAAGCCACTGGGTGGTTGGCGCTTCGGCAATACCATTGATGGTTCTCAGGCGGAATATATGCTAGTGCCGAACGCAATCGCCAATTTGACTCCCATACCTGACGAATTAACCGACGAACAGGTGCTTATGTGTCCAGATGTTATGAGTACAGGTTTCAGTGGTGCCGAAAGCGGAAATATCAAGATTGGTGATACAGTCGCCATATTTGCCCAAGGACCAATTGGTATGAGCGCAACTGTCGGTGCCAGACTCAGAGGTGCTTCCAAAATCATTGCCGTCAGCAGCAATCCAGCACGCCTGAAAATGTCCCAAATGCTTGGCTCGGACATTGTTTTAAATTATAAAGAGTGCAATCCAGTCGAAGCGATCCTGGATTTGACTGATGGTCGCGGCGTAGATGTAGCGATTGAAGCACTCGGTATTCAGGAAACCTTTGAAGCCTGTTTGCGCGTGGTCAAACCGGGCGGAATTGTATCGAGTCTAGGAGTCTATTCTGGAAAACTTGGCATCCCTGTAGATGCCTTTGCCGCGGGTATTGGAGATAAGAAAATTGTTACCACCCTCTGCCCCGGTGGAAAAGAACGTATGCGGCGGCTGATAAATATCATACAGTCCGCTCGTGCCGACCTGAGACCTATGATCACGCACAGGTTTAAGCTAGATCAAATAAAAGAAGCATATGAATTATTCGGCAATCAACGAGATGGCGTGATAAAAGTTGCCATAAACCCATAAATCCACGATTGAACGGCACTAAGTTAAGCGCGATCGCGCTTACAGAATAATCCTGGCGTGCTGCCGCTAACCCATCACCAGATTTGAGAATACTTTTCCATCCCAATATACTCTGAGCCTGGTGATTTTCTTTGTACCTTAACCTCTTGTGAGCAATCTTATGGGTGCATGACCAGTCGCCTCTTTGAGTGTCGCTCATGTGAGGGACAAGAAATGTTGGGTCGATTCTTCTCAATAGGATAAAGAGTCTTTTAGGACAGCAAAACTTTTCTATTAGCTAGGTGTCCCATACCTCTCAAATAGACGGCTAAGCGACAAAAATTGTCTGAGCGTTGGTCAAACTGGCGAAGTCATAGGTTGTGCTACCCGCTATTAGTTGTTCAAACTCGGAAGTTTTTATAGTGCCACTACTACTCGTAAAGCTCACCGTTGTCCCCGATATTTCAATGGTATAGCTGCCTGACGTTAATTCCAGTGTGTCTCGATCGTTTCCGCCATAGAAAGTAGCATCACCAGAACCCCTGATATAGTCTGTACCTTTTGCTAAAAATATGTTGCCCAAGCTATAAAAGCCGTTATCAGTAATGATGGACTCCACGCCATTACCAGTATTAAGGGTACCGCTGTTGGCGATGGTCGCGCCAAACCGATTATCAGTACCCCCGCCGGTGTTGAGAAAAGAGGAGTAGAGAACCATGCCGTAATAGCCACCAGTGCCAGTGATTATGTCCTCCTCCTTCCCAGTATCGATGATAGAGCCGCTGATGGAACCAATTTGAAATGATGGTTTATTCGGACAAGAGAGTTTGGCGGGGTTCTTGCAGATCGCAGAAACTGTTTCTCGATCGGCAACAACTTTTTTGGGCTGCTCAGAAAAATCAAACTTTGCTCAGTCCGCTGTTGCTTTTTGGTGAAGCAAGCGGTAAAACTAGGTTACAAAACTGCAATAACTATGCCTATTAATGCCAAAAAGTTTTTGCCAATTTTAATCCTGTTGCCTGAGTAAGAATGATTTCACAAATGACCACTTTACTATCTCTAGACCGAGATGAAATCTTCAGAACCGATAAGATTGGGAGCAACGCCTGTCAAAGAAGCTAAAACTTCACCGCTGCCGGCTACTCTAATTAATGTGCCGTTAGTTCCAGGAGAAATTGATAGCTGTCCGAAGGTCAAGCCATTGATTAATTGCACGGTATCTTGAGACTTGGCGAAATCAGCGATCGTATCAACTCCCAATCCGGCACCTAAAACAAATACATCATTGCCCGCGCCGCCGACTTGAATATCGTTTGCCAAACCGCCGTTTAGGGTATCAAAACCTTTGGCGACATTGAGGATATCGCTGCCGTCGCCCCCGACAAGGATATCGTTGCCCTAACCGCCTTGGCGGTTGCTGTACTATCGCCTTGGCATTGTAAATCTTAGCTTGTTAGCAATCTGGCGAATGTGTTCCTTATCGGCAGACAGCATGAGGTGATTGTAGTTTGTCCCATTCAGGCGAATCGGTGTGGGATAGCGGACAATCAGCGTTGCCATTCTTTCCATTGTCCGATCTTGGTCAGAGGAAGGCAAAATTAAACACGCTGGGCGGCCCTGGATTTGTAACCTCTGCATCTGGGGACGAGTACCGTAGGGATTTAGTCTATGATTCAGTGCATCCTTACAAACATTCTGAATCGTTGATGGTGGCGGTGACGACAGCCCCGTTATCTGGAAGAATCCATCCACCCCGCTGAAACGTTCTTCATAGCCCTTTGTAGGTTGCCAATTGCTGGGGTAGCTAAAGGTAACACCATACGTCGAATTATTGTATAGCTTTGTACTGGGAGGTTTACGTGAAACTTGCTTTTGACCAACTGATGGGGAAAGCTGGCTGCTACTCCTACCTGGGGAGAGTATTCCCGTTAGTGGCACAAAGGTTAAAACTCCTAGGGTACACAAGAGTGAATATCGATAAACAATGTTTTTCATGGATTTTCTTGAAATACTCTACAAGGCTTACGCAAACAGCCAGAAATCGCCCTTTTTTTAAGGACTGTTTAGTTATTCAACAATCTCTGTGAATTGGAACAATCCCGAACTGTTTTACTGATACCTTCCACTCGCATTTACCTAAATCCGGTTTTTATAGCATTTCTCAGATAAATGAAGTATGTAATAAGGCTTGAAAATCTCGATATTCAAGGAATATCGTGTATCTCATCTTTTTAAGAAAGGCTATTAGGACGGTAGCCTTAGAAATTCGGTTTGCTAAACACCTACCAGATTCGAGCTGCGGTACTGCCAACTGTAAACTGAAAAACTGCCTCCTGTAACCCAAGAGGCAGTAAAAACGAGGGCGTGCAAATGCTTGAGGTTAGGCAGCGAAAGCAGTCAGCACCAAAAACGTTACCAACAAGACAGCACCAGCACCTTGAAGGGCGTACCGACGCTGCTGGTCGGGTGAAGGGTACTGGGCGTAAGACATTTTGGGTACGACGGCGTAGTTGTTGAGGGTTCCGTTTTCGTCGGTGGTGTACATCGCTTGTTCTTCCTTTGCTTTCTTATGTAAACCAATGTAACCAAGTGTTAAGTGATGTAACAGTGACTTGACACAAGCTCATGAGTGATGTTAATCACCGACGCTCGACAAGTGTGAAGATTGCAGGAGTCACTTGCCAAATGGCTGTCCCCACCACTGCCAGCATTCTTTGTTAAATGGCGACTTCCATTTATAGATAAGCTCTGACTCCAGTTGTAGTCGCTGTTTTCGATTAGCTGGCGCTCCGTACCAAAACGCAATAGCCACAGCCACATCCAGGGAATAACGCCGATGAAGTTCGATGTAGTTGGCAACGTACCTGTGGCAATCATGGCTCATCTACCGTTGTTTGGGAGTGCGGTGCGTTTCTCCCACATACAGCAGCAAGGGAAGCAGGGTGGGTTAATTGTCGAAAAAATAAACTAAGCCGATCGGGCAATTTGATGATGCTACGTGAAAGATTTAACTGGTTTGTCTGGACACTGAAAACCGAAAAGCAACTCACAAAGCTTTTCGAGCTGGGTGGCCATCAATCTTAAAGCTTGTGGAAGAGTATTTGTACCATTCATCCGAGCGAGCGATACTAAAAATTGTCTAACCGTTGCTCAATTAGCAGGTGAGTTGCCACCGCGATGAATACAGTTATCCTCATTTAAGGTCACCTCTTTAACCCAATGCAGTCGATTCTCAATTAGCCAGTGTCCTCGAATTGCATCGGCAAATTGATGAGCCGATCAATCCAAACTACTTAAATAATAATGTGTTTCATGGAAATCAATCAATCGACGACGACTTTTTTTCCCTGACCATCGGCTGCCAGTTCTCTCGATCGCAATTATGTGTTTGGCGCCCGCCCACAGGGGTAATAATTGAGGAGCAATGGCATAAATTGTGGTAATTCGAGTTGTTGTGCGTCCATGTAGGTGTTCGTGGGTTTGATTTTTGTCGCTGTCACTCTGAGATTTGACTAATTTTTGAGCGGCTTTAAACAGATTTGATTGATTCTTTTTGGGTAGTGAAGCATAGTAATGGTAAGCTGGTAAGCGAGGATATTCAACCATTGCATTGGTGCAATTTGGTAGTTTGTGCATCATTACAAGGTCTCTCTTCGCTCTTGACCATTACTATTCACCACTACCAAAAAAATTAGATGTATCCTCCCGAACTTTCATATCTGCCATGTAAGGTATGCAGCCACTTCCCCGAAGATGATTTTTCAAAAGTAGAGATATGTTCCCCATAATAATGACATGAGGTTTGCTTTTTCCTGCTTTTGTATAGATTTTGCCGTGCCTGTACTCGTGTTCGATCGGATTGACTTTCTCGGTTGCTAAATAATCTTCAGGAGAGACGTAGGTGTCGCTTTTACTTGCAACCATATAATTTTGAGGTTGGTGAGGATTACACAATTATAGCCGTAGCTTGCGGGGCGGGACGCCATCGCCCTTTTTCAGCTTTCCCCCAAAGTTTTAACGTCGGCGCGGGGCCGGAAGCCTCGCGCTATTGCCATTTTGCGGTTGCGGTTTTTCTTGCAGCTTCATTGTCAAACTAACCCGCTTTAACTTCTCATTCACCTCCAAAACCCGCACTTTCACCACTTGTCCGACTTTGACAATCTGTTTGGGGTCATCTACAAAGCGATCGGCTAATTGAGAAACGTGAACCAAACCATCTTGGTGCACTCCCACATCAACAAAGGCTCCAAAGTTAGCTACATTCGTGATTATTCCTTCTAATTCCATCCCAACTTGCAAATCGGAGATTTCTTTGATTCCTGCTTGGAAAGTGGCATATTTAAACTCGGCTCGCGGGTCTCTTCCCGGTTTTTCTAGTTCGGAAATAATGTCTCGGAGTGTTGGTTCTCCTACTTTTTCTGTGACATATTTCTTGATGTTTACACTCTTGATTTTTTCCGAAATTTGTGTTATTTCAGTCAGAGGCAAGTCTAAATCCTTGGCGATCGCCTGCACTACAGGATAACTTTCGGGATGAACTGCTGTATTGTCCAGGGGGTTTTCGCCGCCGCGAATGCGGAGAAACCCGGCTGCTTGTTCAAAAGCTTTTGGCCCGAGTTTGGGAACTTTCAGGAGTTGGCGGCGATTTTTAAAAGCGCCGTTTTCGTTGCGGTAATTGACGATATTTTTGGCAACTGTTGCCGTCATTCCCGATACAAATGTCAGCAGTTCTTTGGAGGCTGTGTTTAAGTCTACTCCGACATAATTAACGCAGCTTTCGACTGTTTCGTCGAGTTTCTTTTTGAGCAATTTTTGGTCAACATCGTGCTGGTATTGACCGACTCCTATTGATTTCGGGTCGATTTTCACGAGTTCGGCGAGGGGGTCTTGCAAGCGCCGTCCGATGCTGACTGCGCCGCGGACGGTGATGTCGAGGTCTGGAAATTCGGCGATCGCCACTTCGCTTGCTGAATAAATCGATGCACCGGATTCATTCACCATGACTTTAATCGGTTTTCTTTCCATTTGGGCCAAAACTTCCGAAACAAATTCGTCTGTTTCTCGGGAAGCTGTACCGTTGCCGATCGCGATTAATTCAATTTTATATTTTTCAATTAAATGCTTGACAATTTTACCAGCTTGCTGTCGCTGAGCGGCTGCTTGGTGAGGAAAAATTGTTTGATATTCTAAAAATTGCCCGGTTTCATCGAGGGCGGAAACTTTGCACCCCGTGCGAAATCCCGGATCGATCGCCAATGTGGGTTTCATTCCCGCCGGCGCCGACAGCAGCAACTCGCGCAGGTTGGTTTCAAAAGTGGCGATCGACTCGATATCAGCGACGGCTTTGTTGTGCGATCGTACTTCTGTAATTAACGAAGTCTTCATCAGTCGGTTAAAGGCATCCTTCAAAGTCGATCGATAAAACTCTTTAACTTCCGGTATCCTAGTTCTAATTTCCTGACCTTCCAAATAAGCCATCACTGCGGATTCATCAAAAGCCAGTTCCAAATCTAAGACTCCTTCCGTTTCCCCCCGAAACAGCGCTAACATATTGTGCGATTGAACGTTTCTCGCTGCAACTTGATAATTGCGGTACATTTCAAATTTAGTGCTTCCTTCCGGGAAATCATCTTTAATTTTCGAGACAAAGACTCCGGTTTTCATTAAAAACTCTCGCAAATAAGCCCGCAATTCTGCTTTTTCCGAAACCGCTTCCGCCAAAATATCCCCAGCACCTTTGAGAGCTTCTTCTGCTGTTTTAACTCCCTTTTCTTCCGAAATGTATTTAGCTGCTTCCGCCTCCAAATCTGCGGGTTTAGCCGTCTGTAAATTCAGACTTTTGATAAAATTTGCCAGCGGTTCCAAACCTTTTTCCCTAGCAATTGTCGCTCGCGTCCGCCGCTTCGGTTTGTAAGGCAGATAAAGGTCTTCTAGTTCGTTTTTTTGCAAACACGATTCGATTTTAGCTTGCAGTTCCTCAGTGAGTTTCCCCTGAGAGCTAATCGTCTCTAAAATCGACTTTTTGCGCTCTTCTATTTCCGTCAGATAGGTGAAGCGATCGGAGATGTCGCGCAACTGAATTTCATTCAACAAATCCGTGCGTTCTTTGCGGTAGCGGGCAATAAACGGAATTGTTGCTCCCTCGGCGAAAAGTTCCAGAGCATTATTGACTTGAGACAGATTAATGGAAAGTTCTTGAGCAATCAGTTGAGGAATGTCGATCATAGTGTAGAAGTTCGGATCAGTCAATTTTAGATTTTAGATTTTAGATTTTAGATTAACTTTACACAAGAGAGGAAGAAAAGGGTTCATCCCGATTTTGTTAAAATAGTTTTCTAGGAGTGCGACCGTCACGCACAGCAAAGCCGATATATCTCGCTTCTAGCTCTCCGGCTTGCACTCCTGTCAAAGCATCATTGGGATGTTCCCGTGATGTTAGCATAAATGCAGTCATTTCTCAATATTATATGTTGCCTTTTAAATATCCTGTGCCGCAAACAGATCCGCTGCGATCGCCCAGAGAAACGCTGCCGACGATGTAGGATTTACCCAGCGAAGACCCGGAGGAACCTGGTTTGCGGGACGAATTTCACGATTTGCAGCCGCAGTTGTTGAGCATGACGTTTCGGCCTCGGAATTATCCAGCTTCTGAGATATTTAGCGGCACCGACATGAACCTTTATTAGGACGTGCATCATACTCTGTGGCACAAGCGGCTGGATTGGTTTGCAGTTGTGGAAGTTCCCCGACTTGACGATCGCTCCGAACAGCGGATGAGTTACGTTATTTGGCAGGAAGGGGTGAATCCTTTTGTAATTGTAGAACTGCTTTCGCCGGGAACAGAAAAAGAAGATTTAGGCGACAATACGGATGAAGAAAAGTTGCCACCTCTGTCGGGAAACACTGGGGGTAACGGGCAAGTTTTCGAGGCCGAGACGAAGGAGGAACCGCCGAGAAAATGGGAGGTTTACGAGCAAATTTTGCGGGTTCCTATTTATGCCGTTTTCAGCCGCTATACTAACAAATTGCGAGTGTTTGAATTGAAGGGCGGACACTATCAAGAATTAGAATTGCCCGAGTCGCGAGTGTGGATTGCTGACTTAAGTTTGGGCTTGGGTTTGTGGCAAGGAGAGTTTCAGGGAATCGATCGACTGTGGTTGCGCTGGTATGATGTTGATGGCAATTGGATTCTGACTGAAACGGAACAGCAACGGCAGCGGGCCGAGTCAGCGGAATCTAGGGCTCAACAAGCGGAAGCTCAATTGCAGTCTTTAATTCAGCGGCTGCGGGAATCTGGCATCGATCCCGATCAATTTTTAAACAGTTAGAGAGGACTGAAGTCCTGACTAAAAACTGGTTCGCAGTCAGGACTTTAGTTTTTTTTACTTCACAAGAAGACAGAAGGCCTCACTATACACAGGCTTTAACATTTGATCGAAACTTGATTGGTTGCGGCTTGTTTGTTTGTTGCGGGTACTCTTTGCGGTCAATTCATCCGCCTCGACAGAGTGATGCAAATAAGCTTTACCGACAGAACCGAAAAGTTGCAGTTTGTCAGAAATGACCCCTCGCATGGCATCGATAGCTTTTTCCATTATTTCCAACAAATCCGGATGTGGCTCAGAAATGCTACTTTTTAACACGTCCATATAAGCTTCGCGAACTTCTGTATTCACATTAAATTTCGATACTCCCAATTGAATACATTGATGAATCATTGATTCCGGCAAGCCGCTAGCACCGTGCATCACTAAGGGCACTGAAACAGCAGCCCGGATTTTTTCCAAACGAGGAAAATCTAGTTTTGGTTCGCTGAAATATTTGCCGTGAACGTTACCAATTGTTACGGCTAAAAAATCCACCTTAGTTTCTTTGATAAACTCTACTGCTGCCACTGGATCGGTCATCCTTGCGGCTTTCTCATCGATTGTCAAACCGTCTTCCCTGCCACTAATTCTGCCGATTTCTGCTTCAACTGCCGCACCGTTAGCGTGGGCTAATGTAGTCATTTCCCGGCTAAATATTAAGTTTTGTTCGTATGGCAAAGGAGAACCGTCTGCCATAATGGATTTAATGCCGGCGGCTAGACCGATGTGAATGTCTTTTTCTGAGGTGCCGTGATCTAAGTGTACTGCGATCGGCACTAAAGATGTGCGGGCCGCTTTGAGGCACAGCGCGACTAAAGGCGATTTACCGTATAGGAGGGCGCTGGGGTGAAGTTGCAGTATAGCAGGACTGTGCAGCGCTTCGGCCGCTTTGATGACGGCTTTTACTCCTTCGAGGTTGTAGACGTTAAAAGCACCGATCGCATAACCACTTCTCAAGGCTGTGTTCAGCAATTCGCTAGTTGAGGCGAGCATATAGTACCTACTTTTAAAACTTTTCTGAATGTCGATCATTCTATCAAAGTTCTAAGCCAAACTCAGCTTAATTTGTGTTTATTTTAATTGCGAATTTTTCGGCTACGATTTATTCTGCATATCGATCATTCTATCAAAGTCCTAGGGTAAGCTCCGCTTAATTTGTGTTTATTTTAATTGCGAATTCTTCCGCTACTATTTATGTTGTGAAGTGCATTTATTCTTGGGTAAGCTGCGCCTAGCGCACCAAACAAATAGTAGGGTGCGGCTAGCGCACCCTACTAAGTGATTTACTATTTTTGTGCGTTACCAGCGTGCAAACCGCACTCTTTTACGGTCGCTTCTTCCCACCACCAGCGGCCTTCGCGTTCGTGTTGGTTCGGCAATATCGGCTTCGTACAAGGTTCGCAACCAATACTTATAAAACCGCGTTCGTGCAACTTGTTGTAAGGCACATCCAAAGCGCGAATGTATTCCCAAACCTCTGCCGAAGACCAGTTTGCTAAGGGGTTGAATTTAATTAATTCATGGTCGGGAGTGGAGAATGCAGTGTCAACTTCAATAACTGGAATACCGTTGCGGGTACTGGGACTTTGGTCTTTCCGCTGACCAGTAATCCAAGCATCGAGAGTATTCAGTTTGCGGCGCAGCGGCTTGACTTTCCGCACGCCGCAGCATTCTTTGTGACCGTCTTGATAAAAACTAAACAATCCCTTTTCTTCTACTAGGGCTTGTACTTCTGCTGCATCGGGAAACATTACTTCTAATTTAATGCCGTAATGTTTTCTGACTTGATCCAAAAACTGATAAGTTTCTGAGTGCAGCCGTCCGGTGTCTAGGGTGAAAACGCGGAAATTTTTAGTAATTTTTGAGGCAAGATCGATCAGAACTACATCTTCAGCCCCGCTGAAAGAAATGGAGATATTGTCAAAATTTTCTAGGGCAAATTTGAGAATGTCTCGCGGTGTTTTTTGACTGTATTCTGCTTCTAGCGCGGCAATGTTGAGATTTCTTTGGATGGCAACCATATTTTCGGGTTTTCGGTGTTCTTTTCCTCTAGCCCTTTATTATAGCCGATCGCCGTCTCTCCCTCACCGACTAATTTGACAATCAAGCAATGTCATCCGGGGGCCCCGGATTCATCCGTGAAACGAGAAAAAAGCTCGGAATGCTCATCAGCAGCCCCCGGATTTATCAGTGAGAGCGCTTTCTTCAATTGTAAAATCTAAAATCTACAATCTACAATCGATTGACCGCATCTTGCAGCAGTCTTTGCTGCTGGGCCCACAATCGAGCTCAAGGATGGCGATCGCCTGCGGGTAGTAGTTTTGGTGAACGCAACACTCCTCTACTGGGTAAAATGGGACTGCCGCGCGATCCATTGAATTTGTCCCCCAATTATAAATCGCACACAATAAAATTCTTTAAATGTTTTTATTATCCTCTTCAGTTTTGACTTGTCTCATTAATAAAATAATAGCGTTCACTAAGCGATATTGTGCTGTATTTTAACTAAAAAAATATTTTAATACCTGTAAGGACATAGGTATAACTACTTTCAAGTTGCTGTTAATGGCGCTAATTAAAAAAAATAGACTGCCTTATTTAAGCAATGCTCTAAACTAGGTGAGTGGGAATAAAGCTAAAACAATATCAGAGAAAATCCGGCTTTGGTCTTGCCATCGATCCTTCTACTAAGACCTGTGGGTTTCCCAACCGCAAATTACCAACGATCCATTACTAATTGCCGATTAATTTATTCAAAGTGATTCCGTTAGCAAAGTAAATTTTTATTCTTTTTTATCGCTGACCGCCAACCTTCAGCCATACGATCGGCTATATTGTATTTAGAAGTACATTAATTTGTCCGCAAAGCGGTCTAGTCTCATCGCCGCCGGTCGCGCCAGCTTCTGAATAAACGTAGTCCGCTGTCAATAACAGCAAGGAAGTGTGGAATATGTCAAAAATTTTAGTCGTGGACGACGTTAAGAGCGAACTAGAAATCATTTGCCGCATTCTTCAAGATGCCGGAATGGATGTGATCCGGGCAGGCGACGGCGAAGAAGCGATCGCCATGATCCGCAAAACCCCTCCGGCTCTGGTCGTTTTAGATGTAGTGATGCCACGAATGAACGGGTTTGAAGTGATCAGAGAATTGCGGGGCGATCGCGCAACTGCCAAATTGCCCGTAGTATTTTGTACTCATAAAAACACTGAGATCGATAAAGCTTGGGGAACTGATTTAGGCGCCGACGCTTACGTTAGCAAACCCTTTGAACCTCAGCAACTCCTCCACATAGTGCAGCGTCTGCTTTCCGCGTAATCCGAATATAAAGCGATCGGCAGCTTTCCAAAAAATATTATACCGACAAACCCCGTTTTTTTTAAGAAACTGGGTTTTTGAAACCCATAAAAGTTTTATATTTAATGATAGCAACCTGCTTGTTGGCCAACCGGCGGTTTATTTAACATAAACATTTGACGCACCAAAACTGATGCAGAAAAACTAGCTCGGCGATCGACTTTAGGGTCAAAGCAAAATTCTAATTGGTAAGCTACACTATAAACAAAAAATAAGCCATGAAAATAACGGCTCCCACGGCAGGGGGGAATCAGACAAGTATAACAAAGCAATTTCTCCTGTTCGGTCAGGGAGGCAGTCTGTTCGGCATAGAATTAGAGGCAGTGCGGGAAGTCCTTTCCCTCAAGGAACAACCGATTTCCCTGGTTCCCAACACCCTGCCATTTTTGCTGGGATTAACCAACTT
>JACJNV010000010.1 GCA_014695175.1 Microcoleus sp. FACHB-DQ6 | reverse complement strand
ACTTTAAACTTTCACCCGCAAATAATTGGGTCAATCTAGCTGAATCTAACCTGTCGGGATTAGCGCAACCAATCTCAGAGCCAATTGTGAAAAAATGCCAGATCACAGGCGAGTGGCAGTGGGATATCGAACAAATACAAGAAATGGGAATAACTGACAATGTTGTCGAATTAATGATAGATAACATTCAGAAACTTTCAGAGGCTACCCAGGAACTGCTTAAATTAGCCGCTTGTATCGGAAACAAATTTGATTTAAAAACTCTCTCGACACTTGCCGAAAAACCTCTGGCGTCCGCAGCAACAGACCTCGGTGAGGCACTTCAGTCCGGTCTGATTTTGCTCGTGAATAACGCCTACAAAATTCCGATATCACTAACAGCAGCAAGCACACAAATAACAGACACAATATCTAGAGACTTTACCGAGAAATATTCCCTACCAGTGGCTGATGTTTTGAGCGCAACTTACAAATTTTTGCATGAGCGAGTGCAGCAAGCAGCTTATGCTTTAATATCCGATTCTCAAAAACAAGAAATCCATCTAAAAATAGGCAATTTTTTATTACGCAATGCACCGCCAGAGCAATTAGAAGAGCATATTTTTGATACCGTAAACCAACTCAATTATGCCAAAGAAATCATCAGCAGCCAATTAGAACAATTTCATTTATGCCAATTAAATTTAATTGCAGGCCGCAAAGCAAAAGCAAGTGCAGCTTACGAACTTGCCCTGAAATATTTAACCGCAGGTATTGAACTGCTGCCCCCCGAGAGTTGGCAAACTGACTACGAATTGACTCTTGCACTCTACGAGTCAGCAGCAGAAGCTGCTTACCTCAATACCGACTTTGAACCAATGGAAAAATGGGCGACAATTGTCCTGCAACACGCAAAAAATGAACGAGACAAAATCAAAGTGTTTGAAATCAGAATCATAGCTTGTGCGATGCAAGCCAAACTCCAAGAATCGGTAAAAATTGGTCGCGAAGCACTAAAAATGTTAGGAATAAACTTTCCCGAATCGCCGATTCCCCTCCACATTCAGCAAGCACTGGCTAAAACGGATGCTTATTTAACCGACCAAAAAATAGAAGATTTAATTAACTTACCGATGATGACAAATCCGCACAAATTAGCAACTATGCGCGTGCTTTCCAGTATGTTTTCAGCTACATTTATAGTTGAACCTGTGCTGCTGCCGCTGATTGTGTGCGAGCAAGTTAATTTATCTATTAATTACGGAAACTCTACTTTTTCTGCCTTCGGTTATGCTAATTACGGAGCAATTTTAAAAGGAATAGTTAGAGATATTGAATCTGGCGATCGCTTTGGTCAATTAGCTTTAAATTTGAGCGAGAGATTAAATGCGTTAGAATTCAAAAGCAAAACGCTTAATTTAGTAGCATTCATTTTGATGAACGGCAAGCATCACGTTAAAGACTCTTTGCCGCTATTAGAGAACGCCTATCAAAGCGCGCTAGAAAATGGGGATTTAGAATGTGTCGGATATGCAGCCGTAAATATTTGTCAGTCTTTGTATTTCATCGGTCAAGAATTGCCACAACTGGAACGGAAAATGGTAAGTTACAACCATTTGCTGTTTCAACTGAAGCAAGAAACTGTATTGACTTGGAATCAAATATATCGGCAAACTATTTTGAAATTGATGGGACAATTGGAAAGTTCACATCTTGTATTAGGTGAAGCATACAGCGAAGAAAAATTGTTGTCGCTGCTGTTGAAAGCTAACGATCGGGTGGGACTACAGCACTTTTATTTGCAAAAATTAATACTAGCATATTTATTTGGAGATACCGCTACAGCGCTAGAAAATGCAGCGCAAGCCGAAGTATATTTAGACGGAGTTGCAGGCTTTATTAATGTTTCTGAATACCAGTTTTACGATTCTCTAGCCCGCCTAGCAGTCTATCCATCTGCCACAAATGAGGAACAAGAAGAGCATATTTTTTACGCTGTAAGTAACCGGAAAAAACTGCAACAAAAAGCGCTTTATGCGCCCATGAATCTTCAGCACAAATGCGACTTACTTACGGCCGAAAAAGCTCGTGTTTTGGGGAATGTTGTGAGAGCAATGGAATATTACGATCGCGCAATTGAAGGAGCTCAAGAAAACGGATACATACAAGTACAAGCACTAGCAGCAGAATTGGCAGGAGCCTTTTATCTATCCATAGGACGAGAAAAAAATTCTAAAACTTACTTGACAGAAGCGCGTTATTGCTATCAGCGCTGGGGAGCAACAGCCAAAGCAGCGCATTTAGAATCGAAATACTCGCACTTGCTAACTTCAAGCTCGATTTCAACTAATATTGAAACTCACAAATCTACCAGCAGCGCTTCCACTACAAACGACAGTGCAGGCGTGCTAGACTTGACCACAGCAGTTAAAGCATCGCAAACCTTAGCAGGCGAAATAGTTCTAGACAAACTGCTGGCAAAAATGATGAAAATTGTTATTGAAAATGCGGGGGCGCAAACAGGCTTTTTAATACTAGAAAAAGAGGGTCAATGGGTGATTGAAGCATCAGGCTCTGTAGATGGCGATCGCGTTGCTGTCATGCAATCAATTCCGATAGATTTTGTAGGCGACGATCGAGAAGTAACTTTGCTGGCAGTTGCAGTTGTGAATTACGTCGCCCGCACCCAGGAAAGTATAGTTTTAAACGATGCCAGTCGCGAAGGACAATTTACTCGCACACCCTATATAATGGCCGTTCAACCTAAATCAATTCTTTGCACTCCGTTAATTAATCAAGGCCAACTCACTGGCATTCTATATTTAGAAAACAATCTGACTACAGGCGCTTTTACACCAGACAGGTTAGAAATATTAAAACTGCTGTCTTCTCAAATTTCTATATCCATCGAAAATGCCCAACTTTACGCCAACTTGCACCAATTCAA
>JACJNV010000001.1 GCA_014695175.1 Microcoleus sp. FACHB-DQ6 | reverse complement strand
GATTGTCGGTACGATCGCCTGATTGTCGGCTCAATCGCCTGATTGTCGGTATGATCTAATCAATGACGTGGCGATCGACTGACTCACTCTTTTAAGATACAAGGGGCGGGTTTTACGACAATATCTAATCAGTACAAACCAGCTTTATAAACCCGCCCCCACACCGCTAATAATCTACATCAACCAACACCGGCGATCGCCTGAAAAAAATGTATATTTCGATTTACCGTGGGGCGGGGGCGGGTTTTTGAGATTATTTGTTTGAGGCGTAGATTGTCGAAAAACCCGCCCCTACAACCAATATTTTAATTCCCCAGTATGAAGTAATTGGGCCTAATTAACAGGACATAATATCACAACTAATGCCCCATGCCCCATGCCCCATGCCCGATGGCTAATGCTTTTCGCCCAAAATAGCATAAACCACAGTCTGTTCTTTTTTGCCGCGCAATTGAATCGATCCTACTTTTTTGCCTTCGTAGCGATCGCGCACGTAAGCAAAAGTCCTCCCCGTCACCAACAAATTAAAAGGACTGTCAGAAACAATTTCCTTATTCATCGCCTCCAATCTAGCAGCAACGTTGACAGCATCGCCGATCACAGAATAATTCAAACGCCGGGAACCGCCCACGCTACCAGCAACTAACTGTCCGGTATGCAAACCGATGCCAAACTTAATTAAAGGTTGGCGTTCAATTCTAAGCTGCTGGTTAAGTTGGTGCAGCCGTTCGTGCATCGCAATGCAAGCCGCAACTGCATTCAAAGCATCTTGTTGGATTTGTCGATATTCGGTATGGCAAAAAGGCACCCCAAAAACTGCCATAATTGCATCGCCGATGTATTTATCTACAACGCCGCCGTGATCCATAATACAGTCGGTCATCGCTTCCAAATAATTGTTCAGCCAGGTGAGCAAATCCCGCGGCCGCATTTTTTCTGAAATCGAAGTAAAACTACGAATATCCATAAACAGCACCGTTGCTGTAAGTTCTTGAGGTTCGAGTTCTCCTTGTTCAAATATCTCAGCTTTGCGTTCCCAAATAAGCTGAGCTGTCTCCGGAGCGACGTGCTTTTCAAATAACCTCATCAACTGCTGCTTTTCGTACTGTTCCCGCAGTTGCAAAGCAGTGCTAGATAAAATGAGCGTGCCGATAGGTGCGGCAATCGGAACCCACCAAAAAAAGAAGCCAAATAACAAAGCAGCAGCCGCAATCCAAATTATAGGCAAACCGAGAGCGATCGCAATTCTCTCCTTAACACCTCGGTGGCCCAGAACCAAAGCGGTAAGCGAACCAATCCCCAACAATAACAAAATTTCTACGAGTACCGGCAGCCGCTGCAGCAAGCGTTGATTGAGCAAATTGTCAACCAACGCTGCATATAAATAAACCCCACCCGTAGTCTTGTTGAGAGGTGAAGATATCGGGTCGAAACCGGTAGCAACTATGCCCACTAAAACTAACTTATTGGTCAGAGCATCTGCGGGAATTCTACCTTCTACGACATCAACAAAAGCATAGGTAGGTAGATTTTCTGTTTTCCCCGGCCAGTTAACCCAGACTTTTTTTTCCTGCTTATTTTTTGACTTTGGGAGCAATACTGGATCTTGGGGATTAGCAGCATTGTACCTGTGAGTCATTGCTAAACCGAAATTAGGAATCCCGTTGAGAAAGATTTTTGACTCGCGGGTAATACCGTCGCTATCGGCTTCTTGGCTGATGTGGCCGACACCTGCGGCGACTGCTTTTAA